>NZ_PTRE01000139.1 GCF_002965065.1 Escherichia sp. MOD1-EC7003
CGGCATCAGGTGCCCGAGCCTGATGCGATGCTTGCGCATCTTATCAGGCCTACAAACGTGACGCGTCCGTAGGCCGGATAAGGCGTTTACGCCGCATCCGGCATCAGGTGCCCGAGCCTGACGCGATGCTTGCGCATCTTATCAGGCCTACAAAAGTGACACGTCCGTAGGCCGGATAAGGCGTTCACGCCGCATCCGGCATCAGGTGCCCGAGCCTGACGCGATGCTGGCGCATCTTATCAGGCCTACATCTGCATCAGGCCTCCTGCTGTATTTACTCCACTTACTGCCAGTTTTTCCGCTTACTGGTTTTACCAATCCCCGGATTCATACTGTTGGTCGGGTCGTTCTCGCGATAGAACTTCTGCAACGTCTCCGGTGCTTTATACAAATGACCGACGTTATGCTCGGCAGGGTATTGCGCGCCACGCTGTTGTAGCAGTTCCAGCATCTGTTCTTTCAATGCATGCACATCCACGCCTTTTTTAACGATGTAATCCTGATGGAAGACATAGCACATAAAATGGCCGTAATAGAGCTTGTGCACCAACTGGCTGTCGATCTCCGGCGGTAAATGCTCATACCATTCGGTGTCGTTACGCCGCAGGGCAATATCCAGCGCCAGAATGTCTTCGACTTCATCGGAATGCACAGCCTGATAACGAATTGCTGCGCCCGCAGCGGCGAAACGGTGTAAAAACGCTTTGCTACCTTCCTCTGGCGTACAGACAAAGAAATCGCCCTCGGCCTGTTTGAAATAATCCACCAGCCACGATTTGGCTTCACCAACGCCATCGCCCGCCATTTTTAACAGCAGATGATGCTCGTATTTATCGCGCCAGTTTTTCATGCGCGGCGGTAAATGGTTGGGGAACAGGTGACCGAATTTTTGCATCGCACGGTCGGTAAAATGCGGACGGAAGAATTTCACTTTCTCCAGCATCGCATCGGTGCGTCCCTTGAGATTAAAGAAGAACGGCATCTTGTCGGTGCCTAACTTATCAATCATCAGGAAGGTGTCTTTGCCGTACTTTTCCGCGATATCGTAGATATCCCGATGCATATATTCCCCGGCAACCGGCAGATTTTCGAAATTAGCCAGAATATGACGACGGATTTCGGTCAGTACTTCCGGCTGGTTGGTGCCGATATAAAACACCTGCTGATTTTTTTCCGCTTCGAAGGTATCAAGGCGTACCGCAAAGACGGCCAGCTTCCCGGCGCAACCAGACGATTCAAATAACCGATCCGGATCGGCGTTATAACGTGCGGGCGTGTCGGCTTCAATATCCCGAACGCGGTGGACATAGTCATAATCGTGGGCGTGACGACCATCATGGCGAACATCATCTTCTTTGATGCGATCGTCATCCAGCTTGCTAAGGATCTGCTCCGGCGTTTCGCCCAGATCAATCCCCAGGTGGTTCACCAGCGTCAGTTTGCCGTCTTCATTTATTCGCGCGAATAACGACATTTCGGTATACGCCGGGCCACGTTGCACCAGTGAGCCGCCGGAGTTGTTACAGATACCGCCGATGACCGATGCGCCTATACACGATGAACCAATCACCGAATGCGGTTCGCGACCTAATGGTTTGAGGGCTTTCTCCAGCGAATAGAGCGTGGTGCCAGGATACGCCAGCACCTGTTCGCCCTTGCCGAGAACGTGCAGCTTGTCGAGGCGCAGGGTGCTGATGATCACGATATCGCGATCATAATCGTTACCGTTTGGCGTCGAGCCTTCGGTCAGACCGGTATTGGCGGCCTGCATCAGAATAATTTTGTCAGCGGTGACGCAGGCTTTCAGCACCCGCCACAATTCCAGCAGCGAACCAGGAAAAACGACAGCCAGTGCGTCGCCCTGACCAGAACGGAAGCCCTTGCGATAGCGGGCCGTTTTGGCGGGATCGGTGAGCAGGTGTGAATGACCGACCAGACGGGCAAGTTCATTCAAAAAGGATTTATTATCAGTTGTTGTCATGGAAGACATTTTCCACTCCTTGTGGTGGCGAAAAAATATCACAAACTAGAATAGCGCCTTGTATGACAATTCAGCGAGTGAATATTTTGAAAATTCAGACAATAAACTGAGCATTCTTTTTCTCTCTCCTCCAGGCTTATGGCAAACTACGGTTTTTGCACTATTTTCGCTGCCTCGTCGGGCAACAGAGGAAGAAAAATCCATATGAAATGGCTATGTTCAGTAGGTATCGCGGTGAGTCTGGCCTTGCAACCAGCACTGGCAGATGATTTGTTCGGCAACCATCCATTAACGCCCGAAGCGCGGGATGCGTTCGTCACCGAGCTGCTCAAGAAAATGACGGTTGATGAAAAGATTGGTCAGCTTCGCTTAATCAGCGTCGGCCCGGATAACCCGAAAGAGGCGATCCGCGAGATGATCAAAGACGGGCAGGTTGGGGCGATTTTCAATACCGTAACCCGTCAGGATATCCGCGCCATGCAGGATCAGGTAATGGAGCTGAGCCGCCTGAAAATTCCTCTTTTCTTTGCTTACGACGTGCTGCACGGTCAACGCACGGTGTTCCCGATTAGCCTCGGTCTGGCCTCTTCTTTTAACCTCGATGCGGTGAAAACGGTTGGGCGTGTCTCAGCTTATGAAGCGGCAGATGATGGCCTGAATATGACCTGGGCACCGATGGTCGATGTCTCGCGCGATCCGCGCTGGGGACGTGCTTCCGAAGGTTTTGGCGAAGATACATATCTCACCTCAATGATGGGCAAAACCATGGTTGAAGCGATGCAAGGCAAAAGCCCGGCAGATCGCTACTCGGTGATGACCAGCGTCAAACACTTTGCTGCATACGGTGCGGTAGAAGGCGGTAAAGAGTACAACACCGTCGATATGAGCCCGCAGCGTCTGTTTAATGATTATATGCCGCCGTACAAAGCGGGGCTGGACGCAGGCAGTGGCGCGGTGATGGTGGCGTTGAATTCTCTGAACGGCACGCCTGCCACCTCCGATTCCTGGCTGCTGAAAGACGTATTGCGCGATCGGTGGGGCTTTAAAGGCATCACCGTTTCCGATCATGGCGCAATCAAAGAACTGATTAAACACGGTACGGCGGCAGACCCGGAAGATGCGGTGCGCGTGGCGCTGAAGTCCGGGATCAACATGAGTATGAGCGATGAGTACTACTCGAAGTATCTGCCGGGGTTGATCAAGTCCGGCAAGGTGACGATGGAAGAGCTGGACGACGCTGCCCGTCATGTGCTGAACGTTAAATATGATATGGGGTTGTTTAACGACCCATACAGCCACCTTGGGCCGAAAGAATCTGACCCGGTGGATACCAATGCCGAAAGCCGTTTGCACCGCAAAGAAGCGCGTGAAGTGGCGCGTGAAAGTCTGGTGCTATTAAAAAACCGTCTCGAAACGTTGCCGCTGAAAAAAACAGCCACCATTGCGGTGGTGGGGCCACTGGCAGACAGCAAACGTGACGTCATGGGCAGCTGGTCTGCCGCTGGTGTTGCCGGGCAATCCGTGACCGTACTGACCGGGATTAAAAATGCCGTCGGTGAAAACGGTAAAGTGCTGTATGCCAAAGGGGCCAACGTCACCAATGACAAAGGCATCGTTGACTTCCTGAATCAGTATGAAGAAGCGGTCAACGTCGATTTGCGCTCGCCGCAAGAGATGATTGATGAAGCTGTGCAGACTGCGAAACAATCTGATGTGGTGGTGGCTGTGGTCGGTGAAGCACAGGGGATGGCGCATGAAGCCTCCAGTCGGACCGATATCACTATTCCGCAAAGCCAACGTGACTTGATTGCGGCGCTGAAAGCCACCGGTAAACCGCTGGTGCTGGTGCTGATGAACGGTCGTCCACTGGCGCTGGTGAAAGAAGATCAGCAGGCCGACGCGATTCTGGAAACCTGGTTTGCGGGTACGGAAGGCGGTAATGCGATTGCCGATGTGTTGTTTGGTGATTACAACCCGTCCGGCAAGCTGCCAATGTCCTTCCCGCGTTCTGTCGGGCAGATCCCGGTGTACTACAGCCATTTGAATACCGGTCGTCCGTATAATGCCGACAAGCCGAACAAATACACTTCGCGCTATTTCGATGAAGCTAACGGGGCGCTTTATCCGTTTGGCTATGGTCTGAGCTACACCACTTTCACCGTCTCTGAGGTGAAACTTTCTGCGCCGACCATGAAGCGTGACGGCAAAGTGACCGCCAGCGTGCAGGTGACGAACACCGGTAAGCGCGAAGGGGCCACGGTAGTGCAGATGTACTTGCAGGATGTGACGGCTTCCATGAGTCGTCCGGTGAAGCAGCTGAAAGGCTTTGAAAAAATCACCCTGAAACCGGGCGAAACTCAGACCGTCAGCTTCCCGATCGATATTGAGGCGCTGAAGTTCTGGAATCAGCAGATGAAATATGACGCCGAGCCTGGCAAGTTCAACGTCTTTATCGGCACTGATTCCGCACGCGTTAAGAAAGGCGAGTTTGAGTTGCTGTAATGCTTTAGTCAGGGCGCGACGTTTGCGCCCTTTGCCTGATGCACTGTGCTTATCAGGCCTACAGGGTGTTTGCACCCTTTTGAATTTTCGCTATTTGTAGGCCGGATAAGGCGTTTACGCCGCATCCGGCAAAAAACACGATGATTTTCTCTTAATTCGCTGAAAAAAAGTAAAAAAATGAGGAAAGCATCATGCCACTCTCAAAACTCTGGGCAGGTTCACTGGTTTTGTTGGCAGCCGTGAGTCTGCCGCTACAGGCGGCTTCTCCCGTTAAAGTCGGTTCAAAAATTGATATCGAAGGCGCGTTGCTGGTGGCACTGGCGGCGATCATCGCAGACCGCCTGTTTGAACGGCTGGTGCAGGTGTTTAGCCAGCACGCAAAATAAAGGTATAACCTGCGAGCATGACGCCACCAATTCCACCTAATGCCATAAACAGGAACAGGGCGATGACCCCAATTTTAGCTATGCGCATAATGCACTCCTTATGTTAACGAAAGGATTGTACAGTAAAGCGCATTTGTTAACGAATCATTAAATGCCGAGCGGGAAAATATCATGGCCTTGCTGTTGCCAACTGGTGAGTTGCTGTTGCTGGGCGGGGGACTGGTTTTCGCCGCACCACACCAATAGCGTGCGGCCTTCAAACAGTTCCGGGCGTAGTTGATTGAGTGAGTGGGCGAGGACATCAATGCGCCATCCTTGTTGACTGGCAATCCAGCCCTCCAGCCACAGACGGGTGGTATCGTGAATATTCCAGCCAACCACCAGTGCATCTTTACCTTGTTTTTTGTGCGCAGAGGCCAGGCAAATAGCGATGTAGTTGATTAGTACGCCGTCGAGGATCGCCAGCAACGCCTGGAGAGTCGGTTGTTGGCACTGAAGCCGTCGGCGCAGAGGAATAAACAGGTGCGTGGTGAGCGTCTGGGCGGGGTAATCCTGTCCACGCTCTTTGATCCACGTTCGCAGGCTATGCAGATTGCCGCTTTGCAGGTAAGTCAGTAATGTTTCTTGCTGATCGCGCCAGCCGTTCTGTACATCAACATTTTCATTACTGAGCAGCATTTTAACTTTGCTGACCTGCACGCCGTTGTCGATCCAGCGTTTGATCTCCCGGATCCGGTCAATATCGGCATCGTTGAACAGCCGATGACCGCCGTCTGTCCGCTGCGGTTTCAGCAATCCGTAACGCCTCTGCCACGCGCGTAACGTGACAGGGTTGATATCACAAAGCAACGCCACTTCACCAATTGTGTAAAGCGCCATCCTCTCACCCTTGCTCGCGAGGTCCCGGTTTAACTTTAGACGCAGTTTTGCGAACCAGGTAGTTTTGCCCGTTTTTTGTGCATCTTTAGGTTTTTTTATTTTTGCCAGGCAATTTTGAGTGATCGTACTCACGAATTCTCATTTTTCTGCAAGAGTTCAAAGAAAGTTAAACGCAGGCAATGTATGTTACGCGTTTTAAAGGGAAGTGTGGTTTGCGGGTATGTACGATTTTAATCTGGTGTTGCTGCTGCTTCAGCAGATGTGCGTTTTTTTAGTCATTGCGTGGTTAATGAGTAAAACGCCATTATTCATACCGTTAATGCAGGTTACGGTTCGTCTGCCGCATAAATTTCTCTGCTACATCGTCTTTTCCATCTTCTGCATCATGGGCACCTGGTTCGGGTTGCACATCGACGATTCTATTGCCAATACTCGTGCGATTGGCGCGGTAATGGGCGGTTTACTCGGCGGTCCGGTCGTCGGTGGGCTGGTTGGTCTGACCGGTGGGTTACATCGATATTCGATGGGGGGTATGACCGCGCTAAGTTGCATGATCTCGACCATCGTTGAAGGATTGCTTGGCGGCCTGGTACACAGCATCCTGATCCGTCGCGGGCGCACTGATAAAGTCTTTAACCCCATAACCGCCGGTGCCGTCACGTTCGTCGCTGAAATGGTGCAAATGCTGATCATCCTGGCGATCGCCCGACCTTATGAAGATGCGGTGCGTCTGGTGAGTAATATTGCTGCGCCAATGATGGTCACTAATACTGTCGGCGCGGCGCTGTTTATGCGTATATTGCTCGATAAACGCGCAATGTTTGAAAAATACACTTCGGCTTTTTCTGCCACCGCGCTGAAAGTGGCGGCCTCGACAGAAGGCATTTTGCGCCAGGGGTTTAACGAAGTGAACAGCATGAAAGTGGCGCAGGTGCTGTATCAGGAGCTGGATATTGGTGCCGTCGCGATTACCGATCGTGAGAAATTGCTGGCCTTTACCGGAATTGGTGACGACCACCATTTACCCGGCAAACCGATTTCTTCGACTTACACCTTAAAAGCGATTGAAACCGGTGAAGTGGTCTACGCTGATGGCAACGAAGTGCCTTACCGTTGCTCGTTGCATCCGCAATGCAAACTGGGGTCGACGCTGGTGATCCCGTTGCGTGGTGAAAATCAGCGGGTGATGGGCACCATCAAATTGTATGAAGCCAAAAACCGTTTGTTCAGTTCAATCAACCGCACGCTGGGCGAGGGGATTGCGCAACTGCTTTCGGCGCAGATCCTTGCCGGGCAATATGAGCGGCAAAAAGCGATGCTCACCCAGTCAGAGATCAAACTACTTCACGCCCAGGTGAACCCCCATTTCTTGTTTAATGCGCTTAACACCATTAAAGCGGTAATCCGTCGTGACAGCGAACAGGCCAGCCAACTGGTGCAGTATCTTTCCACTTTTTTTCGCAAAAACTTAAAGCGGCCTTCGGAGTTTGTTACTCTCGCCGACGAAATTGAACATGTGAATGCTTATCTGCAAATTGAAAAGGCGCGCTTCCAGTCGCGTTTGCAGGTTAACATTGCTATTCCGCAAGAATTATCCCAGCAGCAATTGCCCGCGTTTACTCTGCAACCGATAGTGGAAAACGCCATTAAACATGGGACATCACAGCTGCTGGATACAGGACGAGTGGCAATCAACGCCCGACGTGAGGGGCAACATTTGATGCTGGAGATCGAAGACAATGCCGGTTTGTATCAACCGGTAACCAATGCCAGCGGGCTGGGGATGAATCTGGTGGATAAGCGTTTACGTGAACGATTTGGCGATGACTATGGGATAAGCGTCGCCTGTGAGCCTGATAGTTACACCCGAATAACATTACGACTGCCATGGAGGGATGAGGCATGATTAAAGTCTTAATTGTCGATGATGAACCGTTAGCTCGGGAGAACCTGCGCGTATTTTTGCAGGAGCAGAGTGATATCGAAATCGTCGGTGAGTGTTCAAATGCCGTGGAAGGGATCGGCGCGGTGCATAAACTGCGTCCGGACGTGCTGTTTCTCGACATCCAGATGCCGCGCATCAGCGGTCTGGAAATGGTGGGGATGCTCGACCCGGAACATCGTCCGTATATCGTTTTTCTCACCGCGTTTGATGAATACGCCATTAAAGCCTTTGAAGAGCATGCCTTTGATTATCTCCTGAAGCCAATTGATGAAGCGCGGCTGGAGAAAACGCTGGTGCGATTGCGTCAGGAGTACAGCAAGCAGGATGTTTCGCTGTTACCGGAAAATCAACAGGCGCTGAAATTTATCCCTTGTACGGGGCATAGTCGGATTTATTTGCTGCAAATGAAAGATGTGGCATTTGTCAGCAGTCGGATGAGCGGTGTCTACGTTACCAGTCACGAAGGGAAGGAAGGTTTTACTGAACTGACTTTACGCACCCTGGAAAGCCGTACACCGCTACTGCGCTGCCATCGTCAGTATCTGGTTAACCTCGCGCATTTACAGGAGATTCGTCTGGAAGATAACGGCAAGGCCGAGTTGATTTTGCGTAATGGCTTAACTGTGCCGGTCAGCCGCCGTTATCTGAAAAGCTTAAAAGAGGCGATTGGCCTGTAAAAGACTGCTAAAATGACTTTTTGCGTCATCAACACCTGAAGGCCTCATGCTAAGTAACGATATTCTGCGCAGCGTGCGCTACATTTTGAAAGCCAATAATAACGACCTGGTGCGCATTCTGGCGCTGGGCAATGTCGAAGCCACCGCGGAACAGATCGCCGTCTGGCTACGCAAAGATGACGAAGAGGGTTTTCAGCGTTGTCCGGACATTGTTTTGTCTTCATTCCTCAATGGCCTGATTTATGAAAAACGCGGCAAGGATGAGTCTGCTCCGGCGCTGGAGCCGGAACGCCGCATTAATAACAACATCGTGCTGAAAAAATTACGCATCGCGTTTTCGCTGAAAACCGATGACATTCTGGCGATCCTTACCGAACAGCAGTTCCGCGTTTCGATGCCGGAAATTACGGCGATGATGCGTGCACCGGATCATAAAAACTTCCGCGAATGCGGCGATCAATTTTTACGTTATTTTCTGCGTGGACTGGCAGCGCGCCAGCATGTGAAGAAAAGCTAAGACGGTTATGGCGGCCATGCGAAAAACATGGCCGCCGACAGATTATTTTACTTCTTTAAAACCAGCGGCTTTCATCACCAGTTCCATTTGCGCCATAGTGATACCTTTTTTGGCATCTTCAGCAGAAACGTTGATTCCTGAAATACCCTGCAGGGCTTTAAAATCAACTTTTTCCATATCGATAGTCACGTTTTCTTGCGCGTAGGTATCGGTATAGGTTAATTTTTCTTCAACACCCTGGATGTTTTTGTATTTGGCGCTTAACGGCTCAAGTGTCTTGGCAGCATCTTCTTTGGTGGTTGCACCAATGGAGGCAAATTGGATTTTGGTTTCAGAAGATTGCTTAAGGACTTTGTCACCTTTGTAGACATAGGTAATAGCAATTTCAGTACCGTTCAGATTGGCGCTGAATTTCTTTGATTCTTCTTTGTCACCACAGCCAGCAAGAGAGAAAACCAGAACAGATGCAACAACAAGGGAAAACAGCTTATTGAAAGCCTTCATGTAAAACTCCATTTTATTTAATCAAGGAACTGGTGACTCTCACCAGAGGCTATATAGGATATGCCTAATACCGTGCTATGAGCAGTCCGAAACTGGAGTAGAACTCTCAGTAAAAAGCACTATTTCCTCCTTGTTACTCAAGCATGGGTAATAATTGTTCGCAAAGCAAAACACCGTTATTCATTGCTTCTACCCGTGCCTCGCCTTCTGTATGACGAAATTGTCCCAACACATGAGCCAACCGATAAAAACCTACCGTGGAGAGGTCATTGGCCAGCAACTCTGCCTGACTAATAGCACTCTGTTCCTGATAGCGCCAGCCATTATGGAGCAGTTGAATAAGCAACGCCTGACAGCGCATCAGCAACTGATGAGCGGTAGACGGCACAGACAGAACGCTGGCAGAAGGTAGCGGGGCCACTGGCGCAGTTTCTGCGTCCAGCGCCCAGGCGCGAGTTTTTGTCATCATTATCCGAGGTTCCAGTGTCAATTGCCCCTCAACAAAACTGACAAAGCCAGATACCAGACTCACGGGGTCCTCTGTTTGTTGTAACAGAGCTGCCATGCGTTCAACAGCAAAGGGCGCACAGGCTGAAGCTGGCAGTGATAACGTCAGCACATTATCTTCACCTTCGCCACTGATTACCTGTGCATCCAGCGTTTGTCGGCTGCTATCCCAACCGAGCGAAATACACTCTGCTACCGGCAAAATAAATAAGTTATCGACCTGGTTGAGCGGTCGTATGCTGGCGGGGGGGCGCTGGCGTAAATATTCCCGCAAAGCCACAATGCCCGGCTGGCGCAACGGCGTGCTCAATATTTGCCAGGCATCTGGCGACAGCGGAACAACGCTGCTTAAGCGGTTGCGGGTAGCTAACAGCAGCTCGCCATCGGCACTGCGTTTTGCTGCTTGTGAAACAATTTGCCCACCCGCCAGCGCACTAGCCTGAAAACTAAACAGCCGCCGTTTTGCTGCTGGAGAGTTATCCTGTTCACTTCTCGGCCAACTACGCGAAAGATGCAAAATACTGCCGGTGTCGGGATCGGTGAACCAGATGCGTAAACCATACTGCTCATTATCCTGCCAGCAACGCATACCTAGTGACACCAGCCGCAAATGATCAAGTTTGGCTTCTCCGGCAATTCCCGCGCCGACAATGGTGCGCCACGGCGCTGGCGGTACTTCACCGACACTGTCGCGTCGTGCCATCTCTTGCGCACAGTTCAACCGACTATTTAATGCCGCAAGCTGACGCAGGCATTCTCCAGCATGATAGTGACTGGCGCGAGCATGGAAAGCGTCAACACTGGTTCGTAGTTGCCGAAGTGATTCACTCACCCAGCGCCAGTTGCAGGTGTCCGCCGCCTGCTGCGCCCGGCTGAAAGCGGCCTCGTAATGAATTGGCGGTTGGCTGATGCCCCCCAGCCATAATGCCTGGCTTAATTGCTGAACATATTGACGACACGCTTTACCTTCGTCGCTGGCAAACGGATCATCAGATGATGTGACGTGTTCACTGCGCATCTGCCAGATCAGATGGTTAAATTCTGCTTGCTGATTTTTGGCCTCGACGAAGGCCTGCACAGCCAGTGCTATGTGTTCACACAGCGTTCCTTCAATACAATCACAGCGTGCGAAGCGAATACTGCTGCGGGAATAAAAACGTACATCACTCATCGGTAAGCGGGCAGAGGGCATTTCGCCCGGCGTACAGAACAACTCAATGGTGATGCCTTTAGCGACCAGTGCCTGTGCGCGTTTACGGGTAGCATCGGGCAGGGTTGCCAGTTCTTCCAGCCAGATTGCCGGATCCCACTCATCTTCTTTTTTTGTAGGCTGGGCGGTGGCGCAAAGGCGTTGATAACTTAATACCAGCATCACGCGATGGCGGCACATGCCGCTGGCTCCGCAGCTACATCGGGCCTCTTTCAGTGCCTGACCACTCGCCAGCTGAGTACGTACACCGTCACTGAACGTGGCGATTAAAGCATCGTTCTCATAGCTGATTTCTGGGACGTTGCCATTTTCCAGTTCCTTAAGGCTGCGCTTCACAAAACCGGCATTGCTTAACGCCGTCAGAGCCTGCGGTGTCAGCTCCAGTAATTCCGGACGTAGTGAATTCATGACTGAAGATTCTCCGCAAGCCAGGTCGCCAGTTCTCCCGGCGTCATCGCGGCTATTTGTGCGCCGACATTAACCAGTGCCTGGGCCATATCGCGGTCATAGCAATGTGTTGCGGTGCTATCAAGCGCCGCCAGCCCCAGTACTTTGATGCCGCTCTGGACACACTTTTTCACCTGATGCGTGAG
Organism: Escherichia sp. MOD1-EC7003; assembly: GCF_002965065.1. Classification (GTDB taxonomy): domain Bacteria; phylum Pseudomonadota; class Gammaproteobacteria; order Enterobacterales; family Enterobacteriaceae; genus Escherichia. The sequence continues at coordinate 11,702 of NZ_PTRE01000139.1, forward strand.
CAATGATGATGACCCCCCTTCATAAAAATCGCTCACGAGAATAATGACGCTTTTTGCTGGTTGTTCAATAAGTTGCCGACCATACTCCACGGCACTGGCGATATTGGTCCCGCCGCCCAACTGTACTTTCATTAATAACTCTACCGGATCGGCAACGTCTGCCGTGAGATCGACCACACTGGTGTCAAAAGCGACCAGATGCGTGCGGATACCGGGTAACTGCCATAAACAGGCCGCCATTACCGCAGAGTGGATCACCGAATCGACCATTGATCCGCTTTGATCAACCAGTAAGACCAGTTGCCATTGTTCACTGTGGCGCTTAATACGGCTGTTAAAGCGGGGGGATTCTATATACAACTTGCCATGTTGCGGGTGCCAGTGTTGCAGGTTAGCGCGCAGGGTACTTCTGAAATCGAAGTTTCGTGCCAGTGGAATAAATGAGCGGCGACGGCGATCGCGGACACCAGAAAAAGCCTGGCGAACTTCCTTTGCCAGTCGCGCCATAATTTCTTCAACCACCTGGCGCACTATCCGGCGTGCGGCAGCCAGCACTTCGGGATTCATCAGATGTTTGGTATGCAAAACGGCGCGTAGCAGGCTTTCGGACGGTTGCATACGTTCGAGCACTTCAAGATTTGTCACCACATCTTCTATGCCGTAGCGCAGCACCGCATCGCTTTCCAGGCGCTCAATCACCTGCTGCGGAAACAGCGTGTGAATATCGTTGATCCATTCCGGTGTGGTGAGATTTGAGCTACCTAATCCACCGGAGCGTTCACCACGCTGGAGCCGTTCAGGATCGCGCCCGTACAGCCACTCCAGCGCGTGGTCTATCTGCCGGGCGTTGTCATCCAGCCCACAAAGCGTCGTTTCTGCCGCTTCGCCAAGAATTAATCGCCAGCGTTGTAGCTCACGGGTGGTCAGAAGATCGTTCTGTTCAGACATGGAAAACTCCCCAGTGTTGCAGCGATGCCAGTGCCTGCTGTTCGAGTTGTTGATGATGTGCAATGGCTTGCGGTGGACAATGCAACGGCATTTGCAGCGCCGAAATGGGAAGTTGTGCCAGTTGATAATGCTCAAGCACCTGATGCGCCAGTGTCCCGCGCTCTCGTGGCGGTAGCCAGGCCATCGCCGCGCGCAAATCGGGCAGGGCGTTAATAAAATCGTCGTCACTCAATTGATTTAAATGACGGCTGAAACCGGCGATAAATGCAGGCTGACAGGCCAGTTGATGGCGGGCCAGCGCCAGCAAACCGTGCAGCGCCTCGCCAGATTGTGCCGGGGGTAATTGCGCCAGCATCGTCAACGCCGCTTCGGTACTGGCGTTGGGATGTTCCAGACGTATCAGTGCGCCCAATGCCGCGCCGCGATCCAGTGCCGGGGTATGAATCGCCTGACTGCGGCGCTCCAGTAAGGCCACCGCCGCAGAAAGAGAAACGCCGGGGAGCGCCACACCGCTATGCAGATCGCGAAGGATATGGCAAAGCGCCTGCCAGCTATGCAAGTGAGCGTGGAACTCCTTTTCATCCGGTCTGCCGTTGGATTCACACAACCAGAGCGTGCGATCGATAGCCGCGCATAATGTCGTTTGTAATATCTGAGCGCCTTGCATACCGCTGATATCATCCAGCCGCCATAAGGCATAAAGCACTTCCAGCGCCTGGCCCATCTCGGCAAACTGATTTTCCTAGGCGATTAATAATCTGAGTTGTTCCAGTAATTGCTCACTAAAGCTCGCCAGGCCCGCTAACGCCGCCTGGCTAAGACATGTGGTGATGCTACCGATTCCACCCGCGTCCAGCATATCGGCTTCTAATTTATTGCGTGCGGCTTCCTGGAGCGTGGCGCCAAAGCAGGCGGCCTCAATCAATGCCGCATATTGGATAAGCGGCTGGGTTAATTTCCACTGTTCTTCACCGTTACCCGCAAGCGTCAGTGTACTTCCGTGCTGGCGCACAATGCCGGGAATCGCCAGTATTGCCAACCGATGCAGCACCTGGCTTTGCGCCAGCCCATCGGAGGTAAAGCGATTTAAGGTAAGCTCTGCCGGAAGAGAGATTGTGGTACGTTCCAGTTCGCAAATGACATCTTTTGGCAGAGGTGGTTGTGGCGTGGCGGGGGCAAGTTTACCGAATCTGTCTCCCGCTAATGTGTCTATCAACGTTACCAGAATCGGATCGGTATCGGGATGAATAACTCCGCGATAGCTCCACGGCAACGGCGTATTCAGGGCTTCTTTAATCAGCGATCCTGCTATGGCATCCAGCCAGTCAGTGCGTAACGGTAGCGTATGACCGCGCAACTGTGCCAGCGCTATCGCATGCAGATGAGCGGCAGCCATATCCGCGGTAGAAGCGGGAAAGTGGTGCTGGCGCAAACGGGTAAGAACCGTTTTTAGCAATTGTTCTCCCGCCTGCTGCAAGCCAAACTGCCAGCACCAGCTTTGCCAGACCGGGGCAGGCATTCCTGAAAGGTATCCCGCCAGCACATCAAGGCGCTTTTCACTGTATGGCGTGAGATAGCAACCTGTAACGGCATCTGCCACCGAGGGCAATTCTGGTTTGTTAATTTCTTGCGGGCATTCGCGCCACATTTTTGCCAGTGCAGGAGCGTGCCAGCCGCCGCAGACGACCAATACGTCGCCATTGTTTTGCTGCATCGCCCATGCGATCCAGCGAGCCATAAAGGCTTCGCGCTGGCGGTTTAAGGCATCGCCGGAGGAGTCGCCCCGCAGTTGGGCAAAATAGTGCGCCAGTGCAGAGGGTAATGCAGTTTTCTGGCTTTCATCTTCGAACAAGTGATCCCACAGGGTATCGCTGTTATCCATGCGGGTGGCACGCAGCAGTAAGGCCTGGTTTTCATCTTGCGTATCGGGTGAATCGTCCTCTTCTTCACTCTGTGCCCAGCAAGGCAAATCGATAAAGTATGTTTGTGCCTGAATGTGACGTGCGGCATGCAGCGCCTGCCACTCCGGCGAGAATTCGGCAAACGGTGTCCAGGCACCGCATCCTGTAGTATTGCTGTCCTGATACTGAGAATAACTGTAAATAGCCACCGGAAGCTGGTGGGCTAAAAACAGTTCGTCTACCCGGTCATTAAAATCAGCCGGCCCTTCAATCAATACGTATCGTGGCCGCTGGCTTTCGATTAACGATTTCACCAGCCGGGCGCAGGCCGGACTATGATGCCGGATGCCGACAATTAACGGCTCACTCATGCTCTTTCCTCACGGCAGGCGGTGGCGAGCCTGGTAATAAGCCTGCCAGTGTGCTTCTTTATGCGTAGCAACGCGCTGTTCAAAGTAACGGCGCAGGCGGGCGCGATCTTCTTCGTTATCTTTGACGATTGTTCCGGCAATACAATCCACCAGGTCGGCAGGTTCCCCCGCGCGATTCGCTAAAAACCAGGCGCGGACGCCCACGGCGTGGGCCACGTTGACGGCTTCGGCAGTGGACATAATTGCTGTCAGGGTGTCCATTGACGTTTTCTTTTCGCCGCTGGCGCGCAGATCGCGGAAGGTGCGGACCAGTAACTCCAGTACCGCGTCAGGCACTTTATGCGGAATGCCGCTATGGGCCAGTAAACGCGCCGAAGCACTGGCGACCAGTTCCAGCTCCTGGGCGAAATCCATAATCGGAAAAACAGTTTCAAAATCGAATCGACGCTTTAGCGCGGCGCTCATTTCATTGACGCCGCGATCTCGGGTATTGGCGGTGGCAATAATATTAAAACCTTCCCGCGCATAGAGTTGGCTGGCTTCACCGGTGAGTTCCGGCACTGTCATTACCCTGTCAGAAAGCATACCTAACAGACAGTCCTGTACTTCCAGTGGGGTACGGGTAATTTCCTCAAAGCGAACTATCTTGCCGTCGCGCATTCCCTGGTAGAGTGGGGCAGGGACCAGCGCTTCCGTTGACGGACCATGATTGATAAGCAGGGCGTAGTTCCAGCCGTACTTGATTTGATCTTCGGTAGTAGATGCGCCGCCCTGAATGGTTAAACCGGCATCGCCGCTAATAGCGGTTGCCAGTAATTCAGAAAGAAGAGATTTTGCCGTACCCGGTTCCCCCACCAACATCAAACCGCGCCCGGTGGCAAGAGTGACTAACATACGTTCGACAGCGGAGGGGCTAATCACGACTTTGCGGCTGATATTTTGCGCTTCGTCGCCAAGGATAAAAGCACGGGCGGCAGGTAAACTTAACTGCCAGCCAGGCGGGCAAGGTACGTTATCATTTTGTTTTAATTTTGCCAGTTCATCGGCGTATAACACAGCGGCAGGTGGACGCTGCAGGTGATTATTCTGCGGTGACATATATTCATCCCTGAAATGTATTAATAAAATAAACGATATCTTACGCGCAATAAATGTTTGGCGCATTAATTGTTTGAGCGAAAAATATCTGGAAAGTAGATCACAGTAAATAAAAAAACCTGCTGGTGAGGCAGGTTCTTTTATTTACTACTTTCAGGCCCAATACCACAGCCTGTGCAACATCGTGTTCCAACGAACGAATTATAACCACCTCCGTCCCCCGTTGCAATTCTGCAGGCGAGATTTATAATCCAGACCGTTGGGAAGTTGCACCGGATCGGACCAATTTCAAGTCCTGGCTACCGGACGGGTGGTGCTGCAGGTGGTGCCCTGATCCGGAGTGCAACATCGTGGTCCAACATACGTAAACCAGTGTCGACAGGCAGTGTAAGGGTAAGGTGCTGGTGTTGCGCTCCTTAATAAGGAGAGCGGATGGACACGCTGACACAAAAGTTAACCGTGCTCATTGCCGTACTGGAGTTATTAGTGGCTCTGTTACGGTTGATTGATTTGTTGAAGTAACGGGCAAATTGAAACGCATCTAAGGGGGAATACCTCTTCCCCCTTTAATAAAGCTATACTCGTCATACTTCAGGTTGTATGTGCTGCGACTGCGGGTTATTCGGCCCATCCATGGGCCTCACCCCTTACGGGGCTGCGACAAGTAGTGTTCAAATCCGCTCCATGCGGATTTGTCGTTCACCCCAGTCACTTACTCTGGTAAGCTCCAGGGGATTCACTCGCTTATCGCCTTCCTGCAACTTGAATTATTTAGAGTATAACTCTATTTCTTGGTTGAATATATTCTGTAGTTCACGATTAAAAATTGCTATTACAGTTTCAGGTGATTCACCCCGTAATTTTCGCTCATCAATAAACTCATCTCTTATATAAATCAACGCATCATTTATTAGCGGGTCGGCATCATTAAATGTTGGCCGTAGCCGGAATCGTTCCAGTCGATAGATAGAGCCTGTAAATAATTCAGAGCGTTTATGGATCTCAAGTCTGAAGAAAAACGGATCTTCAGGTACAGGGACCTCATAATCGTAAATAGCGACCAGCTCTTTTTGCACGATCATCGCTTTTCCCGGTGGTAAATAGTGTTGATAACGGGCAGTCGCATCACTGCCCGCTGTGTTTTAATGGAAAATGACGTCGGGTGCGCTTAACGCCTCACTCAAATCAAACACATCAAGTTCGGCAAAAGTGACAGATTTATTGTCGCGGTACACTCGAAGAGAACGGAAGCTCATTAGCGCTTTGCTATCAGTATTATAGTGGTTAAAACCGGGTGAAAACTTAAGGACCAGCCGGTACGCGCCTGAGTCATAGACAAATGCGTCCTCATAGCCTGACTCCCAGCCTTTGTATCGCATTCCCATAAGTTGCCCAACGGTAGCGGATTTACCTTCCCAGCGGGTCAGGTTGTTACCGGCTGACTCATCAGGCGTGAGCAGCACCGTGCGGCGTGCCAACTGGCGAAGTGGCGGTATAATTTCGTAATCGTCGAAAAGTTGTGCAAATTCACTGCGCATTTCTGCTGGCATTTCTAACGGGTGTGCAATGCCAATCAGCGCATCTGGAGGCAGATTAATGGGATCATCTTGTGCATTGCAGAATTCCCCCTCTGCGGCCACACGAAAGGCGTTGAGTAAACGACGCGGTTCATTTGCCGGATAAACGCCCCATATTAATCGCTCGGTAACCAGCCGGGTAAAGGGATGATTAACAAACAGAGAATGAAAATCTGCCAGCGACCAGCGTCGGGTGGTACGTAGTGCCGTTTCAAGACGCGGGAGCAGGTTTTTGCTCACCTGAGTGGCATCTTTTTTCAGCCCTTTTAGTCGGGCCAGTGCCTCGGGCGCTTTCAGTTGATCGTCATCGGCGCGCAATCGGGGAACACTTTTCTGGCGAACGTTTTGTTGATCATAGATAACCGGGTTGAGGTTTTCATCGAAGCGAACAGTAAACTGCCGTGGACCAAAATCAAAAATCAACGCCTGCGGATCATCAAGGCCCAGTGTTGGGACTAATCTGTCCGCTAACTCTTCTGGGCTTAGTCCGCGATTTTCCGCTACCAACTGGAGATATTCTGCCGCGTTGTCACGTAAGGGGCGGGATTTCGCCCGTTGCGAAATATGATGCAGTTGAATCAACGCCATATCATTACCCATCAGGGTAAGTATGTTCAGGCCACTCACCGCGCGGGCAGATTTTCCTTCTTGTGGCCAGGCGAGGATCAGTGATGCCAGATCCCGTGCTGTGCTTTCGTCGCCAAAGAGACTTAACGCCAGAAATGCCCAGTTGTCTTTTGCGGGGGCGCCAGCTTGTTGCCAGGCGGTAAAGAGATCCCAGGCAAAAGCGGCCAGCGTTTGCGGCTGGCAGAACATTTTCAGTTGTTCCAGCCCGCAATAAAAACGTCCACCCTGGGTAAATCGCAGCATTTCGCCGATAATTTCCAGAGCGTCATCGGTAACAGGCTGATTATTAGTGATAAGGCGCGGCCTGGACCACATTGCCGGATGCCAGAAATCAGGCGCTTTTGGAATGCGTGCCGGGTAAATTTCCACTGGACTCTGTTTAAGTAACTGCTCCAGGGCAGGCCATACATCTGTACGCTGCCAGCGGTTTGCCACGGTTTGCAGCAATTCGCTATATCCCTGTTCATACAGTAAGCGCAGGGCAAGTAATGCGGCTTCGTTATTATCGCTGGACCTGGTGAAGACAAGAGGGATAAGGGCAGTAGCCGTATGTTCTGGCCATTGTAAAATCCACTGGCGTGCCAGATTACGCTGGCCCGCAAAACGGTGCCAGACGCGGGCAACGGGCAGCGCCAGTTCTGTTGCGCCAAAATTTAAAATTAACGGAAATGTTTCTTTTGGACGATGTGAAAAAGCCAACAACAGGCCGGGTAATGTCTCCAACCCGAGGATACTGAGAAAATAGTCTTCACCCGCGAACAGATGCTTTTTCTCATTGATACGTAGCCAGAAAGTCAAAGCCATCTCACGCGGCAACTGTGCCAATAAATACAGGTTCCAGACACTCTTTTCTGGGCGATAACGTGAGTAGTTATCATTTTCCCATATGTTAATTAACGCTTCTACGTTACCGCTGCGAAGCGCCTGTTCTGCTAATTGTGCTTGCGGGGAATTCCAGCCATTCAGGATCTCTTCAACTCGCCACGGGTAGTAATGCCACTGAACGATGAGTGAATTGCGATCAGTATCCAGTTTGCCGGGCAGTATATAATCCAGGAACAGCCATACATCATCTCCAAATCCCAGCTCCTGTAATACAACTCGTCCACTTTTTTGTTCCAGGCGTTCCGCAAGAGATTCCGTGCTGAAATAACGGGCAGACTCTGTGGCGGCAAGTCTTTCTCGTTCGCCTGGTTGCCAGTAAGCTTGCGGTGTTAATTCGAGCGGTGCCAAATCAAGACGTGGAACTGCCATTTTTTTCTTACCACGCCACGGTGGTGAAACGAGGATTTCAGGCATTTGGCTGTTATTAGTAGTGTCAATAACAGGTTTTGGCGGTGCCGATAAATAACTATTCAGCACTGTCCGGGCTTGAGTACTTAACCACGGCATCACCTCTTCTGCCAGTTGTGGCAGTGATGCTATCAGCGTTTGTAACAGCGTGCGCCAGTATTCATCACGTGCTTTTTGCTGTGCCGGGAGCTTTTTGTCTTCGATAATTGGATAGCCGGGGCGGGCAGGCGGTTTTTTTAGTGCCAGCAGTTCCACCAGCGCGGCGAGCGTGGCATGAGGGAATGTTTTAGCAAACTTCGCCACGCGTTGCAGGCTGGGTTTATTTTTATCCGCAACTAGCAGTAAGGTGCGGATGACCAGCGGATGGTTAATTTGCACCAGCAGGCTACCGCAATCTTCTTTATGGGCATACATCGCCAGGCGCGGAACGGCTGCAATTCCCTGTTCACGCAACAGTGCTGCGCAGGCAGCGTAGCCAAAGTGGTTTTCTCTTGACATGTAGCTGGCTTCACGATCGCTAAAAACATCCTGACTCCAGTAATGTTCAAGTTCTTTCAGCGCATCTGGTGTTGTAGCGACAGCTTTCAACCATTCCTTTGAATGGATACGTGGCCGTGAGCTTTCCAGGTGGGCGAGTTCATTGGCAATTTCTGGTTTCTCCGGGAGTATCAGCGCAATAAAGGGACGCCGAACTTTGGGTATTTCTGGCACTGCTGCAATGAGTTTGTCGGCGCAACGTTGCCAGCAGTTTTCCTCTGCCAGTGATAAATGTTTACGTAAACGGAGATCAAAATCGTTATAGGTATCTGAACGATAGCCATAGCCACTATCATCGAGCGGCATCAAAGTGACGTCTAATGGCTGTGTAGAGTAACGTTGTGCAATACACTGACGAGCGATCACCACCTCAGTGGCATATTCCAGTCCCTCTTTTTGGACGATTTCATCAAGCAACTGCTGGCTGTCATTGTTTGCAATACGGGTCAGTACCGCCATTGTACACGCAGAGACAGATGGTTTATGTTCGCCGACCAGACTGATTGCTTGTGTGATGGCGTCATGCCACTGTACAGAGCATTGCTCGTATTGCCAGTTAATATTTTCCTTACTGCCTGCCCGTTGAAGAATGTCATCTCCTAACGTCTGGATAAGGTTTTCAGTGACAACCGCTACCGGTTCTCCAGGCCAGCGACGGTGACTTAGCGGTGTTTTCCCTTTTTTATATTTCATTTCTGGTTGTGCGTTGTCCACAAGCCACGGTAATTCCTTGTCCATGCTCTTTCCTTATTCAAACAGTGATTCAATATCGTTGATCAACTCGCTGGCGGTGATGTCATCAAGCACCGAGAACAGCACCTCCTGTGACGAATTACGGCCCCAGCCATAGCTTTCTGCTTTGCCATCCCATAGCCACGGCTTGCTTAAGAGCTGCTCGGCACTGAGTTCGGCAGGCGACATACCAACAGCAAAGCCTTCATTGATTTCCATGATTAACGACCAGCGGCCCAGAGGTTTGATCATCCAGCCGATCCAGCCGCCGTCCTGTGGTTCGCCGCGTAGCCAGCCTTTATTCGCCAGTCCCATGACCCGACCGCTTGGGCATTTTCTGCCTGCCCAGCGGGTCAATTCGCTGGCATTGCGCTCGGTTTCTGTCAGGGTGTAACTGTTACGGTCGAGCTGGTGGAACGGCGGTAACAGTTCGTAGTCGGCAAAAAGCAGCCCAAAGGCAGCGGCATTTGCCGGTGATATTTCCAGAACGTGAGGAATACCAATAGAGATATCGCCTTCCGGCAGGGTGAAAAGATCATCGTCAGCGGTGCTGTAGCTGTTATCTTCTGCCACTCTAAAGCAAGCCAGTAGCTGGTTTTCAGCGCTATAAACACCCCAAATCAGACGGCGGGTTAAGTGGCGTACCAGTGGATGCTCAACCAGGAAGAGTTGAAAGTTTTCCGGCGACCAGCGACGACGCAGACACATGGCAGATTCCAGCCTTGCCACCTGTTGGGTGGCGACGGTACGGGCGTCTTTTTTCAGCAGTTTGTAGCGGTTGACCGCTTCCGTCGCTAACGTTTCATCATCGCTTTTGTTCGGTTTGGGTAAGTCTTTCAGGCGGCTACCGCTCTCGTCGCGCACGAACGGTTTCAGCGTTTCATCAAAGCTGACGGTGAACTGGCGTGGGCCGAAGTCCAGCAGTAGCGAACCGTTATCATCCAGGCCGAGATCCGGGGCCAGGCGATCTTCAAGTTCCGCTACCGTGAGTTCGCGGCTTTCGGCAATGTCGGCAATTTTTTCCCTTGCCCGTTCCTGTAACGCTTTGAATTTCAGTTTCTGGGCGATGCCGTTAAGCTGCATCAGGGCGATATCACTACCGATCGTGGCGAGGATATCCAGCCCGACGGTGGCGCGTTTATGCTGGGATTCCCCTGGCCAGACGCGGATTAATGGCGTCAGTTTGCGGGCGGTGTCATCGTTGCCGAGAACACCTAAGGCAGTGAATGCCCAGCTCTCTTTCGATGGTGCTCCAGCAGCCAGCCAGGCGGTAAACAGATCCCAGGCAAATTCAGCCAGTGAGTCGGCGGTACAGATGTCTTTCACCTGTAATAACCCCGGATACAGCGCTTCTTCCTGGGGGAATCGGAGCATTTCGCCGAGGTGGAGGAGGGCGCTATCTGGCAGTTGCTGAGCGTTTTCTTTTAATACCGGGCGTGTCCAGAGCGATGGCTGATAAAAGGTCGGAAGAGTGGGGATTTTTGTCGGGTGATTATCTAAGGGATCGAGCGCAAGCAGAGCATTAACCGCGTCGGTTACTTCCGGCTGGTTATAACGCCGGGCGATTTCTTGCAGTAATGGCTGATGACCATTTTCAACCAACATACGCAAGGCAGTGCGGGCGTTATCCTGTGCTTCACCTGCTTTTCCCAGTGCTGCGGGTAGCAAGCCGGTAATAGCATGTTCAGGATATTTTAATAGCCAGGTGCGCGCATCCTGGCGCAGGGTTTTGAGTTTGTTGAAGGCGCGGGCAATGAATGGTGCCAATTCTGTAGTGGCAAAGTATTGTGCTACGGGCAGTGCATCCTGCGGGTAGCGGGAAAAGGAATGAATAAATCCAGGAAATCCGGTGAGTTGCAGGTGCGTCATAACATATTCGACACCGACATGTGGCTCTTTACTCAGGATATTCCACACTTGCACTGCCTTCTCGGCTGGCAGAGCAGCCAGCATGTAGAGCTTCCATTCATGCTGGTAAGAAGACATAAAGGTTTTAAATTCGCTGAGCAGAGCGGGATAATCCTCCTGTTGCCATGCCTCTACGGCTGCATCAGGTGCTTTTATATAGTGACCATTATTCCAGCGATAGAAACCCAGGCGTGTCAGGTAATTCTTAATATCCTCTTTTTGGCCGATGGCTATTTGATGGGCGTACCATCCATACCTTGCCTGAATCTCTTTTTCTGCCGTCTCTGTCAGGGTACAGCGCGGTTCCAGCATTAATGGCGCTAAATCCAGCGTCGCAACACTGGCTTTTTTCTTTTTCGCTTCCCACGGTGGGGAAACCAATAGTACAGGTAGCATATCTGCACTGGCGCAATCGACCTGGACATCGAACTGCTGCTGGCCGGTTTTCAGCACGGCGACGCCCTGCAGCGAAAGCCACGGTATTACTTGGGGTGCCAGATCCGGTTGCGTGCTCAACAACGTCATCAGCATTATGCGCCAGCGCTTTTCATTTTTTTGTGCCAGAAGTTCTGCTAATGCCGCCAGCGCTGCATGTGGAAAGCGAACGAAAGCCTTTGTCATGCGATCGTGGCAACGCTTTCCCTGCTCGCTAACAAGGATAAGTAACGTTAGTGCCTGCGGGTGGTTGATATGCATCAACACTTCACCGCATGTGTCGCCGGAAGCGTAAGGTGCGAAACGGGCCAGCGCAGCGACACCTTGCTCCTGGAGTACCGTTGCACACCAGATTTTACCGTAGTAATAATCATCAAATACCTGCCCTGGCTGTCCGGGATAGTATTTTTCCAACTCAGCCAATACCTGCTCATCGGTGGCCGTCAGTTTTAGCCATTCAAGCGCATATAACCCTTTTTGTCCGCAAAAACGTCTGGCTATCTCATGAGCTGCTTCTGGTTTTTCCGGCAACAATAGCGCAACCAACGGTTGGTGCCAGGCGGGCATGTTTCCGAGAGCGGCAATAAGTTTGTCGGCGCAACGCTGCCATACATCGTCATTTGCTAGTGAGAGATGCTTACGCAGGCGCATTTCAACTGAGGTGAAGCGTGACAGACAGGTAGGTTGCCTGTTATCCGGGGTGAACGTAATGAGATTAGCGTCATAATTCCAGTCAAAGCGGATGGATTGCAATGCAATGGCAACCTCAGTGGCATATTCCAGACCACCCTCCTGGACAATTTGATCCAGTAACTCTTCGTGATCGTTACGATTGAAGCCTTGTTCCAGAGCAACCAGTACCGCCAGAACCTGTGGCGGCAGCGTGGTGCTAATGGGGGAGTCAATAAGGCCGACGGCTTGGGCCATCGCTTGCTGCCAGTCCAGTGAACAGGTGCTGTAATCGAAGGTGACTACCTTTTTAAAACGCCGGTGGGTATTCGCAGCGACGGTACGTAGCAGGGTTAATTCATTCTCCTGTGGCACCGGACCGCCAGGCCAGCGGCGATGACTTAGTGTGGTTGGCGCAACCTCTGTCGGTAAAATGATTTGGGCGTCGTCTGCCAGCCAGGGGAGGTGGTTTCCAATAAATTTTGGTTTGTCTTGTGGCAAAGGTTTTTTTTCAGGGCATTCGATAATCTGGGCGGGTGCAGATGCCGGTGTCATCACGGATACTTCTTCTTCGTAGCCTTTTTTCGTTTTCTCAGCAATCAGCTTTAGTTCCGCTTTTTCCGCTGCCGCCGCATCTGCAAAACTTTTTACCTGGCTTTGCCCGTTGGTGCCGACTTTCCCCCAACTGATATGTAGCTCATTTCCTTGCAGCTCTACCGCCCAGAATTTATGTGATTTTTCATCCTGATAAATATAGGTTTTCATTGCAAAGTCCTTTTAATCAAACAGTGATTCAATATCGTTAATCAGCTCGCTGACGGTGATGTCATCAAGCACGGAAAATGGATAAACCGATTTGCGCGGTGTTAATTTGTACAAATGAATGTGGTCAATTTTCTGAGTCTCGCTGATTTCGGTGATGGGTAATCCGACGCAAAAGCCGGGAGTCACACCCAATTCGATGTAGCCATCATCAACGGCTTTATAAAATGAGTAATAGCTACCGCCAAGAACATCGCCTCGTTGCCAGCCTTTATTCACCAGTCCGGCGACGCGCCCACTCGGTGCCTGACGGCCAGCCCAGCGTTGCAGGTCGCTGCTGTTTTTTTCTGTATCAGAGAGTTGATTCTGTTGGCGATCGAGTTGACGGAACGGAGGCAAGAGTTCGTAGTCAGAGAACAGTTGGGCAAATTCAGTAGCCTGTCTGGCCGGGATTTCCAGCACATGAGGGATACCGATACTGCCCTGCGGAAGGATTAACGGGTTATCCTGTCCGTCGCTAAAACTGCCATCCTCCGCCACGCGGAAACAGGAAATAAGCTGATTATCAGCGTCATAAATGCCCCACATCAGACGTCGGGTGATATGACGAACCAGAGGGTGTTCTACCAGAAACAGGTGGAACTGTTCTGCAGTCCAGCGGCGACGCTGACACATAGCCACTTCCAGCCGCGAAATTTGTTGCGCAGCTACCGTGCGGACATCTTTTTTCAGCAGCTTGTAGCGATTTACTGCGTCGTTCGCCTGCGTTTCATCATCGCTTTTGTTCGGCTTGGGTAAGTCTTTCAGGCGGCTACCGCTCTCGTCGCGCACGAACGGTTTCAGCGTTTCATCAAAGCTGACGGTGAACTTGCGTGGGCCGAAATCCAGCAGCAGCGAACCGTTATCATCCAGGCCGAGATCTGGCGCTAACCGGTCTTCCATCTCTGCGACGCTGAGTTCGCGGCTTTCGGCAATTTGGGCGATTTTTATCTTTGCCTGATCCTGCAAGGCTTTAAATTTCAGCTTCTGCGCGATGCCGTTAAGCTGCATCAGAGCGATATCCGTGCCAATAGCAGCGAGGACATCCAGCCCGACAGTGGCGCGTTTATGCTGAGATTCGCCAGGCCAGGCGCGGATCAAAGGCGTTAGTTTGCGGGCGGTATCGTCGTTACCTAAAATCCCCAGTGCGGTAAAGGCCCAGTTGTCTTTTGCCGACCCACTGGCAGACTCCCAACTGAGGAAGAGATCCCAGGCAAAATCGGCGAGAGACTGCGGCGTGCAGATCTCGACAACCTGTGTAATTCCAGGATAAAGGGTGGCTTCGCGGGGGAAAGAGAGCATAGTGCACAGGTGCAGGATAGCTGAATCTGGAAGTGCCTTTCCGTTACTGCACAGAAGTGGGCGGTGCCATAGTTCTGGTGAACACCATTCAGGGAGTTTAGCGATTTTTTGCGGAAAATTATCGAGTGGGTCGCTATTCAGAACATCTAACAACCCCGTAAACACTTCTGGCTGTTTGTAGTGGTGGGCAATTTTTTCAATTAATGGCTGATGCCCGTGATGAGCAAGATAGCGAATAGCTGTGGTTGCGTCTTCGCGCTCACTACCTGCTTTTCCCAGCACGGAAGGCAGCAGGCCTGTAATGGCATGTTCCGGATAGGTTAATAACCAACGTTCAGCGACATCACGTACAGATTTAAGCTGACGAAAGGCGCGAGCCATTAAGGGGGCTACTTCCGTTGCACCAAAACGTGCAGCTAAAGGAATTGCTTCCTGAGGTACGACTAAGGCGTAACGCAGCAAGCCGGGTAATGTGGGAAGGCCGTAATATTCTACTACTTCACATGAGTTAATCAGATGCAGGTGAGTCAGTGCGTTCCATATTTTCAGTGCTTTATTTTCTGGTAACTGAAGCAATACAGACATATTGACACGGAGATGACTTGCCCAGCGAGGTTTATCCCAGATCTTTAATAAAGCCTCGTAATTATCTTGCTCGAAAAAATCAATGGCAGTCTGAGGTATACCCCAGTCAAGTTCGTCACAATAGAAGTGCAGCAGTTTCAGCGTCTCTTTCGCAGGTGGATAAGCGGAAGGTGATATGGTGAGATTTTTTTTTGCGGGTACAGATTCCAGTGATGCCAGTGATAATATCGGCAGTGTGATGTCGATTTTGGGAACCTTTTTTTTCTTTTGCAGCCATACAGGAGCAGTCAATATATAAGGTAATTCACCTGATGAAGCAATTTCTTCGCAAGCACTAAGTTGTGGAAAGCAACTAAATAAGATATGTCGTTGATCACCACTTAGCCAGGGGAGCGTAGAGTGCAAGACTGGTGCGTTGCCCAAAATAATTCGTTCCAAAATCCGTAGCCAGGGCGAATTTTTTGTTTTAACAATCGTTGAGGTCAGTGCACATATTGCGGATTCCGGATGTAATTTTGCGGAGTATTCAACATCCTCAATACTTTTTTGTTCTATTAGTAACGTAATTGCCTCTGGATGATTAATATAACGAAAATATCCATGATTCGAATGGCAATATTTTAATCGAGGAAGTGCCTTTAATCCTTGCTCACGTAGCAGTGTTGCAGCACATATAGTTGTCATCCACCATTCACTGAATAAATTGAGTTGGCAGTGATTTTCTGGTAATAACGTCGTTGGCAAATCAGTAGCGACGATAGCCAACCATTCCATCTCCGGATAATTCTCAAGACAAATTTCTCGAGCTATTTGATTAGCAATTTCTGGTTTTTCAGGTAATAAAAAACCAATTAAAGGTCGCTTACGTGGTGCCATATTTGGTAAAGCGCTGATAAGTTTTTCGACACACCTTAACCACGATTCTTTATCAACAAGAGAAAGATGATTTCGCAAGTGGAGGTCAACAACACTGAAACCATACTTAAAACGCAATTAGGAAATCGTGTTGCTAAGGGTAATTTGAGGGACAGAGTCTACAATAGAATTTATTGATAATAATTTCCAACGAACGTGATCGAGACATGTTTTCAGCACCTCGCTCTTTTCCGGATCTTCATTTTTATCATCTGACATCTGTATTTGCTGTAACAACAACACAACTTCAGTGACATATTCTATTCCGTGATGTTGTACAAGATAATCCATGACTTCTTTAGTATTACTCTCATCCCCCATAAGGATCTTTACCAGCAATAATAGGGTATCTGAGTAAATTGAACCGGCAGCATTTTTCTGCTGAATACGTAAAATAGCCTCTTCCAGGCCTTGTTGCCATTTTGGGTGGCAATGACTTGCATCAAAGCGCTGTAGTTGCGTGAGTAAATAGTGTTCCTCATGTTTGCTTTCCCATAACAGTGACCATAATGAGACATCTTTAGTAAATGTGTGGACGCTGTCGGACGGGAAGTTTCTGTTACTAAAAAATCTATTGCTATCAACAATGATTGGAGCGCTCTCCGATATCCATGGAGGAATGGCCCCGCGAGGATTTACTGGAATGTGTTCACTTTGATTGTAAGCGGCTCGTCAGAACCGTATTGATATTTACTGAGAGCTCAGATCAACTTTCCAG
>NZ_PTRE01000013.1 GCF_002965065.1 Escherichia sp. MOD1-EC7003
CATGTTGGGTGGAGCGGACAATCCAAATGGTGAATTACTGTCTTATATCATTGGCGCTGACACTGTGGCATGCCACCCAGTTGACCACCAGAAATCTGATTGTTTTGCACCTTAATTTGGGAAATAACATCGGAAGGCACCAGATTGTATTTATTGAGTTTTTGCGGGTCCAGCCAGATACGCATGGCGTACTCGGAACCAAAGAGCTGTACGCTACCAACGCCCGAGGTACGGCTTAGCGGGTCTTTGATATTAGACGCTACATAGTCCGCGATATCGTACTGGTTGAGGCTGCCGTTATCAGAAATAAACGCCGCTACCATCAGGATATTACTGCTCGACTTATCGACGCTAATCCCCTGCTGCTGCACCGCTTCAGGTAATGAAGGCATAGCGAGTTGCAGTTTATTTTGCACCTGAACCTGTGCGATATCAGGCGATGTCCCAGTCTCGAAGGTCAGAGTGATAGAGGCATGACCCGCCGCATCGCTGGTTGAAGACATGTACATCAGGCCATCAAGCCCATTCATATTTTGCTCAATCACCTGAGTTACCGAGTCTTCTACCGTTTGCGCATCGGCACCCGGATAGGTAGCGCTGACGGTAATGGTCGGTGGCGCAATCTGCGGATACTGTGCAACCGGTAAGTTGATGATCGCCAGACCGCCTGCAAGCATCATAATAATGGCAAGTACCCAGGCAAAAACCGGGCGATCAATAAAATAGTTAGCCATGAAAGTCCCCTTAAGCCTGCAACGTTATTGTTTCGATTCGGTGCTGGCGTTTTCCTGGCTGGAGGAAATTGCACGTGCTTTGATACCCGGACGAATGCGTTGCAAACCGGAAACGATCACCCGATCGCCAGCCTGCAAGCCAGAGGTGACAACCCACTGGTCGCCGATGGCTTTGCTGGCTTCAATTTCGCGTAGCTGCACGATATCGTCTTTATCCAGAATGAGCGCCGTTGCTTTACCCTGGGCGTTGTGGGTGACGCCTTCCTGCGGCACCAGTAATACATTCTGGCGGCTCCCTTCATCCACTAATGCCGTGACGTACATGCCAGGCAGCAAGTCACCATTTGGGTTAGGGAAAATCGCCCGTAACGTCACGGACCCCGTGGTTTCATCCACCGTCGGGTCGGTGAATTTCAGCGTGCCGGTCTGGCTGTAACGTTGACCATTTTCCAGATTCAGTTGTACTGGCGTACTGCCCTGAATTTGTTTGATTTGCCCACTGGCAACCTCTTTTTTCATGCGCAAAAAATCCTGCACCGACTGTGTGAGATCGACATAAATGGGGTCCAGACGTTGTACGGTAACCAGCGAATCTGCCTGATTAGCGGTAACGAGAGCGCCGACGGTCACCGACGATTTTCCGCTGACGCCCGTAATCGGCGAGGTGACATTCGCGTATTGCAGATTGATCGTCGCCTGTTCAACAGCCGCTTTGGCGACGGTGACATTGGCTTCTGCTTCATTCAGCTGGGTGCGCGCGGTGTCGTAATCCTGACGGCTAACGTAGTTGGTCTTCAGTAACGATGCCTGGCGGTTAAAGGTGATGCGGGCATTGCTGGCGGTAGAGAGCGCTTTCGCCAGCGTACCTTTGGCAGAGTTCAGCTCTGCCTGTAAAGGCGCAGGATCAATCTGATACAGCGAATCGCCCTGGTTCACTTTATCGCCTTCGATAAAGTTGCGTTTAATGATTATACCGCTCACCTGTGGGCGTATCTCGGCAACTTCATAAGGAACGGTTCTACCGGGCAGTTCGCTCAGCACATTGACCGAACTGGGGGAGAGCGTGACGACACCGACCTCAGGCGTCATGGCGGCGGCGTTTTCCACCGATTTGTCATCGCAGGCGGTGAGCATCGCGCCGCAGAATAACAACGGTATTAATAGCTTTCTTCTTCTGTTCATTTTATTCCCTGAAACTTCTTGAAAAATAAAGGTTCTTTAAATTGTGCGCGAGGAGAGGTATGAGGGATTTACAGACCTGCGGCATAGTAGAGTTATCAGCCAGTAAGGTGGGATACAGGCACAGTGATCGACATGGTGAGGTCAACGACAAAAAAAATGTTGCCGTTCTGCCAACAGTTCCTGCCAGCATTCGGGCAACGAAAGGTTCTACTGGTGGATACACATACCAGGGGAATAAAGTCGTTTTCGTCTCTCCTTCAGTAATCACCGGGGGTAATGAAATCAGCATCTGCATCCCTCGTCATGCCAGCCATCAATTTCAGTTTCTTATGTCCTGACTAAAAGTAAGATGTGATACCCAGGGTTACGATGTCGCTCATACGTCTTAGTTTCAGCTTGTACATAATGTTGAATTTCTGAATTTTTAATGTTTGTTGCGAAATATTGAGCGTTGACGTGATATTGCTTTCGTTTTTGTTTTTCAGAATCAGTTGCATAATTTTGAACTGATTATGTGAAAAACATAATTGTGAATTCTTATGGGGCAAGTGTTTACCATAAGTGATCTCAAGAAGATTTTTGATGCTTTCTTTGCGGCTGACAAAATAAATAGGCGCTTTAGCTTTTAGTTTACTGATATGATAAGGTGCCAAAACAATAATTCTTTCGGCATCTAGTTTCTCCAGAAATTTAATCGCTTCTTCATCAAGGATATGATTATGATAGGTATCAATAATAACCTTGAAGCGTTTATTGCCTACCTTTTTGATCTCTGACAGGGAATTGATTTTTATCATTTCGTGATTATCTTTCAATTGCCAAAAGCCCTGTAAAAGAAAAGAATCTTTCGTCATGAGAAAAATCATAACTTGCTCCTTAGCCGTTATCGTTTCGAACATGTCATCCTTTTCATTATTTACATCCCTGTCTGAATCGCTGTTCAATATAGTAAACGCCTATAAGAACTTTGCCCTTCGTGAACTAATACGTCTATTAACACTAATCAATACTTCAGAATTATCCATCACGCACTCCATATATTGATCCTAAGTAAAATTCCTGGTTGTTATCAATCTGTAAACAACAAACAACAAGTTAACGCTTGCGGATTACTGCCCAAGAATAAGTTATCAATAACCAGTTTGTGATCCCTGAAGAATATGACTAAAGTTAAAATGTAATCCGATTTAAATATCGAGTCTCCTTGTTTCGACTTAAGCTGGCAATTGGATTGCCAGCTTTCTTTTAACGCATTGAATTTACCTGAGTAAATAACTCATTCATGCCTTCAGGTTTTTATATAGCGTCTGGAGACAAGGATATTTATGCAATATAATCAACGCCAGTTGCAAAAAAAAATGAACCCGGATTACTTATCTGCCCATGGCATCAACGCTTACGGAGCTCTTTGTCACAGCACTTTTAAAACATTAAACCTGACCACGGAAAATATCAGCCATGATAATGTTTGAAATGGCTAATTTGGCATGCAATGAAAAAAATTAGATGAAATTCAGTAGGTTGAAATAATCATCAGTAGGTGATTACTTCAATGATCGTGTGCTATTGCTCTAAAATGCTGTGTAGTGGAGAGAGTATTAACGGGATCATAGTCACATTAAGTGACTATGATCCAGATGACAACCGGGATAATTATTGCTGTTTAACGAACAAACTGGCGAAGCTGAACAGGCTGGCGGCGCTAAATATCAGTTCAATTCCTACCAGTGTGGAAACCAGTGTTACAGACACCATCGGCGTTGCACCAAGGAATATCCAGGCAATGACGATATCCAGCACACCAATAACGAGCTGTAACCAGCTGCCTTTCATTGAACGCTGGCGATACCAACTCATCAGGCGAATAACCCCAGCAACACAGAACAAACCGGCAATAAATGCCGCAATGGCAAAAATGCCCAGCTCTGGTGCGCGGATGAAGAAATAGCCGATCAATAAATAGGCGACCGCGACGAGGAAACCGGATAATACAGGCCAGAAATTATGACTGCGGTTGCTGAATAATCCAACAATAAGCGCAATACCCGAGCAGATTAATAATGCACCCACTACCGTGCTTAAAATATCGCCAGAAACGAACGGGAAGCTGATACACAGCAACCCGACGATAAACAACAGCACGGCAATAAACTGGATTGCTCTGCGATGCTTTTTGAGCATCTCCAGATCAAACTTCAAAATTGTTGCCTTATCTATATATAACATAGAACCACCCTATAAAATTAAGAAGAAAATCCCCTGCTATCAATCTATGCCAAAAACGCGTCTAAGAATGCAGTCGATTTAATAAAAATTTCCTAATTACAGTATCTGATGCATCTGTAACTCGTTGTATTGAAATAAAAATATCTGATTTTGATATTTTCCATCAACATGACATACCCAAAAAACCAGGTTATAACCTCAGTGTCGAAATTGATTCGTGACGGCTCTTTCATTTTATAGTTGAGGATATTACGATGAAAAAAGTATTAGGTGCTATTCTTGGTGGTCTGCTTCTTCTGCCCGTTGTGAGCAATGCAGCGGATGCGCAAAAAGCAGCTGATAACAAAAAACCGGTCAACTCCTGGACCTGTGAAGATTTCCTGGCTGTGGACGAATCCTTCCAGCCAACTGCAGTTGGTTTTGCTGAAGCGCTGAACAATAAAGATAAACCAGAAGATGCGGTTTTAGATGTTCAGGGTGTTGCAACCGTAACCCCAGCTATCGTTCAGGCTTGTACTCAGGATAAACAAGCCAACTTTAAAGATAAAGTTAAAGGCGAATGGGACAAAATTAAGAAAGATATGTAATTCCGGGAATGCGTTACATCGTACTTCCTTGCATATTGAACAGGTCGGAATAGCTTCTTTAAAAGCAGCAATTCCTCCTGTTCATATATAATATCTATATTAAATGGGTTACAAAATGAATATTCTATCTTTCCGTAAAGCGTTTATTTTCATGGGCGCTGTAGCGGCGTTGTCATTGGTAAACGCGCAATCTGCGCTGGCAGCCAATGAATCCGCTAAAGATATGACCTGCCAGGAATTTATTGATCTGAATCCAAAAGCAATGACGCCGGTTGCGTGGTGGATGCTGCATGAAGAAACAGTATATAAAGGTGGCGATACTGTTACTTTAAATGAAACCGATCTCACTCAAATTCCTAAAGTGATCGAATACTGCAAAAAAAATCCACAGAAAAATTTGTATACCTTCAAAAATCAAGCATCTAATGACTTGCCGAATTAATGAGGTACAAGTAAAAAGGAGTAGCAAGTTGAGCCATCTTGCTGCTCCTTTTTGCATTTTTATATGACAGTAGAATTTATTATACGACTTATACTTGCGGCAATTGCCTGTGGCGCTATTGGCATGGAAAGGCAAATGCGTGGCAAAGGAGCAGGGTTACGCACACATGTATTAATTGGCATGGGAAGCGCCCTGTTTATGATTGTTTCGAAATATGGTTTTGCTGACGTACTGTTTTTAGATCACGTCGGACTGGACCCCAGCCGTATTGCCGCTCAGGTAGTGACGGGCGTCGGCTTTATCGGTGCAGGTAATATTCTCGTTCGTAACCAAAATATTGTGGGTCTGACGACAGCCGCGGATATCTGGGTGACCGCCGCCATTGGTATGGTTATTGGCTGCGGTATGTACGAACTGGGTATTTATGGTTCAGTGATGACCTTGCTGGTACTGGAAGTCTTCCATCAATTAACCATCCGTCTGATGAACAAAAATTACCATTTACAGCTGACATTAGTGAATAGTAATACGGTATCAATGCTCGACTGGTTTAAGCAGCAAAAAATAAAAACTAATTTAGTTTCGTTGCAGGAAAATGAAGATCATGAAGTGGTCGCCATTGATATCCAGCTTCATGCTATGGCGTCGATAGAAGACCTGTTGCGATTATTAAAAGGTATGGCAGGGGTGAAAGGCGTTTCAATTAGCTAATCTGTATATACCCGTCATACTTCAAGTTGCATGTGCGTTGGCTGCGTTCGTTCACCCGAATCACTTACATAAGTAAGTGATTCGGGATTCTGAGGTCGTGGAGAATAACCATAAAAACAAGGTGGTTTCCTGGGCGCAGGATAGATTTCATAGCCCCCTGTTTGTTGTGTTAATAGCGGTTAAAAAAAGCTTGATCATAAAAAAATAATCGATAATAATTCTCATTATCACTTTACGTTTAACAAAACATAACCATATTGATAGCAAAACCATAACCATAATATTTGCAAGAGATAATGCACAGCGCTCTTCACTCCAGATGTGGCATATCGTTTTGCCTGACAAAGAGGGCGTGCTTTTGCGTAATTGCCGAGATACCAGACAATTTCATGGGATATATATCCTAAATAATTCGAGTTGCAGGAAGGCGGCAAGTGAGAGAATCCCGATGAGCTTACATAAGTAAGTGATTCGGGTGAACGAACGCAGCCAACGCACATGCAACTTGAAGTATGACGGGGATAAACGCCAATAAACTCACCCGGCGAATATTATCACTCTGAATCGTAAATAAATTTATTTTTCGCCAGCCACCCCGGTATTAACCCAGGCAGCCAGCATTTTTTATTTTCCTCATGGAGAATCGCTATGTCACGTCCGCAATTTACCTCGTTGCGTTTGAGTTTGTTGGCTTTGGCTGTTTCTGCCACCTTGCCAACGTTTGCTTTTGCTACTGAAACCATGACCGTTACGGCAACAGGGAATGCCCGTAGTTCCTTCGAAGCGCCTATGATGGTCAGCGTCATCGACACTTCTGCTCCTGAAAATCAAACGGCGACTTCAGCCACCGATCTGCTGCGTCATGTACCTGGAATTACTCTTGATGGTACCGGACGAACTAACGGTCAGGATGTAAATATGCGTGGCTATGATCATCGCGGCGTGCTGGTTCTTGTCGATGGTGTTCGCCAGGGAACGGATACCGGACACTTGAATGGTACTTTTCTCGATCCGGCGCTGATCAAGCGTGTTGAGATTGTTCGCGGACCTTCTGCATTACTGTATGGCAGTGGTGCACTGGGGGGAGTGATCTCCTACGATACGGTCGATGCAAAAGATTTATTGCAGGAAGGACATAGCAGTGGTTTTCGTGTCTTTGGCACTGGCGGCACGGGGGACCATAGCCTGGGATTAGGCGCCAGTGCGTTTGGGCGAACTGAAAGTCTGGATGGTATTGTGGCCTGGTCCAGTCGCGATCGGGGTGATTTACGCCAGAGCAATGGTGAAACCGCGCCGAATGACGAGTCCATTAATAACATGCTGGCGAAAGGGAGCTGGCAAATTGATTCAGCCCAGTCTCTGAGCGGTTTAGTGCGTTACTACAACAACGACGCGCGTGAACCAAAAAATCCGCAGACCGTTGATGCTTCTGATAGCAGCAACCCGATGGTTGATCGTTCAACAATTCAACGCGATGCGCAGCTTTCTTATAAACTTTCCCCGCAGGGTAACGACTGGCTACATGCTGATGCAAAAATTTACTGGTCGGAAATCCGTATTAATGCGCAGAACACGGGGAGTTCCGGCGAGTATCGTGAACAGACAACAAAAGGTGCCAAACTGGAGAACCGCTCCACTCTGTTTGCCGACAGTTTCGCTTCTCACTTACTGACGTATGGCGGTGAGTATTATCGTCAGGAACAGCATCCGGGCGGTGCGACGACAGGATTCCCGCAAGCAAAAATCGATTTTAGCTCTGGCTGGCTACAGGATGAGATCACCTTACGCGATCTGCCCATTACTCTGCTCGGAGGAACCCGCTATGACAGCTATCACGGTAGTAGTGACGGTTACAAAGATGTTGATGCCGACAAATGGTCATCTCGTGCGGGGATGACTATTAACCCGACCAACTGGCTGATGTTATTTGGCTCGTATGCCCAGGCATTCCGCGCCCCGACGATGGGCGAAATGTATAACGATTCTAAGCACTTCTCGATTGGTCGCTTCTATACCAACTATTGGGTGCCAAACCCGAACTTACGTCCGGAAACCAACGAAACTCAGGAGTACGGTTTTGGGCTGCGTTTTGATGACCTGATGTTGTCCAATGATTCCCTGGAATTTAAAGCCAGCTACTTTGATACCAAAGCGAAAGATTACATCTCCACAACCGTCGATTTTGCGGCGGCGACAACTATGTCGTACAACGTCCCGAACGCCAAAATCTGGGGCTGGGATGTGATGACGAAATATACCACTGATCTGTTTAGCCTTGATGTGGCCTATAACCGTACCCGCGGCAAAGACACCGATACCGGGGAATATATTTCCAGTATTAACCCGGATATCGTTACCAGCACCCTGAATATTCCGATCGCTCACAGCGGCTTCTCTGTTGGGTGGGTCGGTACGTTTGCCGATCGCTCAACACATATCAGCAGCAGTTACAGCAAACAAGCGGGCTATGGCGTGAATGATTTCTACGTCAGTTATCAAGGACAACAGGCGCTCAAAGGTATGACTACTACTTTGGTGTTGGGTAACGCTTTCGACAAAGAGTACTGGTCGCCGCAAGGCATCCCACAGGACGGTCGTAACGGAAAAATTTTCGTGAGTTATCAATGGTAATCATCAGCCCTGATATTTCGGGGCATTTATCTGGAAGGAAGAGAGACAATGAACGACTACACACGCTGGCTTGAGTTAAAAGAACAAAATCCCGAAAAGTACGCGCGTGACATCGCAGGTTTAATGAATATCAGCGAAGCAGAACTGGCATTTGCGCGCGTCACGCACGATGCGTGGAGGATGCGCGGCGATATCCGTGAAATTCTGGCGGCGCTTGAACGCGTTGGCGAGACCAAATGTATTTGTCGTAATGAATATGCAGTCCATGAACAAGTTGGTGTGTTCACTAACCAGCATTTGAACGGACATGCCGGATTGATCCTCAATCCGCGCGCGCTGGATTTGCGACTGTTTCTTAATGAGTGGGCCAGTGTTTTCCACATCAAAGAAAATACGGCTCGCGGCGAACGTCAGAGTATTCAGTTCTTTGATCATCAGGGCGATGCATTACTAAAAGTTTATGCCACCGACAATACCGATATGGCGGCATGGAGTGAGCTTCTGGCACGGTTTATCGCCGAGGAAAATACGCCGCTTGAGTTAAAAGCCGTTGATGCGCCAGTTGTTCAAACGCAAGCCGATGCCAGTGTGGTCGAGCAAGAGTGGCGGGCGATGACCGACGTTCATCAGTTTTTTACGTTGCTCAAGCGCCACAACCTGACTCGTCAGCAGGCGTTCAATCTGGTGGCAGACGATTTGGCCTGCAAAGTATCCAACAGTGCGTTGGCGCAAATTCTTGAATCTGCACAGCAGGATGGCAATGAAATCATGGTGTTTGTCGGTAACCGTGGCTGCGTACAGATTTTTACCGGTGTGGTAGAAAAAGTTGTGCCAATGAAAGGCTGGCTGAATATTTTCAATCTGGCATTTACCCTTCATTTGTTAGAAGAGAGCATTGCTGAAACCTGGGTTACCCGTAAACCTGCTAGTGACGGTTATGTGACCAGTCTGGAATTGTTTGCCCATGATGGTACGCAGATAGCGCAACTTTATGGTCAACGTACAGAAGGCGAACAGGAGCAAGCGCAATGGCGTAAGCAGATTACTTCGCTGATACCGGAAGGCGTTGCTGCATAACGTATAATTAACGGGAGGTCTGGCTGTCGCCGGGCCTCTTTATATTGATCAATCGTTCACACCAGATAGTCAATATGCTGATGGCGTACCAGTTCGTTGATCCGCTTAAGATTGAGGATCATCATGATATTGTGTTTATGGCAGTAGAATGTTTTTAGCGATATTTTCAGTTTCTCCAGAATATCTTCCGTTGTCATTTGATTCGCAATGCAGCTCAGAACCTGATGTTGCTTGCGCGAAAGTGACACATTCGCTTCAGGCACAGAGCAGTAGCTGCCATTGATGAGTGCGACAAAGTCGATGATGGTGATAGTCCGCGGAACAAAGATCACCGATACTTTCTCCAGGCAGCGTTTAATATTAAAGGGGGAGAAAATAATCACATGGACCGGTTTTAATCGTTCAATTTGAGTGAGCAGATTAGTATGAAATATATTATTCATTAATGTATCAATAATGACGAAGGCATTATGATGCAACATTACGTCGATCTCTTCTTCGTTCTGTATATGAACGACATTACCTTTACTCAGAATGTTTTTCATCGCGGTGAAGAACATCGTATCCCTGGTAATTATAAGAAACATAACCGACTCCTGGTGCAGACATAAACTTTATAATCAGTTTGCCAAAGGTAATTAACAGGACAGGGCTTGTAATAATATTAATTAACTTGCTGTGTATTAATTGAATGTCATACATGATGCAGATGCTGAGAAAGCATCTGCATCTTTCGGTGGCATTATTTGACTAACTCAGGTGTTACCTGACTCACCGCATTGGTGTAGTAAGGCGCGCCCCAGCCAGGTTCAGGCCAGAATGCACCATAGCCGTAATCCCACAGGTTATAGGTGGTATTAACCACTTCTTTCAAATGCCACACCTGGATGCCCTGCATATTCACTTCCAGGAAGTTATACGGGACTTTATTGATAAAGCCGGGTTGCTCACCCTGAATGGTGCCGAGGATGGTGACAAAGTGATTACGATAGTTCACTGGATCAAGGAAGCCGCTTTGTCTGGCGAGCAGTCGGCCCTGATAGTTGGCTTCAATATCAGGTTTCGCGTAGCTATCCAACGGTAATACAGCGATTTCTAACAACGTATCTGTTTTGCCATTGATAACGTTGATAACCTTCCCGCCAAAGCGCGCTTGTTGACCAACATATAACCCTGGCTGGTTATGAACAGCAACAAAACTTTTTTGAATATCAGGTTGGTTATTGCCTTTGATATTTTGTGGGATTGAACTACATGCAGCAAGTAAAAATGAAAGGCTGAGGATGAGAGCACCTTTTGTCATGTTCATGTTACTATCCTTATCAACAAATATTAAAACCATAATAGATATTTCTTTATAATTTTCATCTGATTCTGAGGCGATATGCCTGATAGTAACGTAAACCTGTCTGATGTTTATATCCCTTCTGTTCAGTGCAATTTAGTTAATTGGGGGGCGTGACATGAGTATGTATCTTCCCCATAAGATTAGTGCTTTGTTTTAAAAGTACATAAAATATATTTTTATTCAATGGTTATTAAGCGATAATGTTCAACCTTAAGATATTATCTTCAGGTAATGTTTTGACAAGCGCATTCTTCTGCCAATTGGTAGACCCCATAGGTTATATTTTTTCATCAGGCCGAGTTCTCTTTAAATAAAGGAGGGCGCTTTTCGGATTGAAGTGTCTCATAACATTTTTTTGAACTCTTATTCTCACTCCATCGCATGGAGAAAACGGGGGATTGTTAAAGCAATCATCATTCCTGGAGTGTTAATTGTGCTGCTGAAACTGATCCGCTTTCTGCTTCAGCTTCTAAACTGATAGCGGAAACGTAATTAAGGGCAAAGAGCACACCACTCTTTGCCCTTTAACATTTAACGCATGGTAACGAACTCTTCTGCCGCCGTCGGGTGAATGGCGACGGTATTGTCGAAGTCTTTTTTGGTTGCGCCCATCTTCAGCGCCACCGCGAAGCCCTGCAACATTTCGTCCATACCAAAACCAATACCGTGAATACCGACAATCTTTTCTTCCGGTCCCACACACACCAGCTTCATGCGGCACGGCTGGCGGTGAGTGGTGACAGCGGTATACATGGCGGTGAAAGAGGATTTATACACTTTCACCTGATCGTCGCCGAACTGCTCGCGCGCCTGCGGTTCCGTTAAACCAACAGTACCAATCGGTGGATGGCTGAAGACCACGGTGGGAATGTTGCTGTAATCAAGATGCTCATCCGGCTTGTTATTAAACAGGCGTTCAGAGAGACGGCGACCCGCGGCAACTGCCACCGGCGTCAGTTCCACTGCACCCGTGTTATCGCCTACCGCGTAGATACCTTCAACGTTGGTATTTTGATATTTATCGACGACGATATAGCCTTTTTCGTTGGTTTTAACGCCAGCGGCTTCGAGGTTGATGTTGTCATTGGCAGGCTCGCGACCAATCGCCCAAATCAGGCAATCCACCGTTTCACGGCGACCATCTTCCAGTTCCAGCGTCAGGCTACCATCGGCATTTTTCACTACCGCTTTCGGGATGGCGTTGGTGTGCAACTGCGGGCCTTCGGCATTCATCACTTCAACCAGCGTTTCAGAGATCATCGGGTCGAAGCTGCGCAGCGGCGCATGTTTACGCACAAACAGGTGGGTTTTCGCGCCGAGACCGTTAATCACGCCCGCCAGTTCTACGGCGATGTAACCCGCGCCAACAACCGCTACGCGTTCTGGCAGAGCAGGCAGGGCAAAGAAACCATCGGAATCAATGCCGTATTCCACGCCCGGAATATCCGGGTGGCTCGGACGACCGCCGGTGGCGATCAGAATATGATTGGCCGTGATGGTTTCGCCGTTTACCTCCAGCGTTTTGGCATCAACGAAGCGGGCAAAGCCCTTGATCACATCAACGTTATTTTTACCGAGCACGTTTTCATAGGAGGTATGAATACGGTCGATATAGGCGGTACGGCTGGCGATCAACGTTTCCCAGTTGAACTTATTGATGGTGGTATCGAAACCATAATCCGGGCCGTACATGTGGATCGCTTCACGGATCTGCGCCGCGTGCCACATTACTTTTTTCGGTACGCAACCAACGTTCACGCAGGTGCCGCCCAGCTCTTTGGCTTCAATCAGCGCGCATTTCTGGCCGTACATAGCCGCGCGGTTGATAGAGGCGATACCGCCGCTGCCGCCGCCGATGGCGATGTAATCATAGTGTTTAGTCATGACATATTGTCCTTATCGTTGATTACCGCGATTGTAGCGCGAGACGTAATAGGTGCCAGCAATGGCTGTAATTATTCCGGCACGATCCAGCTTACGGTGGCGTGCCCGGTGCCTGCCGGAACCAGTTTGCTGTGCAACCACGGCAGCACGTTATTCATCTGCTGCTCCAGTTTCCACGGCGGGTTAATCACAATCATGCCGGAAGCGGTCATGCCGCGGCGATCGCTGTCTGGCAGTACCGCCAGTTCAATTTGCATAATCTTGCGAATGCCAGTCGCTTCCAGGTCGTGGATCATGCGTTTGATTTGTTGGCGTAGCACGACTGGATACCACAGCGCGTAGACGCCCGTGGCAAAACGTTTATATCCCTCGTTAATGCCGCTGACCACCGCCTGATAGTCGGTTTTCATTTCATACGGCGGGTCGATAAGGATTAAACCACGGCGAGAAACCGGCGGCAGCCTGGCCTTCAGCTGCTGGAAACCGTCAGCTTTTTCGACGCGCGCACGGCTGTCTTTCTGAAATTCAGAACGCAGCAACGGGTAATCGCTCGGGTGCAGCTCGGTCATTTGCAGACTGTCCTGCTCGCGCAGTAGCTGGCGAGCAATCAACGGTGATCCGGGGTAGTAACGCAACTGACCGCTACGATTGAAGTGTTTTACCACATTGATGTACGGCTCCAGTTCTGCGGGCAAATCGTCCTGCTGCCAGATACGGGCGATACCTTCGAGATATTCGCCGGTACGCTCGGCATGTTCGCTGCCTAACTGATAACGCCCGGCCCCTGCGTGGGTATCGAGATAGAGAAACGGTTTATCTTTCTCTTTCAGCGACTCGATGATCAGGCTCTGAACGGTATGTTTAAGGACGTCGGCGTGGTTGCCAGCGTGAAAGCTGTGGCGATAACTGAGCATGGGTAAAGGTGTTCCGGTAAGTAAAAATCGGCCCGTATTTGGGGCGCACAAAAGCGTATCAGGACAGTATACCGAAAAGAGGCCGCCGCCGCGAAAGCGTAACGTTTCTCATTGAAATTCACTACACTTAACCCCATGCTACAAACATTATGTAAAGCGCCTGTTGAGCGCTTCCTTAACCTCTTTAACCAGGACTGCGCTAATGACGAATCCGTTACTGACTCCCTTTGAATTGCCTCCGTTTTCTAAAATTCTCCCGGAACATGTGGTTCCTGCCGTGACTAAGGCGCTGAACGACTGCCGCGAAAATGTGGAGCGCGTAGTAGCGCAAGGGGCACCGTACACCTGGGAAAATCTCTGCCAGCCGCTGGCAGAAGTGGACGATGTGCTGGGGCGTATCTTCTCCCCGGTCAGCCACCTGAACTCGGTGAAAAATAGCCCGGAACTGCGTGAAGCGTACGAACAAACCCTGCCTCTGCTGTCGGAATACAGCACCTGGGTAGGGCAACATGAAGGGCTGTATAAAGCGTATCGCGACCTGCGCGATGGCGATCATTATGCCACGCTGAACACGGCGCAGAAAAAAGCGGTTGATAACGCACTGCGCGACTTCGAACTCTCTGGCATCGGTCTGCCGAAAGAGAAACAGCAGCGTTACGGCGAAATTGCTACCCGTCTTTCTGAACTGGGCAACCAGTACAGCAACAACGTTCTCGATGCGACGATGGGCTGGACCAAACTCGTTACCGACGAAGCGGAACTGGCGGGGATGCCAGAAAGCGCGCTGGCTGCGGCAAAAGCCCAGGCTGAAGCGAAAGAGCTGGAAGGTTATTTGCTGACGCTGGATATCCCAAGCTACCTGCCGGTAATGACCTACTGCGACAACCAGGCTCTGCGTGAAGAGATGTATCGCGCTTATAGCACGCGCGCCTCCGATCAAGGCCCGAACGCCGGTAAGTGGGACAACAGCAAGGTGATGGAAGAGATCCTCGCTCTGCGTCACGAACTGGCGCAACTGCTGGGCTTTGAAAACTACGCCTTTAAATCCCTTGCCACTAAAATGGCAGAAAACCCGCAGCAGGTGCTTGATTTCTTAACCGATCTGGCTAAACGTGCGCGTCCGCAGGGCGAAAAAGAGCTGGCGCAACTGCGTGCCTTCGCCAAAGCCGAATTTGGCGTCGATGAGTTGCAGCCGTGGGATATCGCGTATTACAGCGAAAAACAGAAACAGCATCTTTATAGCATCAGCGACGAACAGCTGCGCCCGTACTTCCCGGAAAACAAAGCCGTTAACGGCCTGTTTGAAGTGGTGAAACGTATTTACGGCATCACCGCCAAAGAGCGTAACGATGTTGATGTCTGGCATCCGGATGTCCGTTTCTTCGAACTGTATGACGAAAACAGCGAACTGCGCGGCAGCTTCTACCTTGACCTGTACGCCCGTGAAAACAAACGCGGCGGGGCGTGGATGGATGACTGCGTAGGCCAGATGCGCAAAGCTGACGGCGCTTTGCAAAAACCGGTCGCGTACCTGACCTGTAACTTCAACCGTCCGGTAAATGGTAAACCGGCGCTGTTCACTCACGACGAAGTGATCACCCTGTTCCACGAGTTCGGTCATGGTCTGCACCATATGCTGACCCGCATTGAAACTGCCGGTGTGTCTGGTATCAGCGGGGTGCCGTGGGATGCGGTCGAACTGCCGAGTCAGTTTATGGAAAACTGGTGCTGGGAGCCGGAAGCGCTGGCGTTTATTTCCGGTCACTATGAAACCGGCGAACCGCTGCCGAAAGCGTTGCTGGATAAAATGCTGGCGGCGAAGAACTACCAGGCGGCGCTGTTTATTCTGCGTCAGCTGGAGTTCGGTCTGTTCGATTTCCGCCTCCATGCAGAGTTTCGCCCGGATCAGGGGGCGAAAATCCTCGAAACTCTGGCAGAAATCAAGAAACTGGTTGCCGTGGTACCGTCTCCGTCCTGGGGCCGCTTCCCGCATGCCTTCAGCCATATTTTCGCCGGTGGTTATGCAGCAGGTTACTACAGCTACCTGTGGGCCGATGTGTTGGCGGCAGATGCCTTCTCGCGTTTTGAGGAAGAGGGCATTTTCAACCGAGAAACCGGACAGTCGTTCCTCGACAACATTCTGAGCCGTGGTGGTTCAGAAGAGCCGATGGATCTGTTCAAACGCTTCCGTGGTCGTGAGCTGCAACTGGATGCGATGCTGGAGCATTACGGCATTAAGGGCTGATCATTCAGTGAAAATCTGCTTAATTGATGAAACAGGCGCCGGAGACGGCGCCTTATCTGTTCTTGCTGCCCGTTGGGGGCTGGAGCACGATGAAGACAACCTGATGGCGCTGGTGTTAACGTCGGCGCATCTGGAGCTGCGCAAGCGTGATGAGCCAAAACTTGGCGGCATCTTTGTTGATTTTGTTGGCGGGGCGATGGCGCACCGTCGCAAATTTGGCGGTGGTCGCGGTGAGGCGGTGGCGAAAGCGGTAGGCATTAAAGGCGATTATTTGCCGGATGTCGTCGATGCTACCGCAGGACTGGGGCGCGATGCCTTTGTGCTGGCCTCGGTCGGTTGCCGCGTGCGGATGCTGGAGCGAAATCCAGTGGTTGCTGCATTGCTCGACGATGGCCTGGTGCGTGGTTATGCGGATGCGGAAATCGGCGGCTGGCTGCAGGAGCGTTTGCAGTTAATTCATGCCTCCAGCCTGACGGCGCTGACCGATATTACCCCACGCCCGCAGGTGGTCTATCTCGATCCGATGTTCCCGCATAAGCAGAAAAGTGCGCTAGTGAAAAAAGAGATGCGCGTGTTTCAGTCGCTGGTGGGGCCGGATCTCGACGCCGATGGGTTGCTGGAGCCTGCACGCTTGCTGGCGACCAAACGTGTGGTGGTAAAGCGCCCGGACTACGCGCCGCCGCTGGCGAATGTCGCCACGCCAAACGCGGTGGTCACCAAAGGGCATCGGTTTGATATTTATGCAGGTACGCCGGTGTAAAAGTGAAGCTGGGTAGTGTTATTGCTACCCAGTTCGCTTTGTGCATGCCGGATGCGGCGAGAAATAAATTACAATTCATCTGAGCGGCCTGATAAGTCCTGTTCATCGGGCAATGTTATGGTTGATATCGGTTTCGCGCCGGAACCCCAGCGTAGTTCTACTCTTCATTGATGAACTGATACAGAGGGATCATCGCCGCACCATGAGATGCGCTGTGCGCTCCCAGAGATGAGATGCCCAGTGATACATGTGGGCGATTGGCATCAAGTGTGATTTGCAGTTTTGGCGTAATCTCTTCAACCAGTCGATTGAGAATGGGCTTTGGCATAATGCCACCAAGCACAATCAATTGTGGATCAACCCACTGCACACATCCGAAAATGGTCTGTTCAACCTGGCTGCAACAGCGGGTAAACCATGTTTCCAGCACTTCATGGTGAGAGTTGATAAGTTCAGGTAGATCAGATTCTGCAAAGCCAGCGTGTTCCAGCGTTGCCAGCAAATCTTTATATGATGGACGTGGCGTGCCAGACGGAAACGCCATGCCCACTTCTCCCGCATTCGAGAACCCACCACGCAACAGTTTGTGTCCGGCAATAATACCTGCGCCGATACCATATCCCAGATCGATAAATGTCAGGTCACTATAGTCGTTCCATTCACCGCTATACATCTCGCCAATGGCAGAAGCATTAGCGTTATTTTCCACCCAGGTGGGCCAGGGTAGATTGTTGGCAAATGCCTGTAGTAGATCCATTTCACGCCAGGTTGCCAGCCACGGTACGCTATGGCGTTTACGACCATCGGCTTTAAGGAAGCCCGGTACGGCATAACCAATCCCCAGAATACGCGCATGTTTCAACTGACGCTTTTTCAGTGTTTGTTCAACTAATGTTTTGATTTGTCGTAGTGTCGTATCCAGTGGTTGGTTTTCTTGATGGTGTTCGGTAATGGTGAGCAGTGGCCGCCCACTGAGATCGACTACCGTCATATCGATAAAACCAGGGCTAAATGACAAACCTATGGCGCAACCGCCGCCAGGATTAAGGCGGAGCGGCAGCGAAGGTTGCCCACGCTGCCCGGTATTACGCTCACCTTCCACGATCAATCCAGCGAAAATGAGTTCCCGACATTGTTGTGTAATTGCGCCTGCAGTCAGGTTAGATAACCGCGCCAGTTCTGCCCGTGTCACGGGGGCATGACGACGAATCAGGTCCAGCAATAAGCGTTGTGAACCACGCAGTTCCAGCCATTCATGTCGGGTATTCATGGTGTCCTTAAAGTTTAATTCCAGCGCAGTCCTGCTTCAGCAATCAGTGCCTGCATCCAGGGAATATCATCATGACTGATCATATCGATGAGACCTTCACGCAGCCAGCTCAGGATCTCCGGGCGACTATCATACCCGAATTTATGATGATATTGCGCCAACGGGTCCATACCGTTTTTGACTTCATGTAAATACATGCGCACACCGAGACCGGCGTTTTTATAAGCGCGAAGGTCGTCAACGTGGGCAAATTCATATTCAAAACAGACGCAACTGGCATGGGAATGTTGAACGGCAGACAACTGATCGTTGTAGCGTTCGAGGGTAACAACCTGTAATGCCAGTTCCGGTATCTCAGCTTTCACCCGATTTATAAGCACATGGTTAAAGCCCAACAGTTGTATATGGGAAAGCGCCTGTGGTTGCTCACGCAGTAGTTGTACAAACGCAGTGACGAATGCGTCATGACGACGACGCTGTTTGGCTTCAATGATTAACCCCATGTCATATTTCACTGCCCAACGCAAAACATCCGCTAACAGCGGAATGCGTGTATCAGCGAAATCGGGATGGTATTTCACACCAAAATCAAACGCCAACAACTGTTCCAGCGTTAACTGCTCAACAAATCCCTGTCCGGTGGAAACCCTGTCGACACGATGATCATGAGTGACCACCAGGTGGTTATCGGCGGTGAGATGGATATCAATTTCAATGCAGTGAGTGCCAGCCATTCGTGCTGCCTCAAAGGCGGGAAAGGTATTCTCTGGCCGACAGCTTGAGTATCCGCGGTGACTGTTGGCGAGCACGATACCTTCTGCCGCCCGGTGAAAATTAAACGCCATCTTGCAATTCCTTATGAAAGGTAGTTTGCAATTAACTTTACTATATAAATTTAAACTATGAAGCGCTTTTTATCTTATTGGATGTAACTTATTAAATATATTGTCTTTTTATATTTACTTGCTGAGATTTTCGACTTTAAGGATCTATGTCACATAAATTTAATGTTTAGTGTGTAAATTTAAAAAGCATACACGCATGGGATGGAATCAGGGAAATGTCAAAACTTGTACTGGAACAAGTGACCAAAGCGTTTGGTGATTACTACGCCGCGAAAGAGATCTCCTTTTGTGCAGAGGAGGGAGAATTTGTCACGTTGCTGGGGCCAAGCGGCTGCGGCAAAACCACGTTGTTGAAGATGATTGGCGGTTTTCATCAACCTGATAGCGGGCAGATATTGATCGGCGGTAAATCGGTAAACAGCCTGCCGCCGGAGAAACGCAATACAGCAATGTGCTTTCAGTCTTACGCTCTGTTTCCGCACCTCAACGTGGCGCATAACATATGCTTCGGCCTGAAGCAGCAAAAAATGTCTGTCAACGAGCAGCAAACACGGCTAACGGAAGCACTTGCACAAGTAGGCCTGGAAAGCCAACGACTGAAAATGCCAGCTCAACTCTCTGGTGGTCAGCAACAACGTGTGGCGCTGGCGCGTGCGATGATTACCCGCCCGGATGTGATCCTGTTTGATGAGCCGCTCTCCAATCTTGATACCAAGTTACGTGAAAGCGTGCGTTTTGAGATGAAAGAGTTGCAGCGACAATATCAACTCACTTCGATTTATGTCACCCACGATCAGGCTGAGGCGCTGGCGATGTCGGACAAAATCGTGGTGTTGAACGCGGGAAATGTTGAACAAATCGGCACCCCGGAAGCGATCTACTATTCTCCGGCGAATCGCTTTGTGGCTGATTTTATTGGTGCCGCCAATATCGATACGGCCCATGTCACGCCAGCCGAACAACCGGGTTATTACCGGATAAATTGTGGGTTAGGCGCGTTTTATGTGCGTTCACCTCAACCGCCGCGAGCTGAACACTGTTTCATCTGCTGGCGACCAGAAGATGCGCAGTATGTTTGCCAACCACAAACCAATGATAACCACTTTACGTTGACTATCGACAAAATGGCATTCATGGGCAATCTCACTGAGGCGTGGGGGCATAACGACGCAGGGCTGTCGGTACGTTTGCAGTTAATTAAAAAGCCGCCCGTGGCACCCGGTGAACGTGCCTGTTTCCGTCTGGCAGAAGACGCTATTCATTTCCTGGAGCCTGCATCATGAATAGCTGGCGTAACGATTTGCGAGCCTGGCTTCTGATGTTGAGCGGGTTGGGCACCATTTTACTCCTGATGGGATCAACCTTTTATGTCGTGATTGTCCAGAGTTTCGGCTGGTTTAATCTGGAAGGTGATAGCCAGTTTTCGCTGGAGTACTGGCGCACGATGTTGCAGGACGATGTACTGCACAGTGCACTGTTTTACTCAGTCAAAGTTTCACTGCTGGGGGCGTTTGGCTCGGTTATCTTCGCCTGGCCGCTGGCGTTATGGCTGCGGCAGCCAATGGTGGGTAAAGAAGCCATTATCGCTGTCTTGCGTGCGCCGATGTTTATCCCAGGTCTGGTCGCCGCGTTTCTTTTCGTCAACATCATTGCTTATCACGGTGTTATCAATGAGTTATTGCTGGCATTGGGGATAATTAATGAACCGCTACGGATGCAAAACGATGACTTTGGCTGGGGCGTGGTGATTTTGCAAATCTGGAAAAATTTACCCTTCGCGCTGATTCTCGTTGGTGGTGCTGTAAACGCAATCCGCGATGATGTGCTGGATGCGGCAAGCAATCTGGGAGCCAGTCGCTGGCAGCGTTTTACGGGGGTTGTGGTGCCGCTGACATTGCCTGCCGTACAGGTGACATTGATTCTGGTGTTTATTGGAGCGCTGGGCGATTTTGCCTTTTACTCTATCGCCGGCCCGCGTAATACCTATTCGCTGGCGCGACTGATGCAGGCTACGGCAATGGAATAACGCTGCGGTTATTGCAGTCATCATTATGGTTACGGCGGCGATCTGCACACTGTTAATTGCCACATTGATTACCCCATTTGCCACCCGTAAAGGAGATATCAAATGAGCCAGACTGTTCATGGCCGTCGGGTGGTCACTATTTCGCTGATATTCTTTCTCATTGCAAACTTTGTCTGGCTTGGATTGCCGTTTGGCATGGCGATCCTCTGGTCACTGGTTGATCCTGACCATCCGTGGAGTTACCCGGATCTCTTCCCACAAGTTCTGTCGTTTAACCGCTGGCTGTTGGTATGGGATAAAACGTCGTTATCAGATGCGTTATTTAACAGCTACACCATTGCTCCCGCGGTTGCTGTGGTAAGTTTATTACTCTCTTTGCCTACCGCGTATGCTTTTGGGCGAATGAATTTTCGCGGTAAGGCCATCGCAGAAATGCTGACATTAATTCCACTGGTGATGCCTGGGATGATTATTGGCATCTTTTTCAGCGCAATGCTGATGAGTCTGGATATCAGCAATCCCTTCTTTGGCATTGTGTTGGGGCATACAGTGTTAACCCTGCCATATTCGATACGCATTATGGCGGCGGGGTTCAAATCTGTTCCACAGGATATGGTCGATGCCAGTCGCGATCTGGGGGCAGGGGCGTGGGGTACATTCTGCAACGCCTATCTGCCGATGTTAAAGCCGAGCTTCCTTGCGGCACTCATCTTCTGCCTGGTGAAAAGTCTGGAAGAGTTCAGCATCGCTTATGTGCTGGGGGCCCCAGACTTTATTACTGTTCCCACTATTCTCTATTCCTTCCTCGGTTATTCCTTTGTCCGCCCTGATGCAGCGGTGGTGTCGATGATCCTGGTTATCCCTAATGTCATTCTGATGATCATCATTGAGAAACTGTTGAAAGGAAATTATCTCTCCCAGTCCACCGGGAAAGCCTGACATTAACAGGAGGTTTATATGAAAAAAATTATGATTGGTCTGGTGAGTAGTCTTCTCTTAAGTACGGTAGCTATGGCTGCTGATGCCAGTGACTGGGATAGCGTGGTTGCCCAGGCAAAAAAAGAAGGCAGCGTGACTTTCAACGTCTGGTATCTACAGCCACAGTGGCGCAGCTTCGTGCAGGAGTTTGAAAAAGAGTACGGTATTAAAGTACGTATTCCGGAAGGTAGTCTGGATGGCAATGTGAATAAACTCATGGCCGAATCAGGCAAGCCGAAAGGCAAGATTGATGTTATCGCGCTATCGGTTGCGCAGTTACCGATGATTATGGGGGCGAAGTCACTGACGAAAGTAGATGACTTACCTGGTTACGCGCAGGCATACCATCAACTGCAAAATATCGATACCCAAGGCTACGGCGTTGCGTTTTGGGGCAATCAGACCGGACTGGCTTACGATCCGCAGCAAATGGGCGACCGACCGTTGCCACAAACTTTTGAAGAGCTTCAACTCTTTATCGATGCGAATCCGAAAAAGTTTGGTTACAACGACCCGAACAATGGCGGTGCCGGAGAGGCATTTATTCAACGTATTGTTACCAGTCAGAGCGGAGATTTTAATAGCGAAGCCGAAACGGTAGATCCCGCAGTAGTAAAAAACTGGCGGCAGGGATGGCAATGGTTCAGCGCAAACAATGACAAAATCACCCGTACTGCATCGGGAGCAGACAGTCTTACACGGCTGAATGATGGGGAGTTAATGCTGACTCCAGCATGGGAAGATCACCTCTCCGGGCTGCAAAAAACCGGGGCGATTACGCCGCGTCTGAAGTTTTATATCCCGCAGTTTGGTATGCCTGGTGGGGGAAATATCGCAGCGATCGCGGCAAATAGCCCGCATCCGGCGGCATCAAGAGTGTTTCTGAACTGGTTGATTCAGGCAGATACGCAGAAAGCACTCAGCCATGCGTTTGGTTCCACGCCGATGAATAAACAGGTTCAGCCAGATGTACAGCGCCCAGAAGCGGAAGTACAGTTCTTTGGTAAACCGTACAGTATGCAGTTGAGAAAAGAGTTTGTGCGACAGGTGATGATGCAATAAACCCGTAAAATACGGCTTCAGCCAGAACGCTGGCTGAGGCATCGCACTTATTGTTCCGTCGCAATCATTCGTTTCAGCCACGGCACCATCAAGCCGCGGATCTTTCGGTGGATAGCACTTCGAAAGCAAGCTGGCTGGGTTAGCCAATGGAAATGAGGCCATAGACCAGCGCAGCAAAAGCACCAAAAGTGACAAAAGCCTGTTCTTGCGAGAATCCAAGCTGCTTAACGAAGAAAACCGCCAGTACGCCCTGCACGCCGTAGTAGCCGAATCGCTCCCATAACTCGACAAAAAAGATCATGAAAAATGGGCGAGGTTGCTGCAGCATCCCCATGGGTGTTGTTGTATTCATATTTAACAACCTTCCAATACCATCCTGAAAAGTATGAACGCGTAAGGGATAACGCGCGAAAAAGTTTACATCTGTCAGAGATTCTTAATATTGATGCGGTGAATAGATTAATACACTATTACAACAGAAAATAACCAGCTGATCACACTAATGATGGAAAATATGATGGTGTTAAATGTTGTATTGGCAGGGGATTTTGATTACGTACGCAGACCGTAGGCCGGATAAGGCGTTTACGCTGCATCAGGGAACAAGGCACGCCAAAAAGCGAAGCGCCCGCATATGCGGGCGTTCAGGAACACGTCGTGGAGGGAAAGATTATTCTTCTTCGTCGCGCAGCGGAACAATCAGCATATCAACGTGCACAGTGTTGATCAGCTGACGTGCGGAAGACATCAGTTTGCTCCAGAAGTCCTGGTGGTGACCACAAACTACCAGATCCATATCGTATTTCTTGATTGCATCGACCAGAACCTGGCCCAGATCGCCACTGCCGCTCAGGGTTTCAGTGATTGGGTAGCCTGCATTGGTGGAAAGTTCGGTCAGCGCATGATGTGTCTCTTCAGAGATGCGTTTTTGCATATCACCCAGATTCACATCAATAAGTCCGGTGTATAGGTCAGAGTAGTTTACATCTACGTGGATCAGAGAAACTTTCGCATTATAAGGGCGAGCCATAGAGACTGCTTTCTCGACCAGAACTTTGCTTTCCGGGGAGAGATCGACCGCGATGAGAATGTGTTTATAAGCCATAGTGTTACTCCTTCCATAAAGTTATCGATGACTGGCCAGTTAGCGTTTATTGTGCCGTTACGTCACCCGCGTCCTGCGAACTACGTGCGCGGGGCTAACCCAGCCGTAAAGATTTAATGTTAAGACCACCCTTACCTTATAGCGACCCGGATGATCCGTCAATCTGCCTTGCTTACCCGTTAGATAAACAAATTTTCGACATGAATATATTGATAGTGGTTAACCTTCTGGAAAAAAAACAACCTGATCTCCTACACTATCTATAGAGCCGCTCGGATGTTGGTCACCACAAAAGCGGTTTCTCCAGGACCTGGTGTTAACTGATTGGCAGCGTATCGGGAGCGGTAGCCCCGGGGGGGAACTCCGCGGGCAGGTCGCCGGGGAGGAGGTATGATAAGCACCGTCGCATTATTTTGGGCTTTATGTGTCGTTTGCATTGTTAACATGGCGCGCTATTTCTCATCACTACGCGCGTTGTTAGTGGTACTGCGTAACTGCGATCCATTGCTCTATCAATATGTTGATGGAGGGGGCTTTTTTACCTCACATGGCCAACCCAACAAACAGGTGCGTCTCGTTTGGTATATCTATGCCCAACGTTATCGCGATCATCACGATGATGAGTTCATTCGCCGCTGTGAGCGGGTGCGTCGGCAGTTTATTCTGACCAGCGCATTGTGTGGTCTGGTGGTGGTCAGCCTGATTGCATTGATGATTTGGCATTAAGCACTTCAGCATTAATAACGCATAAAAAAAGCGGGCCAGTAAACTGACCCGCTCGAGACTGATTACAAACGCAAAATTGCCTGATGCGCTACGCTTATCAGGCCTACATAATCTCTGCAATCTATTGAATTTGCATGTTTTTGTAGGCCGGATAAGGCGTTCACGCCGCATCCGGCATGAACAAAGCGCACTATGTCAATAATCTGAAGCGGGCCAGCTGACCCGCTCATTTTGGTGCGTACGATTACAGGAACTGCAAGGAGAGCCAGTAAAGCCCGCCGGAAAGCAGTACCGCGGCCGGAAGGGTAAACACCCAGGCCATCAGAATACTGGTTACGGTTTTACGCTGTAAGCCGCCGCCATCTACCACCATCGTCCCCGCGACAGAAGAAGAGAGTACGTGAGTAGTAGAAACCGGCATCCCGGTATAACTCGCCAGGCCGATAGACACCGCCGCAGTCATCTGGGCAGACATCCCCTGAGCGTAGGTCATGCCTTTCTTACCGATTTTCTCACCGATAGTCGTTGCCACACGACGCCAGCCAATCATCGTACCGATACCTAATGCCAGCGCGACCGCCATGATGATCCACACCGGAGCATACTCGATGGTGTTAAGCATATCGGACTTCAGTTTCTTCAACAGACGCTGATCGTCAGCACTCACGCCAGGCATCTTCACCACTTTGTCGATAGTGTCAGAAACACACAGCATAATGCGGCGCATCTGGCTACGTTGATCAAGCGACAGCTGGTCGTAGCTTTCCACATCGGTGGTCAACATGCCTTTCAGGCGGTTGAGCGCGTTAATGGTATTCGATGGATGGCAATGGAACTCCGCAGGTTGCGTTGCGCCAGCTTCCGGAACCGGTACTAACTGATCAGCACCGGTTGCCTGTTTCAGCAGCGCAGGATGCTGCTCAAAGTAAGCTTCGACGTTGTTGATGGCATCACGGGTACGGGTGATTTCGTAGCCAGTAGCATTCATGTTCACCACGAAGCCTGCTGGCGCGACGCCAATCAATACCAACATAACCAGGCCAATGCCTTTCTGACCATCGTTCGCGCCGTGAGAAAACGCCACGCCAATAGCGGAAAGGATCAGCGCGATACGCGTCCAGAACGGCGGCTTTTTCTTGCCGTCTTTCTTTTCACGCTCCGCTGGGGTCAGGTGGATACGGGCGCGTTTCTTGGTGCCGCTCCAGTAGCGACGCAGCAAGAAAATCAGACCGCCAGCAAACACCAGGCCGACAATAGGGGAAACGATCAGAGAACCGAAAATACTTAATACTTTCGGGATATTGAGTGCATCCACCACTGACGTCCCGGTCATCAACGCATTGGTTAAACCAATCCCGATGATCGCGCCAATCAGCGTATGAGAGCTGGATGCAGGTAAACCAAAGTACCAGGTACCCAGGTTCCAGATAATCGCCGCCAGTAACATAGAGAACACCATGGCAAGGCCATGAGACGATCCCATATTAAGCAGCAGATCCGTCGGCAGCATATGCACAATGGCATAGGCAACACTCAGACCACCCAGCAAAACACCCAAAAAGTTGAACACCGCTGCCATAACCACGGCGAGCTGAGAACGCATCGCGCGGGTATAGATAACGGTTGCCACGGCGTTGGCTGTGTCATGGAAACCATTGATGGCTTCGTAGAACAGCACAAAAGCCAGTGCAAGCAATAATAACAGCCCAGTATGCAAATCCAGGCCAGCAAACAAATGTAGCATAGGACGTTACGCCATTTTGAGGACATGAACGCGGCGCATTATCAGTGACTTTCGCGGCGCGGGCAAAGTGAAATATAGACTTTTTTTGATTTGCCTCCTGTATGGATTTCACTCAAAAAATAATTATCTTATATAATTCAGATAAATACTTCCTTTTAGTAATATTGATGCTGGTGCGACCACTGAGGAATCTTTACAATTCACGCCCGTTTTTTCTAAGAGGTGCGCAACGTGGAAAGGTTTGATGCCATTATTATAGGCGCTGGTGCGGCGGGTATGTTCTGTTCTGCGCTGGCAGGTCAGGCAGGACGCCGGATTCTGCTGATCGATAACGGTAAAAAACCAGGACGCAAAATCCTCATGTCTGGCGGTGGGCGCTGCAACTTTA
The DNA here is from genome assembly GCF_002965065.1 of Escherichia sp. MOD1-EC7003. GTDB lineage: Bacteria > Pseudomonadota > Gammaproteobacteria > Enterobacterales > Enterobacteriaceae > Escherichia. Next base: position 26,886 of record NZ_PTRE01000013.1, read on the forward strand.
CCAACCTTTATGTCGAACCGGGCGCCTATCTGAGCCAGAATCCGCATTTTTGTAAGTCTGCACTCGCGCGTTTTACCCAGTGGGATTTCATTGATCTGGTCAATAAACACGGCATCTCCTGGCACGAGAAAACGTTAGGGCAACTCTTCTGCGATGACTCCGCGCAGCAGATTGTCGACATGCTGGTGGATGAGTGCGATAAGGGCAATGTGACCTTCAGATTGCGTAGCGAAGTGCTGAGTGTGGCGAAAGATGAAACAGGCTTCACGCTAGAACTGAATGGCATGACCGTCGGTTGCGAAAAGCTGGTCATCGCGACCGGAGGGCTGTCAATGCCGGGGCTGGGCGCGTCGCCGTTTGGTTACAAGATTGCCGAACAATTTGGCCTCAACGTGCTGCCGACCCGCGCGGGTCTGGTGCCATTTACTCTGCATAAACCATTGCTGGAAGAGTTGCAGCTGCTGGCGGGCGTGGCGGTGCCTTCTGTGATTACCGCTGAAAACGGCACCGTTTTCCGTGAGAACTTACTCTTCACCCACCGCGGCTTATCTGGACCGGCGGTGTTGCAGATTTCCAGCTACTGGCAACCGGGTGAATTTGTCAGCATCAATCTGCTACCGGATGTGGACCTCGAAACCTTCCTGAATGAGCAGCGTAACGCACATCCGAATCAGAGCCTGAAAAACACACTGGCGGTTTATCTACCGAAGCGGTTGGTTGAACGGTTACAACAACTCGGGCAAATCCCGGATCTGTCGCTAAAACAGCTCAACGTGCGTGACCAACAGGCACTGATTAGCACGTTGACCGACTGGCGCGTACAACCCAACGGCACTGAGGGTTATCGCACTGCCGAGGTAACGCTCGGCGGCGTGGATACAAATGAACTCTCTTCACGGACGATGGAAGCGCGCAATGTGCCTGGACTGTACTTCATCGGCGAAGTGATGGACGTCACAGGCTGGCTGGGGGGCTATAACTTCCAGTGGGCGTGGTCGAGTGCGTGGGCATGCGCGCAGGATTTGGTTGCAGAATAAGAAGCAAAATGTCTCCTTCGTATTCGCGGCGTAACCAGGGGGATTACCTGAACAAAGCCCAGATAAGACGCTCGACGCCTTATCTGAAGTCTTTTCTATTATTTTTTCGCTGAACCTGCTTCTAATATAGAAACGATGGAAAACAGTGTAAAACACACAGCACCTAAGCCAACCAAAACTCGCGAAGGAATAAAATAAGCCATATCGGTTTGCGCAATTTCAGCAAGGAACGCTGCGAGGAACAGGCAAAACAGACAGGTAAATACCGGAATCATGGGTATTCTGTTGGCTAACGAACAGGTGCGTCGCCATACCAGCGCCAACAACCACACTTTGGAGAAAATACTGTAGCAGATCATCCCCAGGCAAATGAGAATAATGCCGGGAGCCAGCCGGGCGCTTGCATCGGCGCTGACTAACACGTATATGCCTTGCAGCACCGTGATTGAGCCGAGAAATATAACCCAATAACACCACAGCCAGTGCTCTTTAGTTGAAAACGTATTACGTGTTTGATGGACGATTGTGGCGACAAGGCCAATAAGACAGGCACAGATTGCGGTTAATCCAAGCAAAACGTGACCGGCGACATAATGCGGGGTTATGTCGGCACTGCGTAACAGTGTAATCGACCAAATGAAACCGAGCAGGGTGAGTAAAACGGGAACGGCAATGAGGCAATTACCGATTGATGAAGAATACGCCTGTACCGGTGTTCCGTCGCTCTTGCACCCCGCTGCGTTTTTGGGTATGAGCAGAAAGTGACCGGATGATGCTGCTACCGTCGATACACAGGCGGCAATCATACCAACGCCGAAAATAACATGGCCAGCGACAAACTCGTCTGCCATCACATCATGGCCCGCTAACAGTGCCCAACCCCATATCATGGTGATAATTGAGCCCGCATAGCCAATAATGGGGAACAATGTATTGTAAAACGTATTAACGCCGCGCGTGAGCTGCGAAATGATAATAAATGCGGTTGTGAATAATGCCAGGCATATGGCTGCCAGAGAAATCAGCACATGACCTGCAACGAAATACGCGCTTTGCCCTGAACTTTCCAGTACAAAGCCACCTAACGCGATACAAATTAAGCCCATAATCAAAGGGATTAATTTGAAAAGCCACCCGATATATATGTTCACTTTAAACTCCTCAGGTATCCCTGCTAATATTGAAATGTGCATTAATGATAATTTCTGTCTGTTAATAAAATGACGAGAGATCGTTAAAGACAAATGCATAGCATAACTATAGCGGGGTTTACTTTGCCGAGTGCAACTTTTTAGCGGTCAAAAGACCATGGCAAACAAATATTTATCCTAATATTAATTCTTATTCTGTTATTTTTTTAAATTATCTTTCAGCTGGATTGGCAACGTGAACATTACATTATAGGACCGATAACGGTCATCTAAATATGAAATATCCAATATACCCGTCATACTTCACATTGTTGCACATAACGGTAATGGTGGAAGAGAACGCATAGGTAAAACGGGGACAATTTTAGGTCTGAACGCCTGTGGCAGTAAACATGCCGGAAGAATGTACAGCAAGCATAATTGCCAAATTAATCCTGGTGCAGGGCCTGCGCGTCGGTGCAATTTATTGAATTTTAGTGATTTGGTAGGCCGGATAAGGCGTTTACGCCGCATCCGGCGAGGATTTACTTCACCAACCGATGCCCCTCATTCATCATCAGGATTTTGCCATACACATCTTCCTCAACGGCGTTTTTTGCTGATGCCATCACTCGTGCCAGATTCGCCTCGTTGTGATTATTCACATAGGCTTTGCCGACGGCGGTGATAAACGCTTTACGCAGATCGCTGGCGATATTTACTTTAGCGACGCGGTAATTAACAAAGCTGCGTAATATCTCTGGAGCGATGCCAGAACCGCCGTGAATAACCAGCGGCACCGGGCAGACTTCGGCAATGCGTTTCAGTAGAGGGATATCGATACGCGGTATATCGTCCAGGCCATGAACGTTGCCAATGGAAACTGCCAGCATGTCGCAACCGGTGCGTTCGACAAAGGCCTTCACCTTTTCCGGTTCCGTTTTGCAATCGGCTTCGCTGACGTGATCGTCTTCTTTGCCGAGAATCGCCCCCAGTTCCGCTTCAACCGGTACGCCATAGGATTTACAGAAATCGACGGCTTCTTGGGTGAAAGCGATATTTTCTTCAAAAGAGAATGCGGCACCGTCAATCATGACCGAGGTAAAGCCCGCCCGCACAGCCTGTTTAACATCCTCCTGAGTTTTACCGTGATCAAGATGAAGACTAACAGGAACATCCATTTTATCGGCGTGACGTTTCACGATTTCATAGATGTAATCGTATCCCGACAGTTGTGCATTGGTGGGCGCAATTTGAATAAAATTGGGTAATCCCGAACGCTCAATGGCGTTTAAAATTGAAATCGTCGTCTCCAGGTTGGTGGTATTAAACGCGCCCGCCAATACCCGTTTTTCCTGAATTCGATCGAGCAGTATCCGTCCATTAACTAATGGCATATTGAAAACCTCATCTTTTAATATCAGTTAATTATTCAGCTTCACCGAAGCGGTCGAGAAATAAGGTGGTGAGAGTCCGTATTGCCTCGTGTTCATCATCACCTTCGCAGCGTATTTCCACCGTTTTACCACCTTTTATTCCGGCGCGCATAATATTCATCATGCTGGTGGCATTAATATCATTACCCTCATAATGTAGCGTCACTTTACAGCTATATTTTTTGGCGGCTTTCGCCAGACAGGCCGCCGGACGTGCATGCAGGCCAGTACTGTTTCTGACCTCCACGGTTTTACTCAACATAGTGCTCCTCCCGATGATGTAATGGCATCACGCCTTCTTGCTGTAATTTCAACTGATACCAGCTTTTCCACTTGTGCTGATAACGCTGTAATTGATGGTATCTCGCCCGATTCGGTAACAAACGTTGGGCTATGGTGACTTGCGGCGGTGGAATATCCGGTGCGGCGGTTAATAAGGCTCCGACAGAGACTGCCTCGTTAAATGCAATTGCTTCAACCGGACGCTGTAAAATATCTGCCTTTAATTGCAGCCAAAGGGGATTATGGGTTGCCGGACCTATCACTTTTAACGCGCTGGTGCTAGGCACATTAAAACAGGCAAAGCAGTTGGCAAATTCCATGGTTAATCCCAGTGATACACTGGCAATTAACATGTCGATATTAAGCGTATCGCCAAGCCCATAAAATAATCCTCGGGTGTGGCGATTTTTATAGGGTGACCCCGAACCGCGAAGATGTGGAATAAAGACGGGAATGTCATCGAGCAACCAATTCCCCGCCAGGTAATCCGCATGTCCGCGGGTGAGTGATGCGGCGATCTCCTCATCGGTTAGCCGGAACGTGTTGCGCAGCCACTCCAGAGCGAAACCGCCCACGGGCAGAGACGCAAACAGGGTGAACTGGTTGGTCAGCGAATAGCAGCCGTTTGCCAGCTTGTCTCGTTTGGCCTGTTCATCCAGCGTCGGCTGTGTATCCAGTTGCAGAATACCTTCCGTGGTGCCCGTCGAGTTAAGGATATCGCCAGGCATCATCTGCAACGCTCGTGCGCCTACCATATGGTCATGTCCTGCCAGCGTTACGCTGACCGGTTGCGAGAATCCAAGCATTTTGCAGAGCGACTCGCTGACCCATCCGGCGTGTTCGCCCGGTCGTATTAACGGTGCAAATGCCGAACGGGGAACGTGTAATAACGCCGCCGCTTTTGCTGACCATTCGCCTTTGCGCACGTCCAGACATAGCGTGCGGCTGGCTAAGGTGATATCCGTGCGCTGTTCGCCAGTCAGTCGCCAGAGCAACACTTCAGGAGCATGTAGCCAGCGTAAACCGCGTCGATTACGCAGTGGGTAATGCTCCAGCAACCAACGCATCTTGAAGGCCGAGTAATTGCTGTGCAGCGGTAGCCCGCTGATGTCATACAGGGCCGCGCTGTCTGCCTCGCTAAGTGTTGCCAGATACTCTTCACCGCGTCGGTCGTACCATGCCAGCATTGGCGTCAGGATCTCGCCTTGCTCATCAAGGAATACCCCTGACTCGCCAAAACTGGCAATGCTGATCTGCCTGACTGGCAGCGGCGAAGCGGCGTTCAGTTGCGCTATCGCCTGGTGGACCTCCTGCCAGAGGACGTCGATATCGAAATCGACATCGCCCTGTGGGGAGATCTGTTTTGCCGTCACGAATTTATGCGCACCCAACGTCGTTGCGTCCAGGCAAGAAAAGCAGGTGACTTTGCAATTGGTGGTGCCAATATCGATAACGATAGCTGCGCTGTTATCAGGCATAAACCGTGCTCCGCGTCATTCGGAAAATGCCATACAGTACCAGGGCGATAATCGGCACCAGACCAATGGCGATGAGATTGCCGTTGAAGATTTCCAGCAGCCAGAAGCGGAATGGGTTACCGCCATCAAGGAAACTGGAGACCTGGCCGCTGGAGCCTTCGGCAAATTTGAAATTAACGTCTTTCGCCATTCCGGTAATAAACGGCGCGATTTTAGTCGCAATCCACAGGTCGGCAATAATTACCGGGATCGCAGCAAGGACGGTGCGGAAAATATTGCCACGGTTGGCCAGGGCAATCATCGACGCCATCACCGCCAGATTAGCAAGGTCACCCAGCGGCAGGACTTCATTACCCGGCAGCACAAAAGCGATAAAGACTGAGATTGGCGTCAGCAGCAGGGCGGTGGAGATAATCGCCGGGTTACCCACGGCAACAGCGATATCCAGGCCGATATAGAGATCGTCACGGTCAGGATATTTGGCGTTGAGATACTTTTTGATGGCTTCAGACAGCGGCAGTAAGCCTTCCATCAGGATGCGCACCATACGCGGCAGGATGAACATCACGCCGCCAATACTGATGCCGAGTAGTAACACTTTTTTGAAATCGTATCCGGCAATCACGCCAAGCAAAATGCCCAGAATGGTGCCGACCATCATCGGTTCGCCGAAGATGCCAAACTTTTTCTGTACGGTTTCCGGATCGATATGAATACGATTGAGGCCAGGGATATGGTCGATGATTTTGTCGACCAGCAGACCGACCGGGAAGAACACCACCGAAGAGAGCGTCGGTAATGAGATCCCTTCCAGGCCAAAGTATTTTTGTACCAGTGGCGCAGACCAGTCGGCGAGTTTAAGTACTACCACCGCAGCAATCGCCGCTGCCAGCAAACCAAAGAACAGGCTGCCGGTGCTGTAATAAACCAGCGTACCAGCAAGGGCAAAATGCCAGTAGTTCCACATATCTACGTCAACAGTGCGGGTTTTATTTAACGCCAGCATCGCCACGTTAATAAGAATGGTCAGGGGAATAACAAATGGGGCAATTGGCGAACCCCATGTAATAGCGGAAAGTGGTGGCCAGCCTAAATCCACCACCGGTAAATTAATCCCGGTACGTTCAACCATCGCCTGGGCCGCTGGGCCGACGTTACTGGTAAGAATATCGAAAATAGCATAAATACCGACAAAACCAATGCCGACCGTTAATGACGAGCGTAAGGCTTTAGCGGGTTTTACTTTAAAACAGAGAGCAAGAATAAATAACACCAGCGGTAACATTACCGTGGGGCCGAATCCCAATATATATTGCACAATATTATAGAGGGTATGCGCGATATCGTTCATAATAAACCTCTTTTTCAGGCGAGAGCGCGCCTCGCGTTAGCGCCTGATGGAGTGGGTTGAAATTAATTATTATTAATTAATTTTTAAGGATAGAAACAATTTGCGCCAGTACTTTCTCTTCACCAATACCGGTAATAATCGGCAAGCCGTTAACCACCGGGACGTCGAGTTCATAAGGCACTTTCGTTGTTGAAACTACCAGTGCTACGCCGTCAGTATTTCCTGGTAAAGAGGCAACATTGGTTTGGGAATAATTGACGTTAAGACCTTGTTCTTTGCAATACTCCATGACTTTTTCTGTTACTGCCGTGGATGTGGCAATACCTGTGGCGCAGACAAATAAAATAGTTTGACTCATATTTCACCTCGTTCTTTCATTTTGTTTAAGATTACTGTGTGTATTTCTGTTGTTTCCATCGTAAGCAAGGCGCGCATAAAGGGCGTATCCTGAATCATCTCCATTATCCATCCCAGGGCATTTAATTGTTTGTTACTTTCGCTTAAGGCGAGCAAAAAAATCACCCTAACAGGTACGGGGTCAGGATCACCGCCCATATCGGCAAACTCTACCGGTTCCGGCAGGATGCCGACGGCAATTGCATTGTGCCTGACATGTTTATGGTCCGTGTGTGGAATGGCGACACATGGTGGTTCGGTAGGTAGCCCCGTTGGGTACGTTGCCTCACGTTTCAGCACATGGTCGGCAAAATCAGGGACCACCAGTTCGGCGGCAACCAGCGGTTGTGCTAACTGACGGATGATCTGTTCAACGCTTAACCCTGCCGGAAGTCGTTGAATATAATTTTCCTGAAGCTGTATTCCTTGCATTTCATTCCTCATTAAAAAGTGTATTTAATTCAATTCCCGTCGTTGCAGCACGGTGCCAAGATAATATTTATTTCCTTTTAGCCAGACGTTGCCAAACTCAACGGGTAATTCTCGGGAGAAAAAGACTAACTGCTCCAGATGCAAAACAGGTGCATCTTCACTGATATCTAAAAAATGACCGCGTTCATTACCAATTAATCGCGCGGCATAGCGACTTTCCGAGTAGCGAATTTTTCTTTGCGACAAACTTTCTATTGTTGGAAATAAATTGTGTTGATTAAAATCGATTTCCGCGATGCCGGGGCATAGCTCAATATTGATACGGTTCTCTATCAGCATCGCTTTTTCATCACCAATCGAACGTAAACGTTCAAGGTAAAGAATATCCTGACCGGGCGTTATTCTTAATTTTTCTGCCACATAACGATTAGCCGGTTCAATCCGTGACGTAATAACTTTAGTGGTGAAATGTATTTTCTGGCTTTCCAGCGATTCCGCGAATGACAATAATCCTTCACCTAACGGATACGCCACATTCTCTTTTTTGACAAACGTCCCCTTACCCTGGACCTGAATCAACACGCCTTCTTTCACCAGTTGAGCGACCGCTTTTTTAACCGTTCCCCGGCTCACTTCCAGCATATCCATAATCTGGTATTCCGAGGGAATGCGATCGTCTTCCACCAGATCACCGGTATAAATACTTTCTCTTATCCACTCTACCACTTGTTGATAGAGCGGTATTTGTGACGACTTACTTAATGATTTCATGGCGCGCACCTGAACATTTACAGTTGTCTATGGACAATCATGGACAACTTCAAGCGTATAGTAGGTGAACAGGCGAAAAAGAGGATCGAAGCGTCTCACATTTTGGGGGACCAAATCGTGATCAAAAAAATGTGATGTGAGTCGATATTTGGCAGGAATTTACCGCGCCGTCAGGAAATAACGGCGCGGTGGTAGGAATTAATCTTCCTTCGGCAAGCACTGCAAATGCCCGTGCCGCACGCCGCGCTGGGCGATAACGTCGTCGGCAAAATGCTGTACGTCGCCCATGTCACCTTTCAGCACGGCGATTTCCAGGCAGTCGTCGTGATTGATGTGCACATGCAGCGTAGCGACGGAAAGATCGTGGTGATGATGCTGTGTGGAGACAATACGGCTGGCTAAGTCGCGTTTTTCGTGCTCATACACATAGGAAAGCACCGCGAAACCTTGTGTGCCGTGCTGCTGGGTAGCTTCCTGCGCCAGGGCGCTACGCAGAATATCGCGGATAGCTTCGGAACGGTTGTTATAACCACGACGCTGGCTCAGGTTGTCCAGGGTCTCCAGTAAATCGTCATCAAGGGTGATGGTGACTCGTTGCATTGACTTAAACCTTTTCTGTGGCGCGACGGCGTACGGGAAATGCGGGTAATACCGCGTTTTGTAGCACACGTCCGGCGTCAGAGGAAAAGGTTAATTTATCTCCCACCACCTGGGTTTCGACGATTTGCCCGTTATCCATCACCATCACCCGCTGGCAAAAGCGTTCCACCAGACGTAAGTCGTGGGTGATGAACAGGCAGGCGGTGCCAAACTGCTGTTGCAGCTTTTTCAGCAGGCGAATGACGCCCGCCTGTAACACGAGATCAAGGTTGGAAACGGCTTCATCCAGAATCAGCAGTTTCGGTTCGACCGCCAGCGCACGCGCCAGGCAGACGCGCTGAAGCTGGCCGCCGCTCAATTGCGGTGGGCGTTTGTCAAGTACGCTATCGTCGAGATCGACCGCCTTCAGCATTTCGCTGGCGCGCGCCAGTTGCTCCGATTTTTTCAGCGATAACAGGTGGCGCATTGGTTCCCGCAGGATCTCGCGCACGGTTTTGCGCGGATTTACGGCGCTGATGGAATCCTGAAACACCATCTGAATATCGCGACGGAAGGCTTTACGCTGGGCGCGATTGAGCTTTGCCAACGGTTCGCCGCGCCAGCTAATATTTCCCTGTGAGGGCGACTCTAAGCCTACCAGCAGCCGCGCGAGGGTGCTTTTTCCGCAGCCACTGCGCCCCAGCAGAGCGACGGTTTCACCGCTTTTCAGGGTCAAAGAAACGTTATTCAGTACCGCCTGATGCTGGTGCTTACCGCTAAATCCACCGTGCGCATAGTGATGTGAAAGGTCGGAGACGTTAAGTAAAGTCATGATGCCAGCTCCATACCATAAAGGGCGAGATGCGCAGAAACCAGGCTGCGCGTCACCGTATGTTTGGGGGCGTTAAACAGCGTTTCGACATCGCCCTGTTCGACAATCCTACCGTCAGACATCACTGCCACGTCATCTGCCAGACGCGCCACAACGCCCATATCATGGGTGACCAGCAGCATCCCCGGCGCTTGTTTTTGCATAATGCTTTCCAGCAGATCGAGGATGCGCGCCTGCGCTACCACATCAAGATCGGTGGTCGGTTCATCGGCGATGATAAACGGCGATTCACACAGCACCGCCATCGCAATCATCATGCGCTGCAACATGCCGCCGCTCATCTCGAACGGGTACAGCTTTAGCACACGCGCGGCGTTTTCCAGCCCCACCGCTTCTATGGCAGCGGTAAGCGTAGCGTCATCGGCGGGCTTCCCTAACGCCAGACAGGTTTCCCGCGCGTGGGTGTGCATGGTGTGCAGCGGGTTAAAGGCGCTGCGCGGGTTCTGCATGATGGTGGCAATTTTAATGCCGCGCAGTGCGCAGGGAGAAACCGGTTTACCATCGGCTAAAATTTCTCCCGCCGTCTGGCGAACGCCAGCGGGCAAAATCCCCAGCGTTGCGGCGCAGGTTAATGATTTCCCGCTGCCGCTACCGCCAACTAACGCCAGCACGCGCCCGCGTTTCAGGGTTAACGATACACCGTGCACCAGCGGCTGCGCGGCCTGTAGCGCGATATTACGTAGTTCAATCTGTTGCGGCATTAGTGTGTGTGCTCCGTCACCAGATGAGGGTCCAGATGATCGCGCAGTGCGTCACCCACCAGGTTAAAGGCCATCACGCTGATAAACAACGCCAGCCCCGGCCAGAACATTTGCAGCGGCTGGGTCCAGATATACTGACGTGCATCGTTAATCATCACGCCCCATTCGGCGGTCGGCGCGGTCACGCCGAGGCCAAGGAATGACATCCCTGCGACGTGCAGCATCATATGGCCGATATCCAGCGTTGCCAGCACCAGCAGCGAAGGGATCACCGCGCCTGCCAGATGATCGACAAACACCCGCACATGGCTCGCGCCAGAAAGCCGTGACGCCAGCACAAACTCGCGCTGGCGCAGTGAAATCACCAGGCTGCGCACCATGCGTGCATACCACGCCCAGTGCGACAGGGCGATGGCGATAATTACGTTGGTCAACCCGGTGCCGAGCACGCCGACCATAAAGAACGACAGAATTGAGGTCGGGAAAGTCATAAACATATCGGCGACGCGCATGGTGGCCTGATCAACGCGCCCGCCAATCAGCCCGGCGCTACCGCCAATAATCAGCCCTAACGCCAGCACCAATAGCAGGCAGATCATTACGGAACCAAGCGACACGCGGGTCGCCGCCATCAGCCGTGAGAAAATATCGCGTCCTAAGTGATCGGTGCCCAGCCAGTGCTGCGCATCCGGCGAGAGCAGGCGCGATGGCAGATCGATAGCCTGTGGGTCATACGGCAGCCACCACTGGCTGGTGAGCGCAATCAGTGCCAGCAGGGCGATAATGATTAGCGCCAGGCGTACCGACCAGCGGGAAGATAGGAAAAAGTTCACGCGTGCGCTCCTTCATGACGACGAATGCGCGGGTCCAGCGCGGCGTTGAGCAAATCGACAATTAAGTTACAGACCACAAAAACCACCACCATCATCAGCGTAAAGCACTGGATCACCGGATAGTCACGGTTAAAAATCGCCGACACCGCATAGCGCCCGACGCCCGGCCAGGCAAAGATGTTTTCGATAATCATTGTCCCGCCGATCAGTTCGCCAATGTGCATCCCCACGGCGGTAATCATCGGCAGTGAGGCATTGCGCAGGATATGGCGGCGTTCGGTCTGTTTGTCGTTCAGGCCGCGTAGCCGCGCCCAGGTGACGTGACGCTGACCGGCGACGTCCAGCATACTGGCGCGCAGTAGACGCGCATTAATCGCCAACGACATAAAGGCGATGGAAACCGCAGGCAAAATGATGTGCTGCCAGCCGCCGTAACCCATCGCGGGCAGCCATTGCAGATACACTGAAAATGCCATCACCAGTAAAAACGCCAACCAGAAGTTAGGCATCGACACGCCAAGAAACGCGATAAAGCGCACGGCGAAATCCGGCAGGCGGTCGCGATGGCGTGCCGCCCAGATGCCGAGCGGTACGGACGTGAGCAGAATTAATACCAGCGCGGCACCTGCCAGCTCCAGCGTGGCGGGCAGGAAGGTCAGCATATCGTCCAGCACCGGGCGTTGGCTGGCGAATGAGATACCAAAGTCAAGATGCAGCGCTTTCCACAACCAGGTTCCGTACTGCACATACAGCGGCTGATCCAGCCCCAGCATTGTGCGGGTAGAAGCCAGCATTTCCGGCGTCGGCGGCAGGTTAGACAGACGCAGATAATCGAGCGCCGGGTCACCGGTGCCGAGGCGTAGCATCAAAAAGATGATCACCGAGGCGGCGAGCACCATCGGGATCAGCAGCAGAAAGCGGCGTAATATGTAACGCAACATTAAGGTTTCACCGGTTTAATCTGTTCGAACGGGATTTCAGTGGCGATCGGGGCGTAGGGGATGTTACCCAGTTCCGGTTTTGATACCACCATCATTGAGATATAGCTGATGGGCAGATAAACCGCCTCGTCATGCAGACGGGTCAGAATGTCGCGATACAGTGCCTGACGTTGTGTTTCGTCATGGGTCGCCAGCACTTCGCCGATCTCTTTATCAATCAGCGGCTTGTCGGCTAAACCTTGCTGTGCCTGGAAGTCAGCGTGCGACGGTACGCGCATTGAACTCAGGAAGGCATGTGGATCGTATGGTGCGCCCCAGGTACGGTGGAAAATCATGCCAAAACGACCGTCGCGCTGACGAGCATAGATACTGCTCTCTTCTTCGCCGATCAGCGTGACATCCGCGCCAATCTGGCGCATATCAGCCTGAATGATTTCTGCCATTGATTTGCTTAACGCATCGGTGCCGATGAACGACAATTCAATGCGCAGCGGCTGACCATTCTTCTCGCGGATGTCTTTGCCCGCAGGCAGCGTCCAGCCTGCTTGTTCCAGCAACGCTTTCGCTTTCTGTGGATCGTACTGGCGCGGTTTCAGGCCGAGATTGGCGTAAGGCACGGAAGGAGCAAACAGGGTGTCGGCGACCTGCTGGGTGCCATACAACGCGTTATCGATCAGCGATTTTTTGTTTACCGCATAATTGAGTGCTTCACGTACGGCCAGCTCGTTGGTGGGGGCTTTGGCGGTATTAAGTGCCAGCATCACGGTTTCGATCGGTTGTGACAGTTGGGTGTGGTAAGCCGGGTTCTGGCTAAAGCGGGCGAAGGTATCGAGTGGTAATAACCCTTCGTTTCCGTACAGCAGGTCGATATCGCCAGTTTCAAACGCTACCGCGCGGGTGGTTGGGTCCGGGATCACGTTAAAAGTGATCTTTTTAATCGCTGGCTTTTCGCCCCAGTAGTTTTCGTTACGGACGAAGACATCGTACTGATTCAGTTTCGATTCCTGCAAAACCCACGGCCCGGTGCCAATCGGCGCTTTAATCCCGTTCATGGTTTCATGGTTTTTAAACTGCGAGGGTGCAATAAAACGAAAAGGACGGGGCAGGGCCAGTTCTTGCAGGAAAGGATAGTAAGCGCTTTTCAGGGTGATTTGCAGCTCGGTTTTACTGAGAGCTTTGACATCAACAATCTGGTTTGCCAGCTCCAGCCAGGCGTGACGTTGACGGTTATCGAGCACGGCGCGGAAGTTTTCTGCCGCCGCCTGTGCATCAAACGGTTCGCCGTTAGAGAATTTCACGTTATCACGCAGGGTGAAGGCCCAGGTTTTGCCATCTTCTGAGTGGGTCCAGCTTTTCGCCAGCCACGGGCTCACCGAACCGTCTGCCTGATATTTCACCAGCGGTTCATAAACCATGCTCTGGGCGAACATCTGGTTAGGTGTGTAAAGATGCGGGTTCAGTGGCCCGACATTCACCGGCCAGGCGGTGGTGATTTCATCTGGTGCAGCGGCATGGACGATAAAAGACGCACAAGCCAGCAGCGCAAATAGAGTGCGGCAGAGTGTGGAGAGCATGGTAACCCCAATGGATTAAAATATACTCGTCATACTTCAAGTTGCATGTGCTGCGACCACGTTCGTGCACCTCAGTCACTTACTTTAGTAAGCGCCTGGGGATTCAGTCGCTTGTCTCGAATTATTTAGAGTATAAATGGCAGAAATCAGTATGACGATTTTAAGTATTCGTCATACTGATTACCTGTTCTGGATCAATAGATGGGCAGTCGGGGGGGCAGATCAGTTAACTGAATCGATCCATTGCACACTGTCAGCAGAGAGCGTAAAGGGGGTAGGGGTGCAGATCGCCAGACTTAAATTTTCAAGCTGACAATGGCTGACTGACAGCGAGGACTGATAGGTGCTGTCTACGCTGACGATTTGCCAGGCGCTGCCGCCACGTTGTTTAACGATGGCTTCTTTGCGCGTCCAGATGCGCCAGAACATTGCCAGTTGCTGATCTGGAGGCACGGCGTCCATCTCGGCATGTTCTCCGAGGCTGAACACCGCGTTCGCCAGCCAGCGCCAGTTGGCACGTGGGCGAATCACTTCGATATCGCAGCCGACTTCGCCTTCATCGCTCAACAGCAGGGCGATATCGTCACCGCTATGGCTTAAGTTGAACCATAGCGGCATTTCCGGTGCGAATGCGGGTTTGCCTTGTTCGCCGTAGATGATCTCAGGTAGCGGGGAAAGCGTGTGTGAAAGCAATGCACGCCCCGCCAGCCAGCGTTCGCGTCGTGGACCTTGCGGTGCTTGCTCGCGTAAAGCCGGTGGCAGTGGAGCTGCGCTTAAGGTCGAAACTTTCCCCAGAACTATCCGATACATATCAGGGCCAACGTTTAATGGAAAATGAAAGTGCGTATCGTATCACTTGTCGCCTTATCCCGGTAACCGACTTTTCGGTCTGCCCGGTCCCAGTAAAATCGCCAGTTTGCTGCCGCCTTTGGTGGTTTCCATCCAGATTTTACAGACGCTGGTTAATGGCACCGAAAGTAGCATCCCTACCGGGCCGAGCAGCCATCCCCAGACTAACAATGAAAGAAATACCACCATGGTGGACATCCCCAGGCGATGGCCCATCATCCGTGGTTCTAAAATATTTCCGATGACCATATGGACCACTAAAAACAATGCGCCGACCAGAATACATTCGTAAACACCATTAAACAGCAGTACCTGTATCATTGGTGGCACGGCAGAAATTACCGCGCCGATATTGGGGACGTAGTTGAGCAAAAACGCCAGTA
Organism: Escherichia sp. MOD1-EC7003; assembly: GCF_002965065.1. GTDB lineage: Bacteria > Pseudomonadota > Gammaproteobacteria > Enterobacterales > Enterobacteriaceae > Escherichia. The sequence continues at coordinate 41,951 of NZ_PTRE01000013.1, forward strand.
CCGCCCACATCAGCGCAAACTGTACGTCCATTAGTGCCAGCCCCAGCCAGATGATTATGCCTGTCCATAAACTTAGCAGCGTCTTCAATGCAAGATAGTGCGAAACACCTTTTAAGGCGCGGTGTAGCCCGGCGATGTGAATCTGTGGATTATTCAACGCAAAACGCATTTTGTAAGGGACGTGGCGTACTTCAAACAGCATGAAAACGACGGTCATCACCAGTAAAAGTACGCTCGCCATTGCCCCGGAAAGCCCGGTCATTAGCGCCGTGGTGAAGGTAACCACTTTTTCTGAGTCCATCCGCTGCAGCATTCGCTCCGGCGACATATGCAAATTAAGAAAAGGCAACATCTCCTGCAATTTAAAAAGCTTGCGTGTCAGCTCCTTATTAAACTTCGGCAGCATAGAGATAAATTCGTTAAACGATGCCGCCAGTACGCCAATCAGCGCGGTGAGCGCAATCAACATCACCACAACCACGATGGTAATTGCAACGGGACGCTTTACGCCCCGACGAATAAACCAGGTGACGAGCGGATTGAGGACGATGGCAAAAAACAGCGCCAGTAACAGCTGCACAATGATATCTGCCGCTGCGTGAATGCCTGCGAGGATCACTACCAGCGAGGCCAGTTTAAGCAGAATGTGCATGCCCGTTTTATCAGGTTGAGGGGTTTCCATTGGGCTTCCTTGTGACTTTTTGTATTAAGTGTAGCGGGAGTCACGCCAGCAATATTCTGATTCTTACTGCTGATTTTCACGTCAGCACGTGGTAAAAATGAAACACTGTTGTAAAAATGTGGTGAGCCTCATGCCCGAACCCGTGCTAAACGGATTGCGCCTGAATTTGCGCATTGTCTCCATTGTCATGTTTAACTTCGCCAGCTATCTCACCATCGGGTTGCCGCTCGCTGTATTACCGGGCTATGTCCATGATGTGATGGGCTTTAGCGCTTTCTGGGCAGGATTGGTAATCAGCCTACAATATTTCGCCACCTTACTGAGCCGTCCTCATGCCGGACGTTACGCCGATTTGCTGGGGCCAAAAAAGATTGTCGTTTTCGGTTTGTGCGGCTGCTTTTTGAGCGGTCTGGGGTATCTGGCGGCGGGATTAACCGCCAGTCTGCCCATCATCAGCCTGTTATTACTTTGCCTGGGACGCGTGGTCCTCGGCATTGGGCAAAGTTTTGCCGGAACGGGATCGACACTGTGGGGCGTGGGCGTAGTCGGTTCGCTGCATATCGGGCGGGTGATTTCGTGGAACGGCATTGTCACTTACGGGGCGATGGCGATGGGGGCGCCGTTAGGTGTCGTTTTTTATCACTGGGGCGGCTTGCAGGCGTTAGCGTTAATCATTATGGGCGCGTCTGGCTGTACGGTATGGCGCTGGCACTGGCTTCTGCCGGATTTGGCGTCATCGCTACCTTTATCACGCTGTTTTATGACGCTAAAGGTTGGGACGGTGCTGCTTTTGCGTTGACGCTGTTTAGCTGTGCGTTTGTCGGTACGCGTTTGTTATTCCCTAACGGTATTAACCGTATCGGTGGCTTAAACGTAGCGATGATTTGCTTTAGCGTTGAGATAATCGGCCTGCTGCTGGTTGGCGTGGCGACCATGCCGTGGATGGCGAAAATCGGCGTCTTACTGGCGGGGGCTGGGTTTTCGCTGGTGTTCCCGGCATTGGGCGTAGTGGCGGTAAAAGCTGTTCCACAGCAGAATCAGGGGGCTGCACTGGCAACCTACACCGTATTTATGGATTTATCGCTTGGCGTGACCGGACCGTTGGCTGGGCTGGTGATGAGTTGGGCAGGCGTACCGGTGATTTATCTGGCGGCGGCGGGGCTAGTCGCAATCGCGTTATTGCTGACGTGGCGATTAAAAAAACGGCCTCCGGAACACATCCCTGAGGCCGTCTCATCATCTTAAAACTTACTGAATAACCAGCGTATTAATGATGTTTTCTGCGGTGGCCTGCGCTTTTTGCTGATCGTCAGCTGGCAGCGTGATTTGCATGGTCAGCAGTTGATTACCCACATTACCCAGAATAACGGAAGAGTACGCCGTCTGGCCTTTCGCGGAAATAATGCTGTCTAACTGCTGCATTTTGTGACCTTTCAGCTCAATGGCTTTATTGGTTACTACTTGCAGCTGCGGGTCGCGGCTACGTTGCTGATCTTCCAGACGCTTCGCCAGCACTGCCAGATCTTCTTTCGGATCATCGCCCATGATGACGATGACTGCTTTCTGCCCGGTAGCGTCGGACCAGACATGCATGTTATTGGCCTGCGTTCCCAGCTTCCCGCTCTGGTCAGTCATATCCGCTGGCAGCGAGAAACTTAACTTGCCATCAAGCAGGTTGACGGGATTCCCGGTCGCGTTACTTTCCGCGACCGCCCCCTGCGCCGTAGCGTTAGTGTCTTTATCATCACAGGCCGCAAGCCCCATAACCAGCAGGCCAATTCCGACATATTTAACCAGATTGCGCATTGACTTCTTCCTTTCGATAAACGGCCATAACGGCTCATTCAACCATCTTATCACAACTCTGATAACGAACCTTTAACTCGCCTGCAAAGCGTTGATTTCGGATTTATCTGCGAGTCTTTTCAACAGCATATTGAGTAATACGCCATACATTGGCAGGAAGAAAACGATACTGATTAACACTTTGAAACAGTAATCGACCAGCGCGATTTCTATCCAGTGTTCAGCCATAAAGGCATCCGGGCTGCGCCAGAAGGCAATGAAGAAGAAGGCCAGCGTGTCGCTGACGTTACCAAACAGTGTGGAAGCCGTTGGTGCCAGCCACCAGCGACGGCTCTGACGCAGTCGGTTAAAAACGTGCACGTCGAGGATCTGCCCCAGCGCGTAGGCCATGAAACTGGCGGTGGCAATACGGGCGACAAACAGGTTGAAGTGGGCGAGCGCGTCAAACCCTTGCCAGGAACCCATATAGAACAGTGACGAGATGACATAGGAGATCAATAACGCCGGGATCATCACCGCAAAGATGATACGACGGGCCAGCGGTGCGCCAAAAATACGCACAGTCAGGTCGGTCGCGAGAAAGATAAACGGAAAGCTAAACGCGCCCCAGGTGGTATGGAAACCAAAAATGGAAACGGGAAGCTGAACCAGATAGTTACTGGAGGTGATCACCAGAAGATGAAATAACGATAACCAGAACAACGCCTTATAGCGTTGGTTTTGTGAGAAAGCGTTCATATTGTACCTTTTTGATTAACCATTGGGGTGAGGGAACCCAATACGTACGACACGTCTGTTACCTTAACATAATAACGTGCTTACCCTTTTTTCGAGCCGCCGCATGATACTGCTTTACGTTGACAATGCAATGGTTAATTTTCACGCAATCGTTAACCTGGTTTGCTTACGGACTCACAGGGCGTAAACTAGCGCCGTTTTTTCATATGATGAGAAGAAAATGACCGATCTCTTTTCAAGCCCTGACCACACACTTGACGCACTTGGCCTGCGCTGCCCGGAACCAGTAATGATGGTGCGCAAAACCGTGCGCAATATGCAGCCTGGTGAAACGTTGCTGATTATTGCTGACGATCCGGCGACGACCCGTGATATTCCTGGGTTTTGTACCTTTATGGAACACGAACTGGTTGCCAAAGAGACGGACGGACTGCCTTATCGTTATTTGATTCGTAAAGGCGGTTGAGGGCACTGCCTGATGCGGTCTGTAATCTTCTTTGCATCGAACGCGCTCAATGTTGTGATCGATTTGTAGGCCGGATAAGGCGTTCACGCCGCATCCGGCATGGGGCACGCAAAGAGCAATGATTGCCAACGTTATGGAATGCAGAAATGGATTATTCGATTCCCGTTTGTCTGGCACTGCTGGGATTGCTGGCGATGTTCGTCCCCAATTGGCTGATGCCTGTTTTTATCATCATTGGGGGATGGCTGGGGGTACTTGCCTGTGGTTGGCTCTGGCTAATGATTTTTTTACCTTTACTTAGCGGTGTCGGGCTTGTTTATGCCCTGTGGTTGATGTTCAAAAGGCCATCATTAGCATCTCGCCTGGTTGCTGCATTCAGTGTTATCTCCGTCATTCTGATGTTAGCGTTATATTATGCTTTCCTGAACTTGCCTCTGTTCCCGGCCCAGCATTAAGACTTGAATAGTCAGTGATATTTCCAGGAAGACAGCCTTATATAAATTGCGTTTCCCAGCGAAAAGGCTTAACTTTCCCAGGTAATATTTAACAACTCACTATACTCGTTGAAATTAAATACCAGTAACTCATCCGAGATATCCTCTGATACCCCATAATCCAGTGTCATTTTTAACGTGCCAGGGGCAGGAGCAGCCATCCACATATGAACGCCACGTAAAATGAGTTGGTTAGCACAGGTCTCGTGTGTCGGTGGAGTGATATCAAGCGATTGCAGTGTTTCAGCATCCAGTTCATCTAAATGAAATTCAATAAATGCATCAATAAACGCATTTGTTCCTTTCTTTTGGGATAGTACGTTGCGGATAATTTCAGTACATGTCGGGAGGCTATCCAGGAGAGTAACTATTTTATCGGTTGAGGTATTTGGCAGGACATCTCCAAAAATATTTAGCCAGACAGTTCGTTTCTCATTGTTAAGCGTAACGGTTACATATTCCGCGAATCCCTCTGACTCATTAACAGCGAGTGTTCCCCAGTAATTTGAATTTAGCGTAATCATTATCCATTGATTCCATGTATATGTTATTCGATGAGATCCTGCGCAGTCTGTTTCGATAACTTCGCAGGACTCACCGTATATTATGGTCAGGATGGCTGCAATCCGAAAAAATTAACCTTTCCTGCGCAACAACCTTAACGCATTCGCCGTTACCAGCACTGTCGCACCCGTATCTGCCAGCACTGCCAGCCACAGACCGGTCATCCCTAAAAGCGTGGTGACGAGGAAGATCCCTTTCAGCCCCAGCGCAATGGTGATGTTCTGGCGGATATTAGCGTGAGTGGCGCGCGCCAGTTCGATCATTTGCACCAGACCACGCAGGTGGTTATGGGTTAATGCTGCATCGGCGGTTTCCAGTGCGACGTCTGTGCCGCTACCCATTGCAATCCCGATAGCGGCAGCTTTCATCGCTGGAGCGTCGTTAATACCGTCACCGACCATCGCCAGCGGCGCATGTTGATTCAGCTCTGTCACCGCTTTGACTTTATCTTCCGGCAAGAGGCCCGCTTTAAACTCCAGCCCCAGTTCCCCGGCGATTGCCGCCGCTGCGCGTGGATTATCGCCAGTGAGGATCACCCCTTTGACGCCCAGCGCGTTCAGTTCTCTGATGGCAGTTGCAGCGTCGGCGCGCAGGGTATCCTGCAACGCAATCACACCCAGCACATCATCGTTACGCACCACCAGCACTACCGTTTGCCCGGCGATTTCCAGTTCGCTAATCAGTCCGGCGAATGCATCGGCAGGATATTTCCCGGCAGCGCAAATCAACACACGCTCACCGTTAACCAGCGCTTCAATGCCAGAGCCGACCAGCGCCCGCTGTGACTGGGCGGCGGGAATGGTGAGTGCAGCAATCTGTGCTTCGCGCACAATGGCTTGTGCCAGCGGATGCGTCGCGCCTTGCTCGACCGCTGCCGCCAGTGCCAGCAGGTCAGATTCGCTAACGCCTGTTGCAGAATGGATGGCGGTTACGCGCGGCTTGCCGATGGTCAGCGTTCCGGTTTTATCAAATGCCACCTGGGTAACACGACCTAACTGCTCCAGCGCCGCACCACCTTTAATCAATGCTCCACGACGTGCCGCTGCCGCCAATCCGGAGGTAATCGCTGCGGGCGTGGAGATAACTAACGCACACGGGCAGCCAATCAGTAGCAGCGTCAGTCCTTTATAAATCCACTCTTGCCAGCTGGCGGCAAACAGCAGCGGCGGCACCAGCGTTACCAGCAGGGCGACGGCCATAATCGCGGGTGTATAGATACGGCTGAAACGGTCGATAAACCGCTCGATGGGGGCGCGGCGCTCTTCAGCCTCTTCGATCAGTTTCAGAATGCGGTCAATGGCGCTGGCCCCCGGTTCTGACAGCACTTCCAGTGTTACCAGTCGATCTACGCTGGTGGCGCCTGCAGGAACTTTATCGCCCGTCGCGCGCTCCACCGGAATGGATTCGCCGGTCAGGGCGCTTTCATCAAAACTGGCAAACGGTGAGAGCAGTTTACCGTCAGCAGGCAAACGTCCACCTGCGGCAACTTCAATCACATCGCCAGGCCGCAGGCTGTTAATCGCCACCTCTTCACGCTCACCGTTACGCAAGCGCGTGGCGGTTTCTGGTTTCAGCGCCATTAACGCGCTAACGCCCTGACGTGCACGGCTGGCGGCCCAGCCCTCCAGGCGTTCACCAATCAAAAACAGCAGCAACACCATCGCAGCTTCTGCCGTTGCGCCAATAAACAGCGCACCAAGCGCGGCTACGCTCATTAACGTTTCAATGGCGAAGTAGCTGCCAGATTTGATCAGCCGTAATGCCTGACGAGCAATCGGGTACAGCCCAACCAGCGTGGTCGCGATAAACGCCAGTTGCCCGAACGGATGATTGAACTGCTCCAGACCCCAGCTGATTGCCATCATCACGATTAGCGTAATCAGCGGCAGATTCTCTTTCAGGCGTGATGCTTGCGGCTCTTCGGCGGCCTGTTCATCGCGCAGGGAATAACCCGCTTTTTGCACCGCAGATTCAACCTGGGTACGGATGTCATTGTCGGCATCAACCACCAGCTTCTCAGTGGCGAACAACACCTGCACCTGATTCACGCCTGCAAGCTGGCGCACGGCATTTTCTACCTTGCGCGCACAGGCGGCGCAGTCCATGCCGCTGACTTTCCAGCTATAGCGGGTGCCGGAGACGTTTTCAGAAAGGGGGGGCGTGCTGGAACATGCGCCGTCGCAGCAACAGTCGTTGGCGTTTTGTACCGTGGTTAGCGGTTTGAATGCGGCAAATTGAGGGGCTTTCTTGCCGTGATTGTCAGGAGTCGACATGGCATCCTCCGGTTAGGTTTTTTCTCATTAACCGAAGGATACACTCTGGAGTCGACTCCAGAGTCAAGTTTTATCAGAGATACAGCGAGCGGACGATGAGGAAGTGACCGGCAAAATAACAAGCGGCGGCAATCGCGTTGTCCGCACGGAAGCGTCGGCGATAGTGGCTACCCAGCCAGACAAAGTTACTGATAAACAGCAACGAAGCGCCGACAAATGCAGAAAGCGCCGGAGCGGTTGGACGGAAGAACCACAGTTCACCTGCCAGCCACACCATCACCAGCGTCATGCCGATAAACGTGCAGATAGGCCAGCGATACTCTTCCAGACGCGTCCAGATAATCGCCAGTAACAGCGCGCCCAGAGCCAGCAATACCAGCGGCAGAGGCCAGAAGAATGAGAGTGTCATCTGGCTGGCGAAATAGATGGTGTATAGCAGGTGCGAGAGGAAAAACGCGCCGATGGCGTACATCAGACGTTGACGTGGCAACAGCGTTAGCGCATCGCCCAGCAGTGAGGCGCACAGCCCCGCCAGCACCAGATAGCTGATGGCGTCGAACATCGGCGCTTGCCAGGCCAGTAACAGCAGGAGAAGAAGGGTTAACGGTTTAAACACCCAGCGTTGCCAGGTTGGCCCACGATACGATGCATCCACAGATAACCATGCGGAAAGACAGACTGCGATAAACGACCAAAGCATCTTAGTTCCTTGAATTCGTTATTTTTTCGTAGGCGGAATGCCTACGGTCTTGCTTCCAGTTTAGTGGCGGGGGGGGACGGATGACAACACCATAACTGGCAGGGTATGCTTATTTCCGCATTTTCCGATGAGGGATAAAGATGAGCAAACCGCCTCTTTTCTTTATTGTTATCATTGGCTTAATCATCGTCGCTGCATCGTTTCGTTTTATGCAGCAGCGACGGGAAAAAGCTGATAATGATATGGCGCCACTCCAGCAAAAGCGGGTGGTGGTGAGCAACAAGCGGGAAAAACCGATTAACGATCGCCGTTCGCGCCAGCAGGAAATGACTCCGGCAGGCACCAGTATTCGCTATGAGGCAAGCTTCAAACCGCAAAGCGGAGGAATGGAGCAGACGTTTCGCCTCGAGGCCCAACAGTACCACGCCCTGACAGTGGGCGATAAAGGTACGCTGAGCTATAAAGGAACGCGCTTTGTCAGCTTTGTTGGCGAACAATAAGGTTATTTTTTTACTTTAAATTTCTTCTGCCAGGTCAGCAGTTCAAACACGCCGAAAAGGAAAATCCGCACCTTTTCGGCGGTGGTCATCTGCGGGCCATCTTTCGGCAAAGTGGATTTCAATAGCGCCAGCTGCATACCATGCATCAGCACGGTAAAAATCAGCGCCACGTTAACGAAAATATTCAGCGGGCGTGGGAAGGGGTGTACCAGGTTGAGGATTAAAAATCCCCAAACACAGAGCATTAACAAACGACCAATATTAATCAGCATCACTTTCTCCTTGTGTTTCGCGTTGATACAGCCGATAAGCCACCTGACCCGCCACTTTTTCCCGATGTAATGACCAGTTTGCCGGAACGGTGGGCAGACCATTTTCGACTTCGCTTTCGACATAAATCAGGGCTTCGTCAGCCAGCCAGCCGTTATCTTCCAGTAAATTAATCGTCTCTTCTAACAAGCCACGACGGAACGGTGGATCGACAAACACGATATTATGCGGTGTGCCTTTTTGCGCAAGGAATGACATCGCATTACTGTTCACCACGTGTGCATTGCCTGCTTTTAGCGTCGCCAGATTCTTAATTAACTGCTGAGAAACCGCGCGATCCATCTCAATCAACGTGGCTCCCGCAGCGTAGCGCGATAACGCTTCCAGGCCCAGCGCGCCGCTCCCGGCGAAGCAATCCAGACATTGGGCGTCAACAATGACCGGCGCCAGCCAGTTAAACAACGTTTCACGTACGCGGTCGGTGGTGGGGCGCAAACCTGGGCTATCAGGAACCGGGAGTTTACGGCCTCGCCACTGCCCGCCAATAATGCGGATTTGGCCGCTGCCGGAATGATTCGGTTTTTTCATGATAAATTGCTCAATCTGCCAGATAACACATACTTGCAGGCGGTGATGTGAATTAAGTTAAGTGATAGACTATTTCATCATTTTTTTAGCTGCTATGTACATAGCGTTAACGCTGTGCCATGAAGCAACAGCGAGGAGTGTAGTCGCAAATGGCGAAAGAAAAAAAACGTGGCTTTTTTTCCTGGCTGGGCTTTGGTCAAAAAGAGCAGCCCCCGGAAAAAGAGACAGAAGTCCAGAACGAACAACCGGTTGTAGAAGAAATCGTTCAGGCGCAAGAGTCTGCGAAGGCTTCTGAACAAGTCGTTGAAGAGCAACCGCAGGCGCATACTGAAGCCGAGGTGGAAACTTTTGCTGCCGACGTTGTAGAAGTCACTGAACAGGTTGCTGAAAGTGAAAAAGCGCAGCCTGAAGCTGTTACTGAACCGGAAGTCATTACTGAGCCGGAATCAGTCGTTGAATCTGAAGTTACGCCGGAGCCAGTGGCTATTGAGCGTGAAGCGCTGCCGTTGCCGGAAGACGTCAACGCTGAAGAGGTTTCGCCAGAAGAGTGGCAGGCCGAAGCGGAAACCGTAGAGATTGTCGAAGCGGCTAAAGAAGAAATCACCGACGAAGAGCTGGAAGCACAGGCGCTGGCGGCAGAAGAAGAGCCGCCGGTGGAAGAAATCGCTCAGGAGCAGGAAAAGCCGACCAAAGAAGGTTTCTTCGCACGCCTGAAACGCAGCCTGTTAAAAACTAAAGAAAACCTCGGTTCCGGATTTATCAGCCTGTTCCGCGGTAAAAAAATCGACGATGATCTGTTTGAGGAGCTGGAAGAACAGTTGTTGATCGCCGATGTGGGCGTGGAAACCACGCGTAAAATCATCAATAACCTGACAGAAGGCGCGACCCGCAAGCAGCTTCGTGATGCCGAGGCGCTCTATGGCCTGTTGAAAGAAGAGATGGGTGAAATTCTGGCGAAAGTCGATGAGCCGCTGAACGTTGAAGGTAAAACGCCGTTTGTGATCCTGATGGTGGGTGTCAACGGTGTGGGTAAAACCACGACGATTGGTAAGCTGGCGCGTCAGTTTGAGCAGCAGGGTAAATCGGTGATGCTGGCGGCGGGCGATACTTTCCGTGCGGCAGCGGTTGAACAGCTTCAGGTCTGGGGGCAGCGTAATAATATTCCGGTGATTGCCCAGCATACCGGTGCGGATTCAGCCTCTGTTATCTTCGACGCCATTCAGGCAGCTAAAGCGCGCAACATCGACGTCCTGATTGCCGATACCGCCGGACGCCTGCAGAACAAATCGCACCTGATGGAAGAGTTGAAGAAAATCGTCCGCGTGATGAAGAAACTCGACGTTGAAGCGCCGCATGAAGTTATGCTGACCATCGATGCCAGCACCGGGCAGAATGCGGTAAGCCAGGCCAAACTGTTCCATGAAGCCGTTGGCTTAACCGGCATCACGCTAACGAAACTGGACGGCACGGCGAAAGGCGGGGTAATTTTCTCGGTGGCTGACCAGTTTGGTATTCCTATCCGCTACATTGGTGTCGGCGAACGTATTGAGGATTTGCGCCCGTTTAAGGCAGACGACTTTATAGAGGCACTTTTTGCCCGAGAGGATTAACAATGATTCGCTTTGAACATGTCAGCAAGGCTTATCTCGGTGGGAGACAGGCGCTGCAGGGCGTTACGTTCCATATGCAGCCTGGTGAGATGGCATTTCTGACCGGTCATTCCGGCGCAGGGAAAAGTACCCTCCTGAAGCTGATCTGTGGGATTGAGCGGCCCAGCGCCGGGAAAATCTGGTTTAGCGGCCATGACATCACGCGTCTGAAAAACCGTGAAGTTCCGTTTCTGCGCCGCCAGATTGGCATGATTTTCCAGGATCACCATCTACTGATGGACCGTACTGTCTACGATAACGTGGCGATCCCGCTGATTATCGCCGGTGCCAGCGGTGACGATATTCGTCGCCGGGTATCTGCGGCGCTGGATAAAGTCGGGCTACTGGACAAAGCGAAGAACTTCCCTATTCAGCTTTCCGGCGGTGAACAGCAGCGCGTTGGCATTGCCCGCGCGGTGGTGAACAAGCCTGCGGTACTGCTGGCAGACGAACCGACTGGTAACCTGGACGACGCGCTGTCGGAAGGGATTTTACGTCTGTTTGAAGAGTTTAACCGCGTTGGGGTAACGGTATTGATGGCAACGCACGACATCAACCTGATTTCGCGGCGTTCCTATCGCATGCTCACCCTGAGCGATGGTCACTTGCATGGAGGCGTGGGCCATGAATAAGCGCGATGCAATCAATCATATTCGGCAGTTTGGCGGTCGTCTGGATCGCTTCCGTAAATCGGTCGGCAGCTCTGGCGACGGCGGTCGTAACGCGCCGAGACGCGCGAAATCCTCGCCAAAACCGGTAAATCGCAAAACCAACGTTTTCAACGAACAGGTGCGCTATGCCTTCCACGGCGCATTGCAGGATCTGAAAAGCAAACCGTTCGCCACGTTTTTAACGGTGATGGTTATCGCCATCTCCCTGACGCTGCCCAGCGTCTGTTATATGGTGTACAAAAACGTTAACCAGGCGGCGACGCAGTATTATCCGTCACCGCAAATCACTGTTTACTTGCAAAAAACGCTGGATGATGATGCCGCTGCAGGCGTGGTGGCGCAGTTGCAGGCCGAGCAGGGTGTTGAGAAAGTGAATTATCTTTCTCGTGAAGACGCACTGGGCGAGTTCCGTAACTGGTCTGGTTTTGGCGGTGCGCTGGATATGCTGGAGGAAAACCCGCTTCCGGCAGTGGCGGTGGTGATCCCGAAACTCGATTTTCAGGGGACTGAATCGCTGAATACGCTGCGTGATCGAATCACGCAGATTAACGGCATTGATGAAGTGCGGATGGATGACAGTTGGTTTGCCCGTCTGGCGGCGTTGACCGGGCTGGTCGGGCGCGTTTCGGCGATGATCGGCGTGTTGATGGTGGCGGCAGTGTTCCTCGTCATCGGCAACAGTGTGCGTCTGAGCATCTTTGCTCGCCGTGATTCCATTAATGTGCAGAAACTGATTGGTGCGACAGATGGTTTCATCCTGCGCCCGTTCCTGTACGGTGGCGCTCTGTTGGGATTTTCTGGCGCATTGCTGTCATTAATTTTGTCAGAAATTCTGGTACTGCGCTTGTCATCGGCGGTTGCGGAAGTAGCACAGGTTTTCGGAACGAAGTTTGATATCAATGGCTTATCGTTCGATGAATGCCTGCTGTTGCTGCTGGTATGCTCGATGATTGGCTGGGTGGCAGCGTGGCTTGCCACGGTACAACATTTACGCCATTTTACGCCTGAATAATAAAAGCGTGTTATACTCTTTCCCTGCAATGGGTTCCGTAGCAGGGAAAGAGACCCCGTTGTCTCTTCCCGGTATTTCATCTCCATGTCACATTTTGTGCGTAATTTATTCACAAGCTTGCATTGAACTTGTGGATAAAATCACGGTCTGATAAAACAGTGAATGATAACCTCGTTGCTCTTAAGCTCTGGCACAATTGTTGCTACCACTGAAGCGCCAGAAGATATCGATTGAGAGGATTTGAATGACTGACAAAATGCAAAGTTTAGCTTTAGCCCCAGTTGGTAACCTGGATTCCTACATCCGGGCCGCTAACGCGTGGCCGATGTTATCGGCTGACGAGGAGCGGGCGCTGGCTGAAAAGCTGCATTACCATGGCTGCCTGGAATCAGCTAAAACGCTGATCCTGTCTCATCTGCGGTTTGTTGTTCATATTGCTCGTAATTATGCGGGCTATGGCCTGCCACAGGCGGATTTGATTCAGGAAGGTAACATCGGCCTGATGAAAGCCGTGCGCCGTTTTAACCCGGAAGTGGGGGTGCGCCTGGTCTCCTTCGCCGTTCACTGGATCAAAGCAGAGATCCACGAATACGTTCTGCGTAACTGGCGTATCGTCAAAGTTGCGACCACCAAAGCGCAGCGCAAACTGTTCTTCAACCTGCGTAAAACCAAGCAGCGTCTGGGCTGGTTTAATCAGGATGAGGTCGAAATGGTGGCCCGTGAACTGGGCGTAACCAGCAAAGACGTACGTGAGATGGAATCGCGTATGGCGGCGCAGGACATGACCTTTGACCTGTCTTCCGACGACGATTCCGACAGCCAGCCGATGGCTCCGGTGCTCTATCTGCAGGATAAATCATCTAACTTTGCCGACGGTATCGAAGATGATAACTGGGAAGAGCAGGCAGCAAACCGCCTGACCGACGCGATGCAGGGTCTGGACGAGCGTAGCCAGGATATCATCCGCGCGCGCTGGCTGGACGAAGACAACAAGTCGACGTTGCAGGAACTGGCCGATCGTTACGGCGTTTCCGCTGAGCGTGTACGCCAGCTGGAAAAGAACGCGATGAAAAAACTGCGCGCTGCCATTGAAGCGTAATCGCGCAACGCGTTAAGTTGTCACAGATAACCCCTGGATTTGAGTCCGGGGGTTTTTGTTTTATGTATTCCCGTCTTTCGCAATACGACGAACATTACTTGTGTTCGTTTTTCCTAAAATCAGGTCTTTGCCTTCTCTGCCAGGCCTTGGTTTGATACCCTTCCCATCTGGTAACTATTACGGATGAGATGATGTGGCGCATGGATTAATTGAAAAATGGCGATTCCCTGCACATGCTGAGACTGATGAGGAAAAAGAAAAACGCTTATTTGAATTCTGGAAGGCGATGGATGCGGCCAGTTTCTGGGTGGAAGTCGAGGAGTTAGAGGCAGGCAAACTCGGTCTGATTAAATCAACCGCCGAATCGATAGATACACCGTTTTTTCTGGCTTATATTGGCGAGCCCCCTGCGTTGCAAAGCTCATTAGTTCCCTTTCGGGAAGCGGCAGGCGATGCGCTGCTAAATATTGCTTCCACAGCAGAAGTTGGATTACTGCTTGTCGACAGTCGCAACCAAGAACAGATTTACCTTGAATATGTCACGGTCTATGTGCTGGCTGCACTTTGCCGCATGCATTCAGGGAAGGCTCCGGTACAAAAGCAGAGTACGAGCAAGCTACCCGTTATGATTTTTGCCGCTCTTTTTGCTTTTGTGATTGCGGGAATAGTGATGCATTTTGTTCAATAAGCGAAACTGTCATCACGTTTGAAGCGCATGCGATAACCCCTGGGCGCGAATCCAGGGGGAATCTTCTGTTATTGCGTTAATCATGTTTGGGGATAATTGTAAATTGGAGAAGAAAAAAATCCTGTCTTACTGAAATTTTTTAGTAGCAATCTAATTTTGTGTCGCTTACATATTTTATATGCTTTGCTGACATCAATATCCCTGCCAAAACCATAGAGATAAACCATCGCATGTGCCCACGGATTATTCGCTATGTCCAACATGCTTACAATTGTTTTATCTGGGTAACCTGAATTCGCGATAATTTTATACCATCGAGTTAGTTCTTTTTCATCCTCGAGATTCACAACAATATCTAATATGTTATAAGAGAAATTGTCAACGATCATCCCATTTTTTTGAGCCTTTGAATAATATTTTAATGCTAAATCATCCCGATGCTTTGTATCGCCAAGTAATTGATTATCACCCCAGTAGAAAAAACTTGCTAAAATATAGTTAGCAAAATAATTTCCATTGTCTGCCCACTTTTCTATTTGTGCTATGGCCTGAGAAAATGCCATCGGCTCTTCAGTAATGAGATTGCTTATTACCTTATCGGATATTCCGCCTGAAACGCGCAATGCGCCATTAACAATGGCAAATGGACTCCGCTGATCAAAACTCTGCCGGAGAAGTTGATAACCAAGTTCACTATTCTCATACTTTTTACCTACGCTGACATTGGGAATATATTGTTCTCCGAAATATGTGCGTGACAGAAAATATATTGCATTAGCATCCCCATTTTGAGATTCCTTCTTAAGTATCTTGATAGCCTTTATATATCTCTGCTCATAATCCTTGTCACTATAATTACCGGAACTATAAAGCAGAGTTATAGCTTTTTTTAGGTTATCTGATAATTCCATTTAATATTATCCTCGTGGGTTGGGAATTTTAAAAATTGTACACGAGAATTTTTTTGTTGAATAGCTTAATGAGGTTCTTATTTAGGCGCATGCTGAAATTAAAATAGACTATTTGCCAGTATTTCGAATTCTTTAATGTTGAAGGCTTCTTTTAACGAGAGTTGGCTCCTCCTCAGTATGACTGATAAATCAGCACATTTTTGTCATTATTACGTTACATTTTTATCTGATTTCTCGTTTCAAAATCCGAAAAATGAGGTATGTTTTTAGCAGACTATGCTGATCTGACACCGCATGCATCGGTTATTACTATTATCATATGCTTATCTTATAGATAAAAGCAGAATAATGTGTCGAATAACAATATCGCAACAAATGCAATCACCATAACAATGGGGAACCTCAGGATGAACACGAAGGGTAAAACGTTACTGGCAGGATGTATCGCGCTGGCATTCAGCAATATGGCTCTGGCAGAAGACATCAAAGTCGCGGTCGTGGGCGCGATGTCTGGCCCGGTGGCGCAGTATGGCGACCAGGAGTTTACCGGCGCTGAACAGGCGGTTGCGGATATCAACGCCAAAGGCGGCATCAAAGGCAACAAGCTGCAAATCGTAAAATATGATGATGCCTGTGACCCGAAACAGGCGGTTGCGGTGGCGAACAAAGTGGTTAACGACGGTATTAAGTATGTTATTGGTCATCTCTGTTCCTCTTCCACCCAGCCAGCTTCTGATATCTATGAAGATGAGGGCATTCTGATGATCACCCCAGCGGCAACGGCACCAGAACTGACCGCGCGTGGTTATCAACTGATCTTGCGCACCACTGGCCTGGACTCTGACCAGGGGCCAACGGCGGCGAAATATATTCTTGAGAAAGTGAAACCACAGCGTATTGCTATCGTTCACGACAAACAACAGTACGGTGAAGGCCTGGCGCGTGCCGTTCAGGAAAACCTGAAGAAAGGCAATGCCAACGTGGTCTTCTTTGACGGTATCACCGCTGGTGAGAAAGATTTCTCAACGCTTGTGGCGCGTTTGAAGAAAGAGAATATCGATTTCGTTTATTACGGCGGTTACCACCCGGAAATGGGGCAGATCCTGCGCCAGGCGCGCGCCGCAGGGCTGAAAACCCAGTTTATGGGGCCGGAAGGTGTGGCTAACGTTTCGTTATCTAACATTGCGGGCGAATCAGCGGAAGGGTTGCTGGTGACCAAGCCGAAGAACTACGACCAGGTTCCGGCGAACAAACCGATTGTTGACGCCATCAAAGCGAAAAAACAGGACCCAAGCGGTGCGTTCGTCTGGACCACCTACGCCGCGCTGCAATCTTTGCAAGCGGGCCTGAATCAGTCTGAAGACCCAGCAGAAATTGCTAAATACCTGAAAGCGAACTCGGTTGATACCGTGATGGGGCCGCTGACCTGGGATGAGAAAGGCGATTTGAAAGGTTTTGAGTTCGGTGTGTTTGACTGGCACGCCAACGGTACGGCGACCGATGCGAAGTGATTTCCCGACGCCTTTCGCGTCGCTGGTGCGTTAGCTGCAGCTTGGTGATTCCTTGAGCTTTGCTCATGTGGAAATGCTTAGTCAGTGCGAAATTTTTGGGAAAATAGTGTGGATTGGCAACCGGGTGACTCAATGCCACCCGGTTTGCTAAAACGTGGCATTTATCACTCACTTTGCATCATGCAATGGGCTGACAATATTTATACCGAAAGACAGCTTCTCCTTATTTCCCTGAAAATCCTCCAGAAGAATGGCAATAAACAAGCTGTCCAGTAAGTTCAGTTGAACAATCCTTGCCACCGCATTCTGCCCAAGTATCGGTCCACTCATTGCGGGACTGAAAATAGACAAATCTGAGCATTGTGAAAGTGGTGAACCGTCATCATTGGTGATGCAGATGATTTTTGCCTTACGTGCTTTTGCCGTGTTCACCGCATTCAGCGTTTCTCTCGTCACTCCTGTTTGAGAAATCGCAATGACCACATCATTCTCATTAAGTTGGCTTGCTGCCATTAACATTAAATGGAAATCACAGTAAGCATGGCTAATGATGCCAAGACGCAAAAGTTTGTGCTCAAAATCCTGGCCAACGGAAGCTGAACCACCGACGCCAAAAATGATGACTCTTCGTGCGTGGAATATCAGATGCGCGGCTTTTCCGATCGTGGCTGAATCCGCTATCGACCTTGCTTCTTTAAGCACCTGAATACTGTTTGAAAAAACCTTATCCAGTACGGTATCCAGACTGTCATGCTCCGTGATCTCTTCTTCTCGTTCATAGGGAAGAGACTCAAAGTAGCTGATAAGCGCACTGCGTAATTCACGAAAACCAGAAAAACCAATCTTTTTGGCCACCTTAACCAGCAGAGGTTCTGAGACTTTTAGGGCTCCTGCGACCTCACGCAAGCTGGTTTCCTGAGTGATATTTCCTTTAATGATCAGCCATTCCACTATCCTGCGTTCGGTTGGATTTAACTGTGAAAGGGACATTTTTATTCGTGCCCCAATTGCTAATGTACTGTCCATTTCCTGAATTGGATCTTGCTTCGAGGTCATTTTTCACACTATGAATGTGCAGAAGGAGATAGAGAAAAGGGTATCACAAGGTGACACACGGTCAAATGTTTCGCCCGCTGAGTAGTCAATGTTTTTACGGTAGCTATAGGTTATGTGAATTTTATCCCTCTTTAAATTAAACGATGATCTAAAACCCACTTAAAACAAAGCACCTATAAAGGTGGTGTGAAATTTATTTTCACAAAAATTGTTTTATCTGTGAAGTTGATCGTGAAATGCTATTGACCATCACTAACTTCACAACAATAATTGAAAACGTAAAGTTATTGCTTGTCGGCGATAAATGATCTTCCGATTTATTGCCTGAATTTGATTCGATTATTGTCCCCTAACATGGTCAAAAGGAACACGATGAAAACAGCAATTTTCGGAATACTGCAGCGCACAGGGCGTTCTTTCATGCTCCCGATAGCCTTACTTCCGGTCGCAGGGCTGCTATTAGGTATTGGGGCCTCGTTTACCAATCAAACCACCATCGATTCGTATGGGCTCGAATCTATCCTGGGTGCAGGAACCATACTTCACGCTTTGCTCACTGTAATGAAAAGTTCTGGCGGTGTTATCTTCGCCAACCTGCCGGTCATCTTTGCGATTGGTGTTGCACTCGGGATGGCAAAAAAAGAAAAAGAAGTGGCGGCGATTTCTGGTGCTATCGGTTTTTTTGTGATGCACGCCACTATCAATGCGATGCTGGACATTAACGGCTTGCTGACGTCTGGAGCCCTCCCTGAAGGAGCATTAGGGATGACTCTGGGTATTAACTCTCTGCAAATGGGGGTTTTTGGCGGAGTGATTACAGGTTTGGGCGTTGCAGCCTTACATAATCGTTTTTATCGGATCGTGCTACCGACGACCTTCTCATTTTTCGGCGGTACGCGCTTTATTCCAATTATCTCTGCTGTCACCTTCTTGTGCGTCGGCATCCTGATGTTCTATATCTGGCCATCAATTCAGAGTGGGATTTTACATATTGGTGATCTGGTAAACAAGGCTGGCTATGCAGGAACCTTTCTCTACGGACTGATGGAGCGTGCGCTTATACCTTTCGGTTTACACCACGTGTTTGCCATGCCGTTCCTGCAAACCGGCCTTGGTGGTACGCATCTTATTGACGGCGTGGCCGTTTCTGGTGCCACCAATATCTTCTTTGCGGAACTGGCGAGTTCACATACCCAAGTTTTTTCCGTCGATGCTACTCGCTTTATGGCCGGTAAGTTCCCGTTCTATATGTTTGGAATTCCAGGCGCGGCGTTGGCTATCTACCACACTGCTCGCCCAGAGAAACGCAAACTCGTTTTAGGTTTGTTGCTATCAGCGACGTTGACAGCCATTTTGACCGGGATTACTGAACCGATTGAGTTCTCGTTCCTGTTTGCTGCACCGCTGCTGTATGCCATGCACTGTGTGCTGGCAGGGTTATCCTTCATGTTCTGCCACATATTTAACGTCGGTGTGGGGCAAACCTTCTCCGGTAGCCTGATTGACTTCGTGCTTTTCGGCGTCATGCAGGGTAATGCAAAAACGCACTGGATAAACGCCATTCTGATTGGGATTCCGTTATTCCCTATTTATTACTTTGCGTTTCGATTCACCATCACTCATTTCAACTTTAAAACGCCGGGGCGAGAAGACGATTCTCAGGAAACGAAACTCTACACTCGTAAAGACCTGGAAGCGCGTGATAAGCAATCCACATCCACCAGCGATGAGGCGAAAAGAGATGAGGTTTCCACGCTGATTCTTAATGGATTAGGAGGCGAAGCTAATATTTCGGACCTCGACTGCTGCGCTACCCGTCTGCGTGTCACTGTCGTTGATGAGAATCTGGTGGATGACGTGATGCTCAAGGCATCCGGCGCTAAAGGTGTTATCAGGAAAGGCAAGGGGGTACAGGTTATCTATGGCCCGCACGTCACACTCATCAAGTCCAACCTGGAAGATTGTCTGGACGGCGCACGTTAACAGTTTCGGCTGGGTTTCCAGCCGTTAAGAACTTCAAATATTAAGGGAGAAAACATGAAAATTGCAATTGGTTGTGATCACGTTGGCATCATTCTTAAACC
This sequence comes from Escherichia sp. MOD1-EC7003, assembly GCF_002965065.1. GTDB lineage: Bacteria > Pseudomonadota > Gammaproteobacteria > Enterobacterales > Enterobacteriaceae > Escherichia. Next base: position 61,713 of record NZ_PTRE01000013.1, read on the forward strand.
CACAATTACTGAGCACCTTGTCGCGCGCGGGATCACCGTCATTGATAAAGGTACGCACTCTGAAACCCGTACTGATTATCCAATTTACGGCAAAGCAGTCGCGGAGGCGGTGGTATCAGGAGAGGCTAATTTGGGCATCGTTATTTGTGGCTCAGGGATTGGTATTTCGATTGCCGCTAACAAAGTGAAAGGCATCCGTGCCGTGGTGTGCAGTGAACCTTATTCGGCGAAACTCTCTCGTTCGCACAACAATACCAACGTGCTCTCTTTTGGTTCACGAGTCGTAGGTGCCGAACTGGCAAAAATGATAGTTGATGCCTGGTTAGATGCCAGTTTTGAAGGTGAACGCCATCAGAAACGGATCGAGATGATTGCCAGTATTGAAGCGGAGTAATGATGAAAACACAATTTTGCCCCTCTCTAATGTGCGTGGATTTTTCACGTCTTGCCCAAGAGCTGGCCAGCCTTGAAGCCGCAGGAGCATCACTGTTTCATATTGATGTGATGGATGGCCACTTTGTGCCTAACCTGGCCCTCGGCCCGGAAGATATCAAAGCCGTATCGAGGCTTGCGACAATTCCCTACGACGTTCATCTGATGGTGACGAACCCGGATGCCTGGATCGATCGTTTTGCCGATCTCGGATGCAGCATTATTTACGTTCACGCTGAGGCACCAACTCACTTGCACAGAACATTGAGTAATATCCACCAGCGCGGCATTAAAGCTGGCGTCGCTGTTAACCCGGGGACTTCCCTGCATATGTTGGAAGAAGTTTTGGACGTTACAGACGCCATTATGGTGATGTCAGTTAATCCAGGCTTTGCGGGTCAGCCGTTTATCACTGCGTCTATTGATAAAATTCGCCGCCTGAAAACGATGTTAAAACAGCATCAAAGTCAGGCACAAATAGCCGTTGATGGGGCTATTTCACCGCAGGTGGTCAGAGCGCTGGCAAACGATGTCGATATGTTCATTTTAGGCACGGCAGGTTTGTTCCGTAAGGATATGACTTACCAACAGGCCATTGCGGTACTGAATGAGCAGGTCAATTTAGCGCGTCGGGAAAAATTATCAGCTTGACGATAGCTGATACCGTCGATCCAGTTTTCTACATGATTATTTATGAATAAAAGAGGTAATCCATGGCAAAGCGTCGTTTCGTCAGCACTTCAAAAACTGAAATTCGCAGCATGACAGCACAGGAGTTAAAAAAATCGATTTTTGACTCTGAAGGTCGAGTGATACTGGCGCAGAACTACGTCGCCTTTGAAGGCTTATGTGAAGGCACTACCAATGCTGAACTCGATCAGGCATTTGGCGCGGATATGATTTTCTTCAATGGCTATTCGATGGATCCTGAAAATAAAATGCCGGGGATGCAGGTTGAAGAATACGATGAAGAAAGGGGGTATAGCACGCACTACTATCGTTTGCCTGATATGCGTAAAGTCATTGATATTCCAATGGGTATTTATCTCGAATGTGGTACTGGGGACGATATTTCGACCTCCACTTCAGCAAATGGATCAAGTTTAGTCCGTAGCGATCGCATTGCTTCACGTGAGAATTTACAGCGTGTTAAAGAAGAAGGTGCTGATTTCGTGGTTTTAGGCGGCAACCCAGGAACCCGGACATCGTTTGAAACGATCATTAAATCAACGCGCTATGCGAAAGAAATCCTCGGCGATGATGTACTGATCTTCGCCGGTAAATGGGAAGATGGGGCGTATGCAAAAGTATTAGGTGATCCGCTGGCTGACCGTCCGGCAAATGATGTAATTAAAGATCTTATAGACGCTGGTGCAGATGTTATCTGTTTACCGATGCCCGGTTCACGCACCGGGATTACTCCAGATATGATCCGTGAATGTGTCGAGTTTACGCATCGATACAAGCCCGGCACACTGGCCATGAACTTCCTTGATGGCTCAGTCGAGGGGGCCGATGTCGACACCATCCGCCAATGCGCACTGCTGTCTAAGCAGACGGGCGCGGATATTCACGCCATCGGTGATGCGGGTCTTTCTGGCGTTACGTTACCGGAAAACCTCTACCAGTTGTCTATCACCATCAAAGGTCGTCGTTTAACCTACCGTCGTATGGCTGGCTCCCGTCGTTAAAAAATATCCAGCGCCTCAGACAACGTTGAGGCGCTGGATATTTATCTTTTCTCCCAGCCATCTGCCTGAGCCGTAAACCCCAGCGTCTGCATAAACGCCGTCATCACGCTACGGTCTTCCACGCCGATATCTGCCATCCACCAACTGGATACCTGCGCGTTATCCGCCAACGTTTCTTCCAGCAGATACTGCCCCACGCCGCGACGGCGGGTGACTTCGCGCACGCGCAATGAGTCGAGCGTCGCTTGGGTGCCTTCGAGCGTAACGCGCACGGCAGCGAGCAGGCGCTCGTTAAAACGCGCGGCGTAGATACGGTGGTTATCGTCAACCTGTAAAGAGGAAGGGGAATACTCCGGCCAGATCTTTTGCAGGTCAATCCGGTCCTGGTCACTAAAGTTTTCTAATCGAATGATGGTCAGCTTCATGGGGAACCCGTGTAAATCACAAAAGTGGAACCAGTGTAGCGAAATATTTTAATCGGAGGCTTTCTCTTTTTTATTTCTTTTGGCAGGTGATTAATTTTTTTTCAGCAATAATTATAAAGTTAAAACATTAGAGAATGAAAAATGTTCAGCATAATCCCCTGAATGGTAGTGAATTATTCTGCCCTTTGTACCATTATTTTATGCTGACAACGGCGCTTTTTTCTGTTTATCTATCAACAAACTCAGAATATTATCTGTTATTAATCTACTGAAAAATAGGGATTTTAATTGCAATCATCGCAAAATACTGCGCTAAACCCTTAATCATACAGGCAAAAACAGTGCAGTATAAAAAAAGAACAGTCTGGTTTGTTAAGACTTGACGTACTCCCCGCCCTAAAGGGCGAGGATTCTTGTTTCGCGGAGCCGAACCTAAGCCGCG
>NZ_PTRE01000140.1 GCF_002965065.1 Escherichia sp. MOD1-EC7003
GGGCGCGAATGGAAATGCCCCGGCTGTAATGCTGAACATGACCGCGATATAAACGCGGCGCTCAACATACAGCACAAAGGCATAACAGAATTAATGGCGGCAGGACTTGTCGTCAAAGCCCATCGAGGCTTGCGTAAGTCTGGCTCTATGCCAGTTGCAGCCTAAGAAGTGGGAAGCCTCGCCGTTTACGGCGGGGAGCAGTCACAGAAGAAGAAAAATATGGGGTATTGAGTACCTGATGCCGATTTGTGTAGGCCAGATAAGGCGTTCACGCCGCATCCGGCACTTGTGTGTTGATGCCTGATGCGACACTGGCGCGTCTTATCTGGTCTACTGGACGCACGTTTTACACCGGGGGAAACGATGAATACTAACCAACACCAGGAAATCCTCCGCACCGAAGGATTAAGTAAATTTTTCCCCGGCGTCAAAGCGTTAGACAATGTTGATTTCAGCCTGCGCCGTGGCGAAATCATGGCGCTGCTCGGTGAAAACGGGGCGGGAAAATCGACGTTAATCAAAGTATTAACCGGCGTTTACCATGCCGATCGTGGCACCATCTGGCTGGAAGGCCAGGCTATCTCAGCGAAAAACACCGCCTACGCACAACTGCCAGGTATCGGCACTGTCTATCAGGAAGTCAACCTGCTACCCAATATGTCGGTCGCTGATAATCTATTCATAGGTCGCGAACTCAAACGTTTCGGCCTTCTACGCCGTAAAGAGATGGAAAAGCGCGCCACCGAACTGATGGCATCTTACGGTTTCTCTCTCGACGTGCGTGAACCACTCAACCGTTTTTCAGTTGCGATGCAGCAAATCGTCGCCATTTGTCGGGCCATCGATCTCTCAGCCAAAGTGCTGATCCTCGATGAACCCACCGCCAGCCTCGACACTCAGGAAGTAGAGTTACTGTTTAGCCTGATGCGCCAGTTGCGCGATCGCGGCGTCAGCCTGATCTTCGTTACTCACTTTCTCGATCAGGTCTATCAGATCAGCGATCGGATCACCGTCTTACGCAACGGCAGTTTCGTAGGCTGTCGGGAAACCCGCGAGCTACCGCAGGTCGAACTGGTAAAAATGATGCTGGGGCGCGAACTGGACCCCCATGCGCTACAGCGTGCCGGGCGAACATTGTTGAGCGACAAACCCGTTGCCGCGTTCAAAAATTACGGCAAAAAAGGAACGATCGCACCGTTTGATCTCGAAGTGCGCCCTGGCGAGATCGTCGGTCTGGCAGGCTTGCTGGGGTCCGGACGTACCGAAACCGCCGAAGTGATCTTCGGTATCAAACCCGCGGACAGCGGCACGGCGTTGTTCAAAGGCAAACCGCAAACCCTGCGCTCGCCACATCAGGCTTCGGTACTGGGTATCGGCTTTTGCCCGGAAGACAGGAAAACCGATGGCATCATCGCTGCCGCCTCGGTGCGGGAAAATATCATCCTCGCTCTCCAGGCCCAGCGCGGCTGGCTACGACCGATTTCTCGCAAAGAACAGCAAGAGATTGCCGAACGCTTTATCCACCAGCTGGGCATTCGCACTCCTTCCACTGAACAGCCGATTGAATTTCTTTCCGGCGGCAATCAGCAAAAAGTATTGCTTTCTCGCTGGCTGCTGATTCGTCCGCAATTTCTGATCCTCGACGAGCCAACCCGTGGCATTGACGTTGGTGCCCACGCCGAGATCATCCGACTCATAGAAACGCTGTGCGCCGACGGTCTGGCGCTGCTGGTGATCTCCTCCGAACTGGAAGAACTGGTGGGTTATGCCGATCGGGTGATCATCATGCGCGATCGCAAACAGGTGGCAGAGATCCCGCTGTCAGAGCTTTCCGTTCCGGCGATCATGAACGCCATTGCCGCGTAAGGAGAACAGTGTGATGCCTCAATCTCTCCCGGACACTACGCCGTCGAAAAGGCGCTTTCGCTGGCCAACGGGAATGCCGCAGCTGGCGGCGCTATTGCTGGTGCTGCTGGTCGATAGCCTGGTAGCCCCGCATTTCTGGCAGGTGGTGCTCCAGGATGGTCGTTTTTTCGGTAGTCCCATCGATATTCTCAATCGTGCTGCACCCGTTGCGTTGTTGGCTATCGGTATGACGCTGGTTATCGCCACAGGTGGGATTGACCTCTCTGTGGGGGCAGTGATGGCTATCGCCGGAGCCACAACGGCTGCCATGACGGTCGCAGGATCTAGCCTGCCAATTGTATTGTTAAGCGCCCTGGGCACCGGCATCCTGGCGGGATTGTGGAACGGTATACTGGTGGCGATCCTTAAAATTCAGCCTTTTGTCGCCACCCTGATCCTGATGGTTGCCGGGCGCGGTGTGGCGCAACTGATCACCTCCGGGCAGATCGTCACGTTTAACTCGCCGGATCTCTCATGGTTTGGCAGCGGATCGCTGCTGTTCCTACCAACGCTGGTCATTATCGCGGTGCTGACGCTTCTCTTCTTCTGGCTGTTGACCCGCAAAACGGCGCTGGGGATGTTTATAGAAGCTGTTGGTATCAACATTCGGGCGGCAAAAAATGCCGGAGTTAACACACGAATCATCGTCATGCTCACCTACGTGTTGAGCGGGCTATGTGCGGCAATTGCGGGCATTATCGTGGCGGCAGATATTCGCGGTGCCGATGCCAACAACGCCGGATTATGGCTGGAGCTGGATGCCATTCTCGCGGTGGTGATTGGCGGTGGCTCGCTGATGGGCGGGCGCTTTAACCTGCTGCTCTCAGTGGTGGGGGCACTGATTATTCAGGGAATGAACACCGGAATTTTACTTTCTGGCTTTCCACCGGAGATGAATCAGGTGGTGAAAGCAGTGGTGGTGCTTTGCGTGCTGATTGTTCAGTCGCAACGCTTTATCAGTCTGATTAAAGGAGTGCGTAGCCGTGATAAAACGTAACCTGCCACTGATGATCACCATCGGCGTCTTTGTGTTGGGATATCTCTACTGCCTGACGCAGTTTCCCGGTTTTGCTTCCACAAGAGTGATTTGCAATATCCTGACCGATAACGCTTTTCTTGGGATCATCGCTGTCGGCATGACCTTTGTGATCCTCTCCGGTGGGATCGATCTCTCCGTTGGTTCGGTGATCGCCTTTACCGGCGTATTTCTGGCAAAAGTGATTGGCGATTTCGGTCTCTCGCCGCTGCTGGCGTTTCCGCTGGTGCTGGCGATGGGCTGTGCTTTCGGCTCATTTATGGGGCTTTTGATCGACGCTCTGAAGATCCCGGCGTTTATCATTACCTTGGCAGGAATGTTCTTTTTGCGCGGCGTCAGCTATCTCGTTTCGGAAGAGTCGATCCCGATTAACCATCCTGTTTACGATACGCTCTCCAGCCTGGCGTGGAAAATCCCCGGCGGTGGTCGCTTAAGTGCGCTGGGACTGCTGATGCTGGCGGTAGTGGTTATCGGGATTTTCCTCGCGCATCGCACCCGTTTTGGTAATCAGGTATACGCCATTGGCGGCAACGCAACGTCGGCGAGCCTGATGGGGATTTCCACTCGCCGCACCACAATTCGCATTTATATGCTCTCTACCGGACTGGCAACGCTGGCGGGGATTGTCTTCTCAATTTATACCCAGGCCGGATATGCGCTGGCGGGCGTAGGTGTGGAACTGGACGCTATCGCCTCAGTGGTGATTGGCGGTACGTTGTTAAGTGGTGGGGTAGGAACGGTGCTGGGAACGCTATTTGGTGTGGCGATTCAGGGACTGATTCAGACTTACATAAACTTTGATGGCACACTGAGCTCATGGTGGACGAAAATCGCCATCGGTATTTTGTTATTCATTTTTATTGCCTTACAGCGTGGGTTAACGGTGCTGTGGGAGAATCGTCAGAATTCGCCAGTGACAAGAGTCAACATTGCGCAGCGATAAAAACGCCTCTCCGTGTGGAGAGGCGCAGGAGATTACGCGTCCGGGAACTCTCGGATAAAGCGTTCGACATCTTCAACCATATGGTCATTGCCGACGAAGAACGAACGGCGCTGGTGCAGAGTTTCCGGGATGATATCCAGAATACGCTCTTTGCCATCGCTCGCTTTACCGCCCGCTTGTTCCGCCAGGAACGCCATCGGGTTGCACTCATACAGCAAACGTAGTTTACCGTCCGGGTGGCTGGCGGTGCTTGGGTAGAGATAAATACCGCCTTTCAGCAGGTTACGGTGGAAATCCGCGACCAGCGAGCCGATATAACGTGAGGTATACGGGCGATTGGTGGACTTATCTTCTTCCTGGCAGAATTTAATGTACTTCTTCACCCCGTTCGGAAACTTAATGTAGTTCCCTTCGTTGATGGAGTAGGTTTTTCCTTTCTCCGGGAAGCGCATCCGCTCCTGGCACAGGCAGAAAACGCCCAGCGAAGGATCGTAAGTAAAGGCGTGAACGCCGCATCCGGTGGTGTAAACCAGCATGGTAGAGGAGCCGTATACCACGTAACCAGCGGCAACCTGTTTGTTACCCGGCTGGAGGAAATCTTCTTCCGTTACCGGCGTGCCAACAGGCGTGACGCGGCGGTAGATGGAGAAAATGGTACCGACAGAGACGTTAACATCGATGTTGGACGAGCCATCCAGTGGGTCCATCAGCACAACGTATTTTGCGTGTTCACAGCCTTCAAAGACGACAATCTCATCTTCTTCTTCAGAAGCAATGCCCGCAACGATATCGCGTGCTTTCAGTGCGGCTTTCAGTTTTTCATTAGCGAACAAGTCGAGTTTCTGTTGAACCTCGCCCTGCACGTTCTCAGCACCGCTGGCACCCAGGATATCAACCAGTCCTGCTTTGTTGATATCGCGATGGATAATCTTGGCGCCCAGTTTTATTGCCGACAGCAAAGCAGTGAGTTCACCGGTAGCATGAGAAAACTCGTGCTGCTTTTCGACAATAAATTCACCTAACGTTTTCATAAAACTTTCCCTGCAATGTTTATGGAGTAAAGCGACCGCAACAATCTTAACAAATAATCTCAATGTTGCGCTCAGGTGAATCGCGCCAGCAAATTACGGATTATCCTGAAATGCGTTTCTCACTTGCCCGACATATGCGTAAAATGAGCGGCAGATTAAAAAAGGATAGTGACGTATGCGCATTCATATTTTAGGAATTTGTGGCACGTTTATGGGCGGTCTGGCGATGCTGGCGCGCCAGTTAGGCCATGAAGTAACGGGTTCGGACGCCAATGTGTATCCGCCGATGAGCACCTTACTTGAGAAGCAAGGCATTGAACTGATTCAGGGTTACGATGCCAGCCAGCTCGATCCGCAGCCGGATCTGGTGATTATTGGCAACGCCATGACCCGTGGAAATCCGTGTGTGGAAGCGGTACTGGAAAAAAACATCCCTTATATGTCTGGCCCACAGTGGCTGCACGATTTTGTGCTGCGCGACCGCTGGGTGCTGGCCGTTGCCGGTACACACGGTAAAACCACCACCGCGGGAATGGCGACCTGGATTCTGGAACAGTGCGGTTACAAACCGGGATTTGTGATCGGCGGTGTGCCGGGGAACTTTGAGGTTTCGGCGCGTCTGGGCGAAAGCGACTTCTTTGTTATTGAAGCGGACGAGTATGACTGCGCCTTCTTCGACAAACGTTCTAAATTTGTCCATTACTGCCCGCGTACGCTGATCCTCAACAACCTTGAGTTCGATCACGCTGATATCTTTGACGACCTGAAAGCGATCCAGAAACAGTTCCACCATCTGGTGCGTATCGTTCCGGGGCAGGGCCGTATTATCTGGCCGGAAAACGACATTAATCTGAAACAGACCATGGCGATGGGCTGCTGGAGCGAGCAGGAGCTGGTGGGCGAGCAAGGTCACTGGCAGGCGAAAAAGCTGACCACAGACGCTTCCGAATGGGAAGTCTTGCTGGATGGCGAAAAAGTGGGCGAAGTGAAATGGTCGCTGGTAGGCGAACATAATATGCACAACGGCCTGATGGCGATTGCGGCGGCGCGCCATGTTGGTGTAGCGCCGGCAGATGCCGCTAATGCGCTGGGTTCGTTTATTAACGCTCGTCGCCGTCTGGAGTTGCGTGGTGAAGCGAATGGCGTGACGGTGTATGACGATTTTGCTCATCACCCAACGGCGATTCTGGCAACGCTGGCGGCGCTGCGTGGCAAAGTTGGCGGTACGGCGCGTATTATTGCCGTGCTGGAACCGCGCTCGAACACCATGAAAATGGGGATCTGCAAAGACGATCTGGCACCATCATTAGGTCGTGCCGATGAAGTCTTCCTGCTGCAACCAGTGCATATTCCGTGGCAGGTCGCAGAAGTGGCAGAAGCCTGCGTTCAGCCTGCACACTGGAGTGGAGATGTTGATACGCTGGCAGATATGGTGGTGAAAACCGCTCAGCCTGGCGACCATATTCTGGTGATGAGCAACGGCGGTTTTGGTGGGATCCATCAGAAACTGCTGGATGGGCTGGCGAAGAAAGCGGAAGCTGCGCAGTAATCCTGACACGTTTTATCAGGTCTACAGGGACAATGCGCTTTTGTAGGCCGGATAAGGCGTTTACGCCGCATCCGGCATTTGAGCATAGTGCCTGATGCGACGCTTGACGCGTCTTATCAGGCCTGGCGATCCACCGCCACATCTACAACGAAAATTACTCTTCGTTCTCCGCTAACTCGCGCAAGTACTGAAAAATCTGACGCGCGGATTTCGGCGGCTTATTCCCTTCTTTCTCTTTCTTCGCGTTGCGGATCAGAGTACGCAGTTGCTGACGATCGGCATCGGGCCACAGATTCAATACTTCAGCGATGGCATCATCCCCGTGATCGATCAAACGATCGCGCAGATTTTCCAGTTTATGGAACAGCACCACCTGCTGGTTGTGGCGGTTTTTCAGCTTATCCAGCGCCTGACGGATCGGTTCTACGTCGCGCTGGCGCAGCATCTTACCGATGAGCTGCAACTGGCGGCGGCGACCTTCCATCTTAATACGCTGGGCCAGCTCAATAGCCGCACGCAGATCCGCATCTAACGGGATCTTATCCAGCGCGTTTTTCCCCAGATCAACAATTTCTGCGCCAAGGCGTTTTAGCTCCTCGGCATCACGTTTAATTTCACTTTTACTGACCCAGATAATTTCATCGTCTTCGTCTTCGATGTCATCACCGGGAACGTCGTCGAGCCAGTCTTCGGGCTGCTTAGTCATCTCAGGCTCCTTAAAAAAAGAGGCTAATGTTACCAGTTAAGATGCGCACTGAAAAACGGTTCTCTGTTAGACTTCAGAGAAACTCTCTACATTATGGCACTTGCAATGAAAGTAATCTCTCAAGTTGAAGCGCAGCGCAAGATTCTGGAAGAAGCAGTTTCTACTGCGCTGGAGTTGGCCTCAGGCAAATCGGACGGTGCGGAAGTTGCCGTCAGCAAGACCACCGGCATTAGCGTAAGCACGCGTTATGGTGAAGTGGAGAATGTTGAATTCAATAGTGATGGCGCGCTGGGGATCACTGTTTATCACCAGAACCGCAAAGGTAGCGCATCATCCACCGATTTAAGCCCGCAGGCCATTGCCCGCACCGTACAGGCGGCGCTGGATATTGCCCGTTACACTTCGCCAGATCCCTGTGCCGGCGTGGCAGACAAAGAGTTGCTGGCCTTTAACGCACCGGATCTCGACTTGTTCCACCCTGCGGAAGTTTCCCCGGATGAAGCCATTGAACTGGCGGCTCGCGCAGAGCAGGCGGCATTACAGGTGGACAAACGTATTACCAATACCGAAGGCGGCAGCTTTAACAGCCACTACGGCGTAAAAGTTTTTGGCAATAGCCACGGCATGTTGCAGGGCTATTGTTCTACGCGTCATTCGCTCTCCAGCTGTGTAATTGCCGAGGAAAATGGCGATATGGAGCGTGATTACGCCTACACCATTGGCCGTGCGATGAGTGATCTGCAAACGCCAGAGTGGGTTGGGGCTGACTGTGCCCGCCGTACTTTATCGCGCCTGTCACCGCGTAAACTCTCCACCATGAAAGCGCCGGTAATTTTTGCCAATGAAGTGGCAACCGGGCTTTTTGGGCATCTGGTTGGGGCGATAGCGGGTGGAGCGGTTTATCGAAAATCCACCTTCCTGCTGGATTCGCTGGGTAAACAAATTCTGCCGGACTGGCTGACCATTGAAGAGCACCCACATCTGCTGAAAGGGCTGGCCTCTACGCCATTCGACAGCGAAGGTGTACGCACCGAGCGTCGCGATATTATTAAAGATGGCATCCTGACTCAGTGGCTGCTGACCAGCTACTCGGCGCGGAAACTGGGGCTGAAAAGCACCGGACATGCGGGCGGTATTCACAACTGGCGTATTGCCGGGCAGGGGCTAAGCTTCGAACAAATGCTCAAAGAGATGGGGACTGGGCTGGTGGTGACGGAGCTGATGGGCCAGGGCGTGAGCGCGATTACCGGTGACTATTCCCGTGGTGCAGCGGGCTTCTGGGTAGAGAATGGCGAAATTCAGTATCCGGTTAGCGAAATCACCATCGCAGGTAATTTAAAAGATATGTGGCGCAATATTGTCACCGTCGGTAACGATATTGAAATACGCAGTAATATACAGTGTGGTTCTGTGCTGTTGCCGGAGATGAAAATCGCCGGGCAGTAAAAACTGGCGCGACCTGCCGCGCTATAAACTAAAAAATTACACAAAATCATTCGCACTGCATCGAGACGGAAAGTGCATGAGAGCCGGGGAGCGTACTCGTAGTACGTGACTCGGGCGAATGCACGTAGCCGTCGATGAGGCAGTGTGAAGGATGAAGTGTCAATAAAAAAGGAAGTGAGCAATGCGTAAAAACCTGTTAGCTATTCTTGCAGTCTCCTCGTTGGTATTCAGTTCGGCATCGTTTGCCGCCGATCTTGAAGACAATATGGAAACCCTCAACGACACGTTAAAAGTGGTCGAAAAAGCCGATAACGCGGCGCAAGTTAAAGACGCGTTGACCAAAATGCGCGCAGCGGCGCTGGATGCGCAAAAAGCAACGCCGCCGAAGCTCGAAGGCAAATCGCCGGACAGCCCGGAGATGAAAGACTTTCGTCACGGTTTCGATATCTTGGTCGGTCAGATTGACGACGCGCTGAAGCTGGCTAATGAAGGTAAAGTAAAAGAAGCGCAGGCTGCCGCAGAGCAACTGAAAACGACCCGTAACGCCTATCACAAGAAGTATCGTTAATTCCTTATTGGGCGGTGGAATGTTACCGCCCAACGCTTTCTTTCCCTTCGTAAATCACCGCAAATGATGCACCACCTGGTTGCTGCTGCCGCGCCAGATCAAGGAAGGGTCTTTTAAATCCTGCACAAATTTGCCATCGACCAGCACGTTAATCAAATCAACAACCTGCATTTGTGCAGCGTTGAGTTCATCGAGTTTATAGCCCGTCCACATCCAGATGTCTTTACCAGGGCACTCGGCGCGAATGCGTTGTACCAGTTTCAGAATATCCGGCACGTTTTGCGGATGCAGCGGATCGCCGCCGGAGAGGGAAATGCCCTGGCGTTTGATGCGGGTGTCGTTCAGATCGTTAATGATCTGGTCTTCCATTGCTTTAGTAAATGGCTGACCGGAATTTACCCGCCAGGTGCTTTTGTTATAGCAACCGGGGCATTCATGAACACACCCGGAGACAAACAGGGTGCAGCGAGTGCCGGGGCCGTTGACGATGTCGACAGGATAGTACTGATGAAAGTTCATTATTTCACCTGGCTTATCAATCCGCGTGTAGGCTGCATCCGGTAATCAACGCCTGATGCGACGCTGTCGCGTCTTATCAGGCCTACAGCCGTTGCCAAATGTAGGCCGGATAAGGCGTTTACGCCGCATCCGGCATTTGCTTAACGCAGAGTGGAGATCAACCGATCTGCCCATTTCCCAAATGTTTAACGCGGCGCTTAACTTCTTCCTGCTTACCGGCGTTAAACGGACGTGCATCCGGGCTACCTAAATATCCGCACACGCGACGAGTCACCGACACACGGGAGGCGTCATGGTTACCACATTTCGGGCAGGTGAAGCCTTTGCTGGTGCACTCAAACTCGCCGGTAAAACCACATTCGTAGCACTCATCAATCGGCGTATTGGTGCCGTAATACGGTACATGCTGATAGCTGTAATCCCAGACATCTTCCAGCGCCTTCAGGTTGTGCTGAATGTTTGGATACTCGCCGTAGCAAATGAAACCACCGTTCGCCAGCGGCGGGTAAGGCGCTTCAAAGTCGATCTTGTCGTACGGATTCACCTTCTTCTCCACATCCAGGTGGAAACTGTTGGTGTAGTAACCTTTATCGGTCACGCCCGGCACCACGCCAAACTCAGCGGTATCGAGACGGCAGAAGCGGTCGCACAGATTTTCACTCGGCGTACTGTAAAGGCTGAAACCATAACCCGTTTCTTCTTTCCACTGGTCCACCGCCTGACGCAGACGTTCAACAATGGCGATACCTTTCGCGCGAAGCTGCTCGTTGTCATACACATGCTCGCCGCCGAACAGCGCGTTAATGGTTTCGTGAATGCCGATATAACCCAGCGAAATAGACGCACGACCGTTTTTGAAGATTTCAGAAACATCATCGTCAGCATTCAGACGTACGCCACAAGCACCTTCCATATAGAGGATCGGGGCCACGCGCGCTTTAACGCCTTCCAGACGAGCGATACGGGTCATCAGCGCCTTACGTGCAAGCACCAGACGTTCATCCAGCAGTTTCCAGAAGGTGGCTTCATCGCCTTTTGCTTCCAGCGCAATGCGTGGCAGGTTCAGGCTGATCACACCGAGGTTGTTACGACCATCGTGGATCTGCTCGCCGTTTTCATTTTCCCACACGCCGAGGAAGCTGCGGCAGCCCATTGGGGTTTTAAACGACCCGGTGACTTTTACTACCTGATCGTAGTTCAGGATATCTGGATACATGCGCTTGCTTGCGCACTCCAGCGCCAGCTGTTTAATGTCGTAGTTCGGATCGCCTTTTTTATGGTTCAGGCCATCGCGAATCGCAAACACCAGTTTCGGGAACACCGCAGTTTTACGGTTTTTACCGAGGCCTGCGATACGGTTACGCAGGATAGATTCCTGAATCAGGCGCGACTCCCAGCTGGTGCCCAGACCAAAACCAAAGGTCACAAACGGCGTTTGACCGTTGGCTGTGTGCAGGGTGTTTACTTCGTACTCCAGCGACTGGAAGGCGTCGTAGCACTCTTTGATGGTACGAGAGTTAGCGTAGCCTTCGGCATCCGGGATGCTCCACTCTTCAGCGGTTTTATGGTGTTTGTTGTAGCTGGCGGTGACAAACGGCGCCAGCACTTCATCAATGCGGTTAATGGTGGTGCCGCCATAAATATGGCTGGCGACCTGAGCAATAATCTGCGCAGTTACAGCGGTTGCCGTAGAGATCGACTTCGGCGGTTCAATCTCGGCGTTCCCCATCTTAAAGCCCTGGGTCAGCATGCCTTTCAGGTCGATCAACATGCAGTTGAACATCGGGAAGAACGGCGAGTAATCGAGATCGTGATAGTGAATATCGCCACGCTCATGTGCCTGCACCACGTCACGCGGCAGCAGGTGCTGGCGTGCATAGTGTTTAGCAACAATCCCCGCCAGCAGATCGCGCTGGGTTGGAATTACCTTGCTGTCTTTGTTGGCGTTTTCGTTGAGCAACGAGGAGTTGGTTTGCTCGACCAGACCACGGATCTCCTGATTCAGGCGGCCGCGTTTTTCACGTTCAATGTCGCGATCGTGACGGTACTCGATGTAAGCACGAGCCAGTTGTTTGTATGGACCAGACATCAGCTGGTTTTCAACGGTGGTCTGGATCTCATTGATATCCACCTGGTTGCGGCCCTGCATCTGCTCACTGACAACCGCGGCAACAGTAGCGCAATAATCGGCATCATCGACTTCCGCTGCTTTAGCTGCACGCAGAATCGCTTCTCTGATGCGCTCTGATTTAAACGGCACTTTGCAACCGTCTCGTTTCATCACATGCGGTGTCATGATCGCTCCATATTTTTAAGAACAGGTTATCCACAGAAATTGGGAAAGGCGTTTTCCGGTTTTTTCGTTTCGTTTTCCGGTGCTTTCCGCAATCGCCATCCGCTTATCCACAACGCCACACTTTTTCGTGGGGAACTGTAGTAGCAATTATCGTCGATTAATACAACATATTGGGTTGAGTCGCATTTTAAAGTCTATATATAGTGCTTTGCATCAAGGATGTTTGAACTTTCTTTGATGTAGCTCAAAGTAAAAAGCAGAGCGTACGGATGACGGGCGCTACAGCGATATGTAAATTTTTTAATGATTAACCTGCTTAAAAAAGCAACAAAAACAACCTACAGAATAGAAAGGCCCCGAACATACTCGCTTTATCGGGGCCTGGAGAAGGATTACCTCTGTAACCACCAGACAACCTCAAAAGGCCGTAATGTCATGGTACATGGTTGCTATGAGGCTTCTTCATCTTTGCCCCGGTAGATATAAGGCCCGTGGCAGATGTCATATTTGGTTGGTTAAAGCTAATTCGCCATTTACCTTCTCGTCTGGTATAGCGCAATCCGTTGCCTGGCGTGCAGTAGACAGAGAATGCACCGATCCCGCCTTCTTTAGCTATCGCTACGGCTGGCTGTAAGTGAGTGATGAGGCTGACCTGAAATTTTTCTTTCTGATCAGTCTTCTATGAAAAGACATGAACAAAAAAATAGATTACTGCAAAAATAAAAAAACAAATAAATGTCCAACTCAAGTTATAAAGGGCGCTATGACTTTTATTTATAGAACGAGAGAGATAGATATCTTCTTTTTTAATGTGTCTGGCAGAGATGCTGCGATACAGGCGGATATAATAAACACAATAGAGTAATAAAGGCGGTATTACCCATCCACCTGTAGGTTTACCAAATATACTCGTCATACTTCAAGTTGCATGTGCTGCGACTGCGTTCGCTCACCCCAGTCACTTACTTATGTAAGCTCCTGGGGATTCACTCGCTTGCCGCCTTCCTGCAACTCGAATTATTTAGAGTATATAAGCGTGAGTATAATGGCGATAGCAAAGAAAACCAAAAAGACGATTTGCGCTTTGGATTCTATTTTTTTTAATTCGCTTCTTACGCCTTCAGCGTGCCGCTCACGCCAGCGTCGCAGTGTGTTGACACTAAATTCATAGTGTTCGCATAACACCTTGTCAGGAGCCCCCTCTTTTGACTGCTGTAAAATATCAGCAATTTGCGCATCCGTGAAACGGGCTTTAGCCATCTTCAACCCTCCGTGGTTGAGTCAGATAATCCAGGCACGATGCCTGGATTATCTTTCAGTAGAGATTAGCGACGAACAGCGATCGCTTCGATCTCAATCTTCACGTCTTTCGGCAGACGGGCAACTTCAACGCAAGAACGTGCCGGGAAGGTGGCGTTGTGTTCAGCGAAGAAGGCTTCGTAAGTGGCGTTTACGGTTGCGAAGTCGTTCAGATCTTTCACAAACACGGTGGTTTTAACGATGTCGCCCACTTTCAGGCCGGCCGCTTCCACGATCGCTTTTACGTTATCCAGCGACTGACGTGCCTGTGCAGCGACGTCTGCCGGTACTTCGCCCGTTTTCGGGTTTACCGGGATCTGACCGGAGGTGATGATCATATTGCCCAGATCAACGCCCTGAACGTAAGGTCCGATAGCTGCCGGTGCATTTTCCGTCGCGATAGTTTTGCTCATGATTTCTCCTTTATTACTGCGGTAAAAAGTCTGGCTCATTATAGGGAGCCAGACTTTTATTACCAACCGCAATTAATTGGCCAGCACCACATTATGGGAAAACTCTTTTTCGCAGTATTTGCATTTGAGTGCGATGTCATTGGCGCGTTTTTTCACTGCAAAGCTGGAGGAAACCGGTTCGGCATGACTAATACAGTTGCTGTTCGGGCAGACCAGCACATTATCAATGCGCTCCGGCAAGCAGGGGCGTGATTTGCCGACCACTTCATAGTTGTCGATACGGTTTACCGTGGCTTGCGGCGCATACAGCGCGAGTTGGTTCACCTGATCCTCATTCAAAAAGGTATTTTCGATTTTGATCAGATCTTTGCGGCCCATCTCGCCAGAAGGCAGGTTCAGACCAATGGTGATGCGCTGATCCGTTTCGGTCAGCTTGAACAGACTCAACAGTTTAAAACCGATCTGGGCGGGGATATGGTCAATTACCGTGCCGCGTTTAATAGCTTCAACCTGCAATTTATTATCGTGTGTCATCTCTATTTCCCCTTACAGTACCAGATCGCGATTCAGAACCAGTGCCAGTAACGCCTGGCGAGCGAAAATTCCGTTGCCTGCTTGCTGGAAGTACCAGGCGTGCGGTGTTTTATCCACATCAGTGGCAATCTCATCAATGCGCGGCAGTGGATGCAGCACTTTCATATTTGGTTTGGCGTTGTGGAGATCGCTGGCGCGCAGAACAAACTGCGCTTTCACGTTGGCGTACTCGGACGGGTCCAGACGCTCCTTTTGCACGCGGGTCATATACAGAATATCGACTTCTGCCGTCACTTCTTCAATGGCGCTGTGCAGACTCCAGGCGATCCCTTTTTCATCGAGCATATCCAGAATGTATTGCGGCATTGCCAGCGCATCTGGGGCGATGAAGTAAAAACGGTTGCCGTCGAACTTCGCTAACGCCTGGGTCAGGGAGTGAACGGTGCGGCCATATTTCAGGTCACCGACCATTGCAATGTGGAGATTGTCCAGACGCCCCTGTGTTTCCTGAATGGTGAACAGATCCAGCAAGGTTTGCGTCGGATGTTGGTTGGAGCCATCACCGGCATTCAGCACCGGTACATTGCCGGAAAACTCGGTAGCCAGGCGCGCCGCACCTTCCTGCGGATGACGCATCACTATCGCGTCAACGTAGGTGCTGATAACCGAAATGGTATCGGCCAGCGTTTCGCCCTTTTTACCCAGTGATGTATTGGCGCTGTCGGAGAAGCCCACCACGCTGGCCCCCAGACGGTGCATGGACGTTTCGAAAGAGAGGCGGGTACGGGTAGAGGCTTCAAAGAAACAGCTGGCAATGACTTTATGCTTCAACAGCTCTGGTTGCGGGTTTGCTTTCAGTTTCGCCGCTGTCGCCAGCACCAGATTAAGGTCATCGCGACTAAGGTCGTTTATGGAAATGATATGTTTCTGATATAGCGGATTAGCCATCTTTTATCTCCTGACGCCTGGGCAAAAAAAAGCCCCTCGATTGAGGGGCTGGGAATAGGTGATCAACGGGAAGAAAAACGGCAGGCCAGCGTCTTTTTTCAGACGCGGTAAGACAAAATGTCGAACACACTGAACCATACATCCTCCCGGCAAATTGTTCGGCATTATACTCAGCCTCTGTTTTGGATCAAGCGGTTTATGCTCATTTTATTCATCGCAAACGGTTTGCATGAATATTAATTCATTTTTAGCAAGTAATTTATCTGCTTATGAACCAGCCCCGTCCGTTTAACCACGCGAGGAGCAACCCAGACAATACTGCTACCGGCAACCACCCCAAGAATCTCTGGCAAAGCGTGATAGTCAAGAATTCTGGCGACCGCGCGGCCATATCCGGCGACAGTGTGGATAAGGATAAATTCACTATTGTGCTCCACGCTGACCACCATTTCCGCAATCGAACGGGCGGCATCTGGCGCGGGGCGCAACTGTGGACTCACGGAATAAATTTTTTGTCCTTTCGTATTTCTTATTTTTATGACACCGAGCAATTTCAGCAGGCGTGAAACCGTCGACTGACTGATGCTCTCGAAACCCAGGCTTTGCAGGTCGCGACGTATCTCTTCCTGAGAAAGATAACTTTTTTCGCTAATCAGGCGCTGACAGACCGCCAGTTGCTGCTGCTCTTTGGCGGAGTAATCACCGTATTCCTTCATAAATGCACCTTATCTTTATCATTGATATCAATGGACTGGCGAAATGATTCACGTTTGTCGCATTGAGGACGGATCAATCGGGCGGTTTTGCAGGAAAGTAAGAGGTCGATCAAAAAAGGCCGCCCGGTCAGGCGGCCATTGACGCTACAGCATGGCGCCAACGCTCAGAACAATCATGTTCAGCAACGTCAGCAACAGCAGCAGCGGTGCGACCCATTTCAGATAACGCACGTAAGGAACGCGGGCGATAGCCAGACCGCCCATCACGACCGCAGATGTGGGGGTTATCAAATTCACAACCCCGGAAGCTGACTGATACGCCGTTACCACCAAATCCCTTTGCACATGGGCGAAATCTGCCAGTGGTGCCATGATCGGCATCGTCAATACCGCAAGCCCGGATGAAGAGGGCACCAGGAAGGAGAGCAGAACTTCCAGCCAGTATGTAACGTTGATGAAAATGCTGGTTGAGAGACCGGAAACCAGATTCTCAGCACTATGCAAAATAGTATGGGTAATCATGCCGTTATCCATGACGACCACAATGCCGCGAGCGATGCCGATAATCAACGCTACCCCTAGCAGATCCCGCGCGCCGTCAATAAACGTGCTGGTAAATGTTTCTTCCCCCATCCTGGCAATGATGCCAACTACGATTGCTGCCGCCAGAAAGACACCGGAGATCTCTGCCATCCACCAGCCCAGCACCGCTACGCCATAAATCATAATGGCGAACGAGATAGCGAAAAGTCCGAGGATCCATTTGCGGGTGGCGGTGAACTCAAGCATGGTGGTGGAACGGTTGCCAAGAAAATGGGCGCGATTCTCCTCCATTTTGTCTGCCACAATCGACAATTCCGGGTTACTGCGTACTTTGCGCGCATAGCGCATCACCCACACCACGCAGATAACATAACCGACGACCAGTAAAATCACGCGCAACAGCATGCCATGGGTGAAGGGTATCCCGGCGGCGTTAGCGGCAATAACCGTTGCAAATGGGTTGATGGTAGAGCCGAGCGTACCAATGCCTGCGCCGAGCAGAATGGTAGCGGCAGCAACCAGTGGATCGAAACGTGCCGCCATCATCACCGGAACGAGCAACGTATAAAAGGGGAGCGACTCCTCTGCCATCCCGTAAATCGTCCCACCAGCGGCAAAGAGGCCCATCAGGATCGGGATCATCCACTCTTCTTTGCCGTTGAGCCTGACCGTCACGCGTTCAATGCCTGCGTCAATCGCGCCGGTTTTATTCATCACGCCCAGAAAGCCACCGATGATCAACACAAACAGCGCAACGTCAATCGCACCTGCGGTATAGGTTTCGTGATTATACAGTCCGTCAATCGGTGCCAGCAGGACGGCGGTAATCCCTTGTGGATGCGCTTCTGTCGGGGCGTAGGTGCCCGCTACCGGAACTTCTTTACCCAGCGTGGTGTTCATCGCCATCTGGTATTTTCCTGCCGGGACAATCCAGGTCATCACAGCAATCAACGCGATGAGAATAAACAGGATGGTATACGCGGTGGGAAATTTGAATTTGCCCATAGTGTTCTCTCCAGATATCAAGGGCATACGCCGCCAGGCGACGCATGCCCGGCAGGGTTAGTCTCCGAGCGTCGCCACCATGACCGCTTTAATGGTGTGCATGCGGTTTTCCGCTTCGTCGAACACGATGGAATGAGTGGACTCGAAAACGTCTTCAGTCACTTCCAGTCCTCTTAGTCCGTAAGCCGCCTCGATTTCACGGCCCACTTTGGTGTGCTCGTTGTGGAAGGCGGGCAGGCAGTGCATAAATTTCACGTCAGGGTTGCCGGTGGCGTTGAGAACTTTCTGGTTGATTTGATAAGGGGTCATCAGACTGACGCGCTCTGACCATGCTTCCTTCGGTTCCCCCATCGAGACCCAGACATCGGTGTAGAGGAAATCCACGTCATACACGCCTTCTTCAACATCCTCCGTCAGCGTGATGCGCGCCCCGGTGATGCTGGCGATATTGCGGCATTCGGCAACCAGCGCGTCATCCGGCCAGAAGGATTTCGGTGCCACCAGGCGGATATCCATCCCCATCTTCGCTGCGCCAACCATCAGCGAGTTACCCATGTTGTTACGGGCGTCGCCCAGGTAGGCGAAGCTCAACTCCGGCAACGTCTTACCTGGAGAGTGTTCCAGCATAGTCATCAGATCCGCGAGGATTTGCGTGGGGTGGAATTCGTCGGTCAGGCCGTTCCAGACCGGCACGCCAGCGTACTGCCCCAGTTCTTCGACAATCTGCTGACTAAAGCCGCGGTATTCGATACCGTCATACATCCGTCCCAGCACACGGGCGGTATCTTTCATCGACTCTTTGTGGCCAATTTGCGAGCCGCTCGGCCCAAGGTAAGTGACCTGTGCGCCCTGATCGAATGCGCCTACTTCAAAAGCGCAGCGGGTGCGGGTAGAGGTTTTTTCGAAGATCAACGCAATGTTTTTACCCACCAGCGTTTGCTTCTCGCGTCCGGCTTTTTTCGCGGCTTTCAGTTCGATTGCCAGATCGATCAGGTACTGGATTTCTGCCGGGGTGTAGTCAAGTAGTTTCAGAAAGTTACGATTTTTCAGTAAAATAGCCATTAGAGTATCCTTGTTAAAATGAATTGCCTGATGGTGCTGCACTTATCAGGCCTACGGTTATGCGCCTGCGGTAGGCCGGATAAGGCGAAGCCGCCGTCTGGCAAAAAAGTCCTAAACGTTAGCGTTGGCGGTTTCGAGTCGAATCAACGTGCCTTTGTCACCGGCGAGAATGTCTGGCCCGTCGGTCAGCGAACCAATACCGGCAATTCCCCGGCAGCGGCTGACAAAGTCGGCGCAGGCGGTGACCTTCGGTCCCATCGAACCGGCATCGAATTGCATTTCGCTCAGCAGTTCCGGCGTCACTTGCGCCAGCGGACGCTGTGTGGGTTTACCCCAGTCGAGATACACCGCGTCGGCATCAGTGAGGATCAGCAGAGCATCGGCGTGGAGCTGGCTGGCGAGCAGCGCAGCAGAGAGGTCTTTATCGATCACCGCCTCGATGCCGTGATAACCGTCCACTTTCTCCACCACTGGAACACCGCCGCCGCCGTTGCAGATAACCAGGTGATCGCGGGCAATCAGCGCCTGGATCGCATCGCGCTCGACAATCCGTTTTGGTTGCGGCGAAGGAACCACGCGGCGAAAAGCTTTACCGTCCGCTTTGAAAATCCACCCTTTTTCTGCTTCTAACGTGCGGGACTGGGCTTCGTCATAAATCGGTCCGATATATTTGGTGGGGTTGCGAAATGCCGGATCGTTGGCATCGACCTCCACCTGAGTGAGCAGGACGCTGATTTCCCGCTGCGGTAGCTGATTTTTCAGCGCCTGTTGCAGCATGTAGCCGATCATTCCCTGGCTTTCCGCGCCGAGAATATCGAGCGGATAAGGCGTGACACGGTCATAAGCGCTGTTCTGTAATGCCAGCAGGCCAACCTGCGGACCGTTACCGTGTACCAGCACAACCCGCCACTGCTGGGTAAGCTGTGCGATGGTTTTTGCGGCTAACTCAATGTTTTTACGTTGAATATCAGCTTCTAACGGTTCACCGCGTTTGAGCAGCGCATTGCCACCCAGTGCGACAACCAGAGTCGGTTTGTTTTCCATGTCAGTTCCTTAAATTCCGTCGCGTTCCAGTGGGCAACTCATGCAGCGTGCGCCGCCGCGCCCGCGTCCCAGTTCGTCACCGGGAATGGGCAGTACGGTGATACCGGCTTTGTCATATTTTTCGTTGGTCCAGATGTTGCGCTCGTAACCGACCACAACGCCGGGGCGCAGCGTGAGGACGTTGTTGGCGTCGTTCCACTGTTCGCGTTCCGCTTCAAAGGCGTCGCCGCCAGTGGTGATTAAGCGGACTTGATCGAGGCCGAGCGCTTTCTCGATGGCGTGAACCAGCGTGCTCTCTTGGGCGCGCTTCAGGCCGCCGCGTCCGTCCGGGGTGATGGTCCAGCACTGCACATCCTGATGAACCACTTCCGGATAGACGGAGAAGGTGTCGATATCGATGTGGGTCATCACGGTATCGAGGTGCATACAGGAACGGTGTTTGGGGAGTTCAACGGCAATAACCCGCTCGGCCTGGCGATTTTTAAACAGCGACTGAGCGAGGAACTCGATTCCCTGCGGCGTGGTGCGCTCGGACATGCCAATCAGCACCGCACCGCGCCCAATCACCAGGACGTCGCCGCCTTCTAAAGTGGCGTGGTCATAATTAATATTTTCATCGCCGAAATATTTAATGAATTCGCCATCGGCAAATTGTGGATGCCAGCGATAAATAGCGCGCAGGTTATTAGTTTCACGCTGGCGGGCAGGTTTTGCCATTGGGTTAATGGAGACGCCGTTATATATCCAACAGGAAGTATCACGGGTAAATAAATGGTTGGGTAATGGCTTCATAATAAAGTCATTAATATCGTGAGTATCAACCACCATATTTTTAATCGAGGCGGGAATTTCACCGTAGGTCAGGCCGCCGCTTAAATGGCGCGCCAGTTCCCGGTGCGGCATATCCGCAAGCCAGGCGCGGACATCGGTAGCAAAGATGGGACCCAATCGGTAATCGGAGATTTGCGTTTCCAGCAGCCAGTTTTTCGCTTCAGAGATATCGAGAGTTTGCGCCAATAAATCAGTGAGTAACAAGACTTCCACACCCTGCTGGCGAAGCGTGTTGGCAAAAATGTCATGTTCTTCCCCCGCGCGCTCAACCGACAAAACATCATCAAACAGCAACTCCTGACAGTTTGATGGCGTGAGGCGTTTTAGGCTGAGATTAGGGCGATGCAGCATCACACTGCGCAATTGACCAATTTCAGAACCAACATAATGTTTTTCCATTACGATACCTTTCACTCTATTTTTTCAGAAATAAAAAGGAGGTGGCTGCAAATAATTAATACATTTGCAGTCATTACTGTTCAGTTAATTTTCGAGGAGAATCATGAAATTTAATTTACTGCGATAATGTGACGTGTTTCACATCAAACGGAATATTTGATTTTTCTTATTTAATATATGACGGATGTCTGAGAAATTAAAAAAACAATATATTGAAAAATGAATCACTACGCATTTATGCGCTGGGTTATTCTTTTGTGTTAATTGATTGTTTATTTTTACATATAACAACAAAAATATAACGCATTGATTATAATGATATTTTTTATTTTCTGGAATAATTATGCGGATTGTGGACCATATTATTTTTCCTGCAAACCTAATTCCCGAATAACTATAGTATTGAACATCGATTATGCAAAGGAAGTGAATTGTGATCGGACAACTATTTTTCTTATAATATCAGTTATAACAACAGGTTGGTAAGGTGAAAGTAAAACGCACTTCAGGAATTATGCAGAAAAAATGCATAATTCATTGTCAGGTATTAACAGACATTCAACAATTCCAGCAATAAACATGCGCTGACGCAAAATATGAACAGATAGCAGTAGTATGGCGGTGGATTTTTTCGTATAACAAGAAAATTGAAACGCTGTTTTATTGATGGGGTTTACGATGATCGCTGGCAATATTCACAATCTGCAATCCTGGCTACCTCAAGAGCTGCGCCAGGCTATAGAACATATCAAAGAGCATGTCACGGATGAAACCGCCAAAGGTAAACATGATATTGACGGTGACCGCTTGTTTTATCTGATCTCAGAAGATATGACTGAACCTTTTGAACAGCGCCGTGCGGAGTATCACGCTCGCTACCTCGACATTCAGATTGTCTTAAAGGGCCAGGAGGGGATGACCTTCAGTACTCAGGCTGCGGACGCAGTGGAAACCGACTGGCTGGCAGACAAAGACATCGCGTTTTTGCCTGAAGGAAGAGAAGAAAAAACGGTGATTCTGAATGAGGGTGACTTTGTGGTCTTTTATCCCGGTGAAGTGCATAAGCCGCTGTGCGCGGTTGGCGCGCCAGCGCAGGTGCGTAAAGCGGTGGTGAAACTGCTGGTGGCCTAAACAAGAAAAGGCCGGGTTCGGCCTGAGAATGATGACAAACGCAAAATTGCCTGATGCGCTGCGCTTATCAGGCCTACATCATCTCTGCAATCTATTGAAATTGCATGTTTTGTAGGCCGGATAAGGCGTTCACGCCGCATCCGGCATGAACAAAGCGCACGTTGTCAGCAGCCTGAGGCCGGGTTCGGCCTTATCTTTATCCGGAGAAATTATTGCGCGAGCGTCGCGACCATCACCGCTTTAATGGTGTGCATCCGGTTTTCTGCCTGATCGAAGACGATGCTGGCCGATGATTCAAAAACTTCATCGGTGACTTCCATCCCGCCGTGTAAGCCGAATTCCACTGCCATTTTTTTGCCAAGCGTAGTCTGATCGTCGTGGAACGCTGGCAGACAGTGCAAAAATTTCACCTGCGGATTGTCAGTAAGTTGCAGCATTTGGCTATTCACCTGGTAGTCTCGCAGCAGAGCAATCCGCTCGACCCATTTCTCTTTTGGCTCACCCATCGATACCCAGACATCGGTATAGATAAAGTCTGCGCCTTTAACCCCAGAGGCTATATCTTCCGTCAAGGTGATTTTACCCCCGTGTTTTTGTGCCAGAGCACTGCATTCGGCGACCAGAGATGCTTCCGGCCAGCAGGTTTTTGGCGCGACTAAACGAAGATCCAGCCCGGTCAACGCTGCTGCTTCGAGCATTGAGTTCCCCATGTTATTACGTGCATCTCCAGCGTATACCAGCGTCATTTCATTGAACGCTTTACCTGGCAGATGCTCCTGCATGGTGAGGAGATCCGCCAACAGCTGCGTGGGGTGAAACTCATTGGTCAGACCGTTCCATACCGGCACGCCAGCGTATGCTGCCAGCGTTTCGACAATCTCCTGACCATAGCCGCGATACTGAATACCGTCATACATGCGACCCAGCACGCGGGCAGTATCTTTAATCGACTCTTTATGTCCAATCTGGCTGCCGCTTGGGCCAAGATAAGTAACGCGAGCACCCTGGTCATATGCGGCAACTTCGAAAGAGCATCGGGTACGGGTCGAGTCTTTTTCGAAGATGAGCGCGATGTTTTTACCAGTGAGTTTGGCTTCTTCTTTACCGCTTTTCTTATCGGCTTTCAGCTTCGCGGCTAACTGCAGCAGGCTGTTGAGTTCAGCTGGCGTGAAATCGAGTAATTTCAGGAAATGTTTATGATAAAACCCGGACATAGATCCCTCCTGTGGCTAACGCCTTAATGAATTAAAATTCAATTTATATGGATGAATATTCATTTGCAAGCCTAAAGCATAAATCTTTATCACAAAGGTGGAGGCAATGTCAGTGGTGTGTGACAATAAGAGTATCGGCAGGACATTAAGAGGAATGAGCCATGGCAAACCCGGAACAACTGGAAGAACAGCGTGAAGAAACACGTTTGATTATTGAAGAATTACTGGAAGATGGCAGCGATCCGGACGCGCTGTACACCATTGAACATCACCTTTCCGCAGACGATCTGGAAACCCTGGAAAAAGCAGCGGTTGAAGCGTTTAAACTCGGTTACGAAGTGACCGATCCAGAAGCGCTGGAAGTGGAAGATGGTGATGTCGTGATTTGCTGCGATATCCTCAGCGAGTGCGCGTTGAATGCCGATCTGATCGATGCCCAGGTTGAACAACTGATGACGCTGGCAGAAAAATTTGACGTTGAGTACGACGGTTGGGGTACTTACTTTGAAGATCCTAACGGCGAAGACGGCGACGATGAAGATTTTGTCGATGAAGACGACGACGGTGTTCGCCACTAATTAAGCGTTAACGACAAAGGCTAAATGGCCTGATGCGCTACGCTTATCATTCCTGCAATCTATTGAATTTGTAGACCGGATAAGGCGTTAACGCCACATCCGGCATAAACAAAAAGTACATTGTTAGTGTGAGAATGCCCGCGAGTGTGAACTCGCTGGCATTTTTTCAGAGTTCGCGTAGCATCCGCACTTCACAATCGACATGGCCCGTGCAGCCAAGCGCATAGTCGATATGCTCAAAGCCCAAATGCTCATAAAGCGCAATGGCCTCCTTTAAAAAAGCGGTTGTTTCCAGATAGCAGCGTTTGAAACCCATCTCTCGCGCCTGCTCCATCGCCATTAAGGCCAGTTTCTTTGCCAGCCCTTTGCCGCGAATTACCGGAAGAAAATACATCTTTTGCAATTCGCAAATGTCCGGCTCACTCCCGGTTAATGGCGCAATCCCGCCGCCGCCGACCACGTCACCATCGTACTCAACCACCCAATATGCATGACTGGGCTGACTATACACTTGATACAACTCGTCTAGATTCGGATCGGCGACGGTGTAGCCTTTATCAGCGGTAAGACCGTATTCTGCGGATACCTGACGAATGACGCGGGCGATGGCGGGATTATCGGCGGCGGTAAGTCTGCGCAAACGGAGCGCGGGGGAAACAACAACATTCATAGCATAGCTCAATTTCAAATGTATGATTTATAGTTCACTTTAATACCACCCTCGCTTATGTGGTGCAAGAAGAAGATAAATCAGAAAATATTAAGCATATATCTCTGAGATAAAGCGTATTCTAGGCAAGCCAGTATCAATTTACTGGGATTATTATTTATATGAATGGAATTATTTTAGGGATATGATTCATGAATGGTGTAAACATCGGGAAAGATAATCCTCGTCACGCATTTGTTTTCACAGGCAAAGGGGGTGAGTACTTTCTTATTTGTCTTGTGAATTTATTGCTGACAATTATTACCATGGGAATATATGGACCGTGGGCATTGGTGAAGTGTCGTCGTTATATTTATCAACATGTGACACTCAAGGGGCAACCATTTCGTTATGAGGGAACAGGTGGTGCTATTTTTGTTAGTTTTTCAATTATTATGGTGGTTTATTTTTTTAGCATTTTTTGTTTTTCGGGCCAACACTTTGCGCTTGGTTTCCTCCTGCTCGTTCTCCTGCTCGGCTGTATTCCGTGTATGGCAGTGAAGAGCTTACAGTATCAGGCGAATATGACCTCACTGAATGGTATTCGCTTTGGTTTTAACTGCTCTATGCTTCGTGCATGGTGGGTTATGTTAGGTCTGCCTGTTCTATTGGCGTTAGCTTTTTGGTTCGTGCTGTATCTTATTTCGCAAGTGACGACATCGATAGGAGGGGTATTCTTTAACTTAGTCGCGTTAAGTTTGCTTTCTGTCGTCGGACTAGGTGTTGTCCACGGTATTACCTACAGCAAGTGGATGCCTTTACTGGGTAATAACGCGACTTTTGGTATCCATCAGTTTTCCATTAAAGTAAGTGTAAAAGAATGCATTAAAGGATGCATGCTCGCAATATTAACCATGGTTCCTTTCATCATTGTAATTGGTATTATGATTGTGCCAGTATTCCAGCAGTTAATGATGATGGCTATGTTGGGGCAGGCTGATGCAGGTGGTGAGCTTGTATTGCAATATTTCCCGCAGATTATGGCTTCCTACTTCCTGTACTTTGTCGCGATTCTTGTGCTTGCCAGTTATCTCTATGTCACGTTACGCAATCTGTTTTTGAATAATCTGACACTGGCAAATGGTACTGTTAGTTTCCATTCATCCATCACCGCAATTGGTATGCTTTTGCGCATATTTGCGGTATTAGTGGGTACTTCAATCACCTGTGGCCTGGCTTATCCGTGGCTAAAAATGTGGATGGTAAGCTGGATTGCCAACAATACCCATGTCCAGGGTGACCTTGATTCGCTGGAGTTAACCAATGATGACAAGCCGCAGGATAGCGGTCTGTTGATGTGGATATCTCGCGGTATTATGCCGTATGTGCCGTTTATCTAACTAAAAAGGCCGGAGCATGCTCCGGCCTTCGTTTACATCGAGAATATTACAGCGCGGCGATAACAGCCTGCTGTTCAATCAGTTTCGCTTTTGCTTCTGCATAGCCTTCCAGCTTCTCACGCTCTTTCGCGATGACCGCTTCCGGTGCACGGGCGACAAAGCCTTCGTTCGCCAACTTGTTCTCGATACGGCTGATTTCACCTTCGATCTTCGCTACTTCTTTCGCCAGACGCGCCAGCTCATCTTCTTTGTTGATGAGACCCGCCATCGGGATCAGCAGCTCTGCACCGTCGATGATCTTAGTAACGGAAACCGGACCTTTGTCATCGGCAGGCAACACGGTGATGCTTTCCAGACGCGCCAGCGTTTGCAGGAAGCCACGGTTTTCATTTACGCGACGTACTGCATCTGCACTGCAACCGCGCAGCAGCAACTCCAGCGGTTTACCGGGGGCGATGTTCATTTCCGCACGAATGTTACGTACCGCAACGATCGCCTGCTTCAGCCACTCGGTGTCGGCCAGTGCGGCTTCATCAACCTGAGATGCATCGTACTGCGGGAACGGCTGCAGCATGATGGTGTCGGCGGTGATACCGCAAAGCACTTTCACACGCTGCCAGATGGTTTCGGTGATGAACGGAATGATTGGGTGTGCGAGGCGCAGCAGACCTTCCAGCACGGTCACCAGCGTATGGCGAGTACCGCGCAATTCGGCTTCGCTGCCACCGTTCATTACCGGCTTGGTCAGCTCCAGATACCAGTCGCAGAACTGGTTCCAGGTGAATTCATACAGAATGCCTGCGGCAATATCGAAGCGGAAGCTGTCCAGCGCTTCGCGGTACGCTTTGATAGTCTGGTTGAACTCTGCCAGAATCCAGCGGTCTGCCAGCGACAGCGTCATTTCGCCGCCGTTGAAACCGCAATCCTGACCTTCTGTGTTCATCAGCACAAAGCGGCTGGCGTTCCACAGCTTGTTACAGAAGTTACGATAACCTTCCAGACGCTTCATATCCCAGTTGATATCGCGCCCGGTCGAGGCCAGCGCCGCCAGGGTGAAGCGCAGGGCGTCGGTGCCGTGCGGCTCGATGCCGTTCGGGAACTGCTTCTCGGTACGCTTGCGGATTTTGTCTGCCAGCTGCGGCTGCATCATATTGCCAGTGCGTTTCTCCAGCAGATCTGCAAGCGTTATACCGTCAACCATATCCAGCGGGTCAATGACGTTACCCTTGGATTTGGACATCTTCTGGCCTTCGTCGTCACGGATCAGACCGGTCATGTAGACGGTATGGAACGGAACCTGCGGCTTGCCGTTTTCATCTTTGATGAAGTGCATGGTCATCATGATCATGCGGGCAATCCAGAAGAAGATGATGTCGAAACCAGAGACCATCACGCTGGTCGGGTGGAACTGACGCAGGGCGTCGGTATTTTCCGGCCAGCCAAGGGTAGAGAAGGTCCACAGCGCGGAGGAGAACCAGGTATCGAGAACGTCTTCATCCTGACGCAGAGCAACGTCGGCACCGAGGTTATTTTCTTTACGCACTTCATCTTCGTTGCGGCCAACATAAACGTTACCCGCTTCGTCGTACCATGCCGGGATGCGGTGACCCCACCACAGCTGGCGAGAGATACACCAGTCCTGAATATCGCGCATCCAGGAGAAGTACATGTTTTCGTACTGCTTCGGCACAAACTGAATGTCACCGTTCTCAACCGCTTCAACCGCCGGTTTCGCCAGCACGTCGGCACGGACGTACCACTGGTCGGTCAGCATCGGTTCGATCACCACGCCGCCACGGTCGCCATAAGGAACAGTCAGGTCGTGCGGTTTAATTTCTTCCAGCAGGCCGAGTGCGTCAACCGCAGCAACGACTGCTTTACGCGCAGCAAAACGCTCAAGTTTCTGGAACTCTGCCGGGATCTCGCTGGAATAAACGTCGGATTCGTTACCTTTGGTATCGAACACCTGGGCGCTTTCACGGATATCGCCGTCAAAGGTCAGGATGTTGATCATCGGAAGTTGATGACGCTTACCGACTTCATAGTCGTTAAAGTCGTGCGCCGGAGTGATTTTCACGCAGCCGGTGCCTTTTTCCATGTCAGCGTGTTCGTCGCCAACAATCGGAATACGACGGTTTACCAGCGGCAGAATGACATATTTACCAATCAGATCTTTATAACGCGGATCTTCCGGGTTAACGGCTACGCCGGTATCGCCCAGCAAGGTTTCCGGACGGGTAGTCGCAACCACCAGATAATCTTTACCGTCTGCGGTTTTCGCGCCGTCAGCCAGCGGATAGCGGATGTGCCACATCGAACCTTTCGATTCGCGGTTTTCCACTTCCAGGTCAGAAATAGCGGTACGCAGTTTCGGGTCCCAGTTTACCAGGCGTTTACCACGGTAAATCAGGTCTTCTTTATATAGACGAACGAAAACTTCTTTCACCGCATTGGACAGGCCTTCGTCCATGGTAAAGCGTTCACGCTCCCAGTCGACGGAGTTGCCGAGACGACGCATCTGACGGGTAATGGTGCCGCCGGATTCCGCTTTCCATTCCCAGATTTTGTCGATGAAGGCTTCGCGGCCGTAGTCGTGACGGGTTTTACCTTCTTCTGCGGCAATCTTGCGCTCAACGACCATCTGAGTAGCGATCCCGGCGTGGTCAGTACCGACCTGCCACAGGGTGTTTTTGCCCTGCATGCGCTGATAGCGGATCATGGTATCCATGATGGTTTGCTGGAAGGCGTGACCCATATGCAAACTGCCGGTGACGTTTGGCGGTGGGATCATGATGCAGAAACTGTCCTGGCTTTCGTTGCCATTAGGCTTAAAGTAGCCCTGCTTTTCCCAGTGCTCGTAAAGCGGCTGTTCGATATCTTGTGGGTTGTATGTCTTTTCCATTATTTCCAGGTTGCCGTATTCAGGTTGAAACCAGCCACGCGGTAGGCTTTATAGCGTTCGCGCGCCAGTTGTTTCAGAGAATCTTCATAAGGAACGAAGTCTACCACTTCTGTGAAAGCGGTGGCAAAATCTGCAAAGCTTGTTCGCAGACTAATCAATATATCACGCGGGCTGCTGCTGCGTTTTTGCGGCCAGGCGATCTCCACCGGCGCACCGCCGCGCGGTCCTTCTCCCGCTAAATTATGCGGAACAAAGCTTTCTGCCGGACGCGCCCACAGGGCTTCATCCAGCCGGTAAGCCTGCTTTTCATCTTCACAAGCGATGAGCACACGCTTACCACTGCGCCAACGTTCTGCGGCAATTTCACACACCAACAGCTCAACGGCGCTTAAGCCATCGACGGGGGTGTCATTGTCCAGAAGGTAGAACGTCGCGTTTTTCATATATGGGGCTTCTTGTGGTGGATTTAAATACGCATCAGGTAAACGCCGCTGCGCCTGATGCGACGCTGCCGCGTCTTATCAGGCCTACAAGTTAAGTGCTGTGTGTAGGTCGGATAAGGCGTTTACGCCGCATCCGACAATAACAACACAGCCTGATGCAATTACTCTTCGCCGTTAAATCCGGCGCGGTTTAACAGGAACTGTGCCAGCAACGCCACCGGACGACCGGTTGCGCCTTTTGCCTTGCCAGAACGCCAGGCGGTTCCTGCGATATCCAGATGCGCCCAGTTGTACTTGCGGGTAAAGCGCGACAGGAAGCAACCTGCGGTAATCGCCCCACCTGGACGACCGCCAATGTTAGCCATATCGGCAAAATTGGACTCCAGTTGTTCCTGATACTCGTCACCCAGCGGTAAACGCCATGCGCGGTCACCGGATTGTTCAGACGCAGCAATCAGCTCATGGGCCAGCGGATTATGGTTCGCCATCAGACCGGTAATGTGATGACCCAGCGCGATAACGCAGGCACCGGTCAGCGTCGCCACGTCAATCACCACTTCCGGCTCAAAACGCTCAACGTAAGTTAACACGTCGCACAGTACCAGACGGCCTTCAGCGTCGGTGTTTAGCACTTCAACGGTTTGACCGGACATGGTAGTTAACACATCGCCCGGACGATAGGCACGTCCACCAGGCATGTTTTCGCAGCCTGCCAGCACGCCGATAACGTTAATCGGCAGTTGCAGCTCTGCGACCATCCGCATCACGCCGTAAACCGCCGCCGCGCCGCACATATCGTATTTCATCTCATCCATGCCTTCAGAAGGCTTGATGGAGATACCACCGGAATCGAAGGTTAAACCTTTACCCACCAGCACAATCGGGCGCGCATCTTCCGACGCATTGCCTTTGTACTCAATTACCGACATCAGCGATTCGTTTTGTGAACCCTGACCGACCGCCAGATAAGCGTGCATCCCCAGTTCTTTCATCTGCTGTTCGCCGATAACGCGGGTAATGACATTCTTACTGTAACTGTCAGCCAGCTGGCGCGCCTGAGAGGCGAGGTAAGCGGCGTTACAGATATTCGGCGGCATATTGCCGAGATCTTTCGCGGCCTTGATCCCGGCGGCAATCGCCAGACCGTGCTGGATCGCGCGCTCACCGCTGGTCAGCTCGCGGCGGGTCGGCACGTTGAAGACCATTTTGCGAAGTGGGCGACGCGGCTCGCTTTTGTTGGTTTTGAGCTGGTCGAAGCTGTACAGCGTCTCTTTCGCTGTCTCTACCGCCTGGCGCACTTTCCAGTAGTTATTGCGCCCTTTAACGTGAAGTTCAGTCAGGAAGCAAACGGCTTCCATTGACCCCGTGTCGTTAAGGGTATTGATCGTTTTTTGAATCACCTGCTTATACTGACGCTCATCGAGCTCACGTTCTTTGCCGCAACCAATAAGGAGAATTCGCTCGGAAAGCACGTTTGGGACATGATGCAGCAACAGTGTCTGCCCCGGTTTTCCTTCCAGTTCGCCCCGACGTAGCAGGGCGCTGATGTACCCATCGCTGATTTTATCGAGCTGTTCTGCAATCGGAGAAAGGCGACGTGGTTCGAAGACGCCCACGACGATGCAGGCACTCCGCTGTTTCTCCGGGCTACCGCTTTTTACACTAAACTCCATGCACTACGCTCCTGAATCTTAAAGACAACGGCGGTGGCTACAGATAGAATTGCAAGCTTTCGTAACTCATGTCCGCTGTTGCGATGACTTCGTGTTAATCTTAACGTTATTACGGCATTGGCACGTCAGAACAAAATCTGAGAGGTGAATCCGTTGAGTATAATTATCTTAGCGACGATTTCGACGACTCAAGAGAATAAATGACGTTTAAGCCATGAAACAAGCTAAAATCCTGCAAAAGACGAGTTTTTACGGGCGTATTTAAAGTGATAATCATAAGATATCTGGTGCGGGAGACGCTCAAAAGCCAGCTGGCGATACTCTTCATCTTGCTTTTGATCTTCTTCTGTCAAAAGTTAGTGAGGATCCTCGGCGCAGCGGTTGACGGCGATATTCCGGCGAATCTGGTGCTCTCCCTCCTCGGGTTGGGCGTGCCGGAAATGGCGCAGCTTATCCTGCCATTAAGCCTGTTCCTCGGGCTGCTGATGACGCTGGGTAAACTGTATACCGAAAGTGAAATTACGGTAATGCATGCCTGCGGCCTGAGCAAAGCGGTTCTGGTGAAAGCGGCGATGATTCTCGCGCTATTCACGGCAATCGTCGCGGCGGTTAACGTCATGTGGGCGGGACCGTGGTCATCGCGTCATCAGGATGAAGTGTTAGCAGAAGCGAAAGCGAATCCCGGCATGGCGGCGCTGGCACAGGGGCAATTCCAGCAGGCGACTAATGGCAGCTCGGTGCTGTTCATCGAAAGCGTTGACGGCAGCGATTTCAAAGATGTGTTCCTCGCGCAAATTCGACCAAAAGGTAATGCACGTCCTTCTGTGGTGGTGGCCGATTCCGGACATTTAACCCAGCTGCGCGACGGCTCTCAGGTCGTCACTCTCAACCAGGGAACGCGCTTCGAAGGCACTGCGCTGTTACGTGATTTTCGCATTACGGACTTCCAGGATTATCAGGCGATCATTGGTCACCAGGCGGTGGCGCTGGATCCGAATGATACCGACCAGATGGACATGCGTACATTGTGGAACACTGACACCGATCGTGCCCGCGCAGAGCTGAACTGGCGTATCACGCTGGTATTCACTGTCTTTATGATGGCGCTTATGGTCGTACCGCTGAGCGTGGTTAACCCGCGTCAGGGGCGCGTATTGTCGATGCTGCCAGCCATGCTGCTGTATCTGCTTTTCTTCCTGATCCAGACCTCCCTGAAATCGAACGGCGGTAAAGGTAAGCTGGACCCGACGCTGTGGATGTGGGCCGTTAACCTGATTTATCTGGCTTTGGCGATTGTTCTCAACCTTTGGGACACCGTGCCGGTCCGCCGCCTGCGCGCCAGTTTTTCGCGTAAAGGAGCGGTGTGATGCAACCTTTTGGCGTACTTGACCGCTATATCGGTAAAACTATTTTCAACACCATCATGATGACGCTGTTCATGCTGGTGTCGCTGTCGGGCATTATCAAATTTGTCGATCAGCTGAAAAAAGCCGGGCAGGGGAGTTACGACGCGTTAGGCGCAGGAATGTATACCCTGCTGAGCGTGCCGAAAGATGTGCAAATCTTCTTTCCGATGGCGGCCCTGCTTGGGGCGTTGCTTGGTCTTGGGATGCTGGCGCAGCGCAGCGAACTGGTGGTGATGCAGGCTTCTGGTTTTACCCGTATGCAGGTGGCGCTGTCGGTGATGAAAACCGCCATTCCGCTGGTCTTACTGACGATGGCGATTGGCGAATGGGTCGCGCCGCAGGGCGAGCAGATGGCGCGTAACTACCGTGCGCAGGCGATGTACGGCGGCTCGTTGCTCTCTACCCAGCAAGGCTTATGGGCGAAAGATGGCAACAACTTTGTCTACATTGAGCGGGTTAAAGGTGACGAAGAGTTAGGCGGTATCAGCATTTATGCTTTTAACGAGAATCGTCGTCTGCAATCTGTACGCTATGCCGCTACGGCGAAGTTTGACCCGGAACATAAAGTCTGGCGTCTGTCGCAGGTTGATGAATCTGATCTGACCAATCCAAAACAGATAACCGGTTCGCAGACGGTGAGCGGTACCTGGAAAACCAACCTTACCCCGGACAAACTGGGCGTGGTGGCGCTGGACCCGGATGCACTCTCCATCAGTGGTTTGCACAACTACGTGAAGTATCTGAAGTCGAGTGGTCAGGATGCCGGACGCTATCAGCTCAACATGTGGAGCAAAATCTTCCAGCCGCTATCCGTGGCGGTGATGATGCTGATGGCGCTGTCGTTCATCTTTGGCCCACTGCGTAGCGTACCGATGGGCGTGCGTGTGGTCACCGGTATCAGCTTCGGTTTTGTCTTCTACGTACTGGACCAGATCTTCGGCCCGCTGACGTTGGTTTACGGCATCCCGCCGATCATTGGCGCACTGTTGCCAAGCGCCAGTTTCTTCTTAATCAGCCTGTGGTTGTTAATGAGAAAATCGTAACCGGATGAGTGAAGAAAGGGAGCGAAAGCTCCCTTTTTACATTGTTGGCAAAGTACGCTTTATTCATGCCTATAAAATCATGCAAATTCAATATATTGCAGTAGCATAGGCCTGATAAGAGGTGTTAGCGTTGCACCAGGCAAAGACAAATCGCACTTCGCTTACCTTTTTCTCCCCCTGAGCAAACTCCCCAACATCCCGCGTACAATCTGATGCGTCACCTGGCGGGCAGCACTTTTTGCCATCGTCTGCCCCATCTTTCATGAAGAGAAAATAACCTATAGGGTGTTACCGTGATAAATCTGATACCCGAGGTCAACAGTGTTGTGGTTGTGATCGTTATTTTTAATTTTGCTCAGCAACATTTGGGCGGCCATCCGACCAATATCAAAACGGGGCGTAATTACGCTGGCGAGGCTTGGGATCATTTGCCTGCCAATCTCCAGCCCATGAAAACCCGCAATGGAAATTTGTTCTGGCACGGCGAGGTTTCGCTCGCGGCACAGCAGAAGCGCACCCATCGCGATATCGTCATTGGTGCAAAATACACCGTCTAAATCCGGGTTTGCGCTAAGGGCATCACGCATTAACTGCATTCCTAAATGAATGGATGAGATGGCGCGTGGATTCATGCGTAATGGGGAAAGATTACGTAGCATCATCGCATCGCAATACCCCTGATAACGCTGTTCATCGCGGGTGTCATCTTTGGAACCGAGATACAGAATTTTGCGCCTGACTCGCTTATCCAGCATGGTACACACCATGTCAAAAGCGGCCTGCCGATTATCAAATCCGACCTCCATATCCAGCCGCTCTCCCTGTACGTCCATCAATTCCACAACTGGAATGGAGGCTGAACGCAGAAATTTCACCGTCCTGATGGTGTGATATTTTTCCGAAAGAATAATCCCGTCAATGTTATAAGAGAGCAGGTTAATCACCGACTCTTCTTCGGAATCGCGATCGTAATTGTAATTAGCAATAAGAGTCTGATAATTATGCTCAGATGTGACGGATTCTATTCCCGCGAGAATGTCAGCGAAGAGTTGATTTTGAAATGACGGAATCAAGATACCGAGGGTATAACTTTGTGCATTCAACAACATGGCGGGAGCGCGATTAGGGATGTAATTGATCTCTTCCATAATTTTGGCGATGCGCTCGCCTGTTTCCTTTGCCACTTTTTTCGGCGAGCGGATATAACGACTCACGGTCATTTTTGTTACGCCAGCCAGCGTAGCGATATCCTGTAAAGAAATTCTGTGATTGCGCATAACTTCTCCCAACGTCGGGGGAATCTTCAATCTTCCCCCGAAAGTACATCACAATATTTTATTCTTTCAGTGCAATACGGCGTTAATGGCTAACACGCCCAGTAACCCCATAACAGAAATAAGGGTTTCCATCACCGTCCAGGTACGCAGCGTTTCACCAACCGTCAGATTAAAATACCCTTTAAATAGCCAGAAGCCTGGGTCGTTTACGTGTGACGCGATCACGCTGCCCGCACCGGTTGCCAGTACCCATTAAGTGTGAAATATACTGCCCTACACCACTATCTACTAATACCTGCTTAAACGCGCCGCCGCCAGCGATAATAAACACAATCATTGCGATAGCGCCGATAGAATCCCCAATGATATCCATGATTTGCTCGATGGTGCGCCCATTACGTCGGCCCAGCGTGAAAATCGCAATAACAATGGCGATAAATAGCGCAACGGCAGGGTTACCGACAAATTCAAAGAAGAGGCGCATGGTGTTAGTTTTCGGTAACGTAATTTCACAAACGGCGGCGATAGCCATCAGGATGACCGGGATAACGGCAGCGAAAATACTGTTCCAGAAGGAGGGCAATAAAGCCGTTAACTTTAAAGCCGATCATCAGGATAAGAAGCAGCGCGACGCCTGCCGCAATAATGATTAATGGCATAGTCTTTATCTCTTATTAGTGCCAGAAAAGCAGCGCTTTCGCGCTGCTCGTAGGGGAGTGGCTGTTAAACAGCCACCAACATGCCACCATCAACAAACAACAGGTGGCCGTTTACGAAATCAGAGGCTTTTGAAGAAAGGAACACCGCAGCCCCAATCAGTTCCTGCGGATCGCCCCAGCGTGCGGCGGGCGTCCGTTTGCACAACCAGGCGGTGAAGGCTTCGTCCTCAACCAGTGCTTTAGTCATTTCTGTTTTGAAATAGCCCGGCGCAATACCGTTGACCTGAATATTGTGGCGCGCCAGCTCGACGCACATACCGCGGGTGAGCATTTTTACCGCCCCTTTCGATGCGGCATAAGGCGTGATGGTGTCACGTCCCAGCTCGCTTTGCATCGAGCAAATATTAATAACTTTACCTGCTTTGCGTTCAACCATGTGACGAGTTACCGCTTGTGACACCAGGAACACAGCAGTCTGGTTGACTGCGATCACATCATTCCATTCTTGTTCAGGGAACTCAGTAAAAGGATGACGGCGTTGGATCCCGGCGTTATTCACCAGCACATCAATGGGACCGATGTCCTTTTCGATATGCTCAACGGCAGCATCAATTTCATGTTTATGGGTAACATTAAAAGGTGCGGCAACGGCCTGAATACCCTCCTGACGGAGTTTTTCTACAGCAAGTTCTGCGCGTTCGGCAGTAATATCATTAATAATAATTTGTGCGCCATATTTACCCAGGCCGGTTGCCAGTAAAAAGCCAATGCCCTGTGCTGAACCGGTAATCAAGATATTTTTTCCTGCCAGTGAAAATAGATCGTTCATTATATTATTCCTTTATTTATCTCTTAGAAAACAAGCTGGACTTTTGCTGCCCGGGTTTTATCACCGGCGAAACGTAGCGCCTCTTCCAGGTCAGTAAAGGGGTATTCAGCACTCAGTAAAGGCAGTGGATTGATAACGCCATTCGCCAGCCATGACACTGCTGTATTAAATTCGCTGGTAAAACGGAAAGATCCTTTGAGTGAGATCTCTTTACCAATCAACATCATCATTGGGAATTCTGTCATCGCGCCCCCCATACCTACTTGCACCATTACGCCGCGTGCACGAGTGACCTCCAGACAGGTATTCACTGATGAAGGATGACCGGATACTTCAAAACTGACATCGAAATAGCCTTTTTCCGCTTTCCAGTGATCCATGTCGTCGTTTTGTGGGTTTACGAGCACATCTACTCCCATCTCTTTGGCCAGAGAGAGGGAACGGGGGCTTACATCGGCACAGACAATTTCCGCGGCCCCCAGTGTTTTCACAGCACTGGCAATCAGGCAGCCAATGGGCCCAACACCGGAAATAAATACTCGCTTGCCCTGTAGCTCGCCGGCCTGATGTGCGGCATGAATCGCGACGGCTAAAGGTTCGGCAAAAGCCATAACCTTTTCGTCAGCGTTGGCCGGATAAGGGACACATTGCGACGTTTCGACCATTTTATAACGGGTAAAGCCACCATCAACATGAGGGAAATACATGGCACTGCCAAAAAAACGCATCTCTGTACACTGATTCTCGTTATGTTCAATGCAGTATTTGCAGTGACCGCACGGTTTAGACGGATTAATGGCTACCGTTTGCCCTTCATGTAATTTTGATGAGTCGCTATGAATAACTTTACCGATAACTTCATGACCTAACACCATCGGTGCTTTTATCATGAAATTACCTACTTTTCCTTCCTGATAATAATGTAAATCGGAACCGCAAATTCCACCTCGGGTTATCTGTACTAATGTCCCATTATTATTCCAATCTATCGTTTGCTCGGTAACAGCAACAGTTTTCTTGCCCGCAACAACGCAGGATTGTGTTTTCACTTGCATAAATTCCTCACTGGTCAGGTAGACACCCCGGAAGCATTTAAGCGGTTTTAATGGTCATTCTTTGTGATGAAGATCACGTCAGAAAATTGTTACATTACTATGTTACGCATAACGTGATGTGCCTTGTAATTCTTATCAACAGAAATAAAAAAACGTGAAATTATTATGTCTCCAGGCGTAGTATCGCCGCAGGTAAGATGATTCAGGAGATTTTAAATGGCGGGTGAAAGTTTTATTTTGATGGGCGTTTCAGGGAGTGGTAAAACATTAATTGGTAGCAAGGTTGCCGCATTATTGTCTGCGAAATTTATTGATGGTTACGATCTTCATCCTGCCAAAAATATAGATAAAATGTCGCAGGGTATTCCATTATCTGATGAAGATCGGCTTCCCTGGTTGGAACGCTTAAATGATGCTTCATACAGTCTTTATAAAAAGAATGAAACAGGATTTATTGTCTGTTCATCATTAAAAAAACAGTATCGTGATATTTTACGCAAGGGGAGCCCCCATGTTCATTTCCTCTGGTTAGATGGCGACTATGAAACTATTCTCGCGCGAATGCAGCGTCGGGCAGGGCATTTTATGCCGGTAGCGTTATTAAAAAGTCAGTTTGAGGCGCTGGAGCGTCCACAAGCAGATGAACAGGATATTGTGCGCATTGATATCAACCATGATATTGCCAATGTCACCGAACAATGTCGGCAGGCCGTGCTGGCGATACGACAAAACAGAATATGTATGAAAGAGGGCAGCGCCTCAGATCGGCGCTGCGAATGATTTTCAAAAATCGGCTTTCAGAACCACGCGGTAACGCGCCTTACCGTCGCGCACATGCTGGATGGCGTCGTTAATTTTCGACATTGGGAACAGTTCGGTGGTCGGCGCAACCTTGCTGCGGGCGGCAAAGCGCATCAGCTTACGCAGTTCATAAGGCGTGCCGGTTGCCGAACCAGAAACGCTGCGATCGCCCGCAATCAGCGTAAAGGCCGGAACAGACAGCGGCGTGAGAACCGCACCGACCGTATGGAAATTACCGCCATAGGTCAGCGCCTCAAAATAAGGCTGCCAGTCGAGGCTGACGTTCACGGTATTGATAATGAGATCAAACTGACCCGCCAGAGCTTTCAGTGCCTGCGGATCGCGGCTATTCACCACTTTATTGGCACCCATCGCCAGCACTTCCTGCTCTTTCGCCGGATTCGAGCTAAAGGCCGTCACCTCACATCCCATCGCGTGCAAAAGCTTTATAGCGATATGTCCCAGCCCGCCAATACCAATCACGCCGACACGGCTGGTGGCGGTGATATGGTGCATCAATAGTGGTTTAAAGACCGTGATACCGCCGCACAACAGTGGCCCGGCAGACTCGATATCAATATTTTCTGGTAGTGGGATCACCCATTGCCAGTCCGCACGTAACTTCTCGGCAAAACCGCCGTGATTCATAATCGTCGGCACCGCGCCTTGCTCGCAATTGATCTGATTACCGCTAATACAGGCGTCGCAGTGACCACAGCTACGCGCCGTCCAGCCAATCCCGACACGCTGACCGACCTGCAAACCTTTATCCTGCGCGGCGCTACCCAGTGCAACCACGCGACCAATCACCTCATGCCCGGCAACCAGCGGATATTGTGAAAATCCCCATTCATTGTCGATCATCGACAGATCGGAATGACAAATCCCGCAGTAATCCACCTGTACTTCAACATCTTGTGGCTTCAGTTCACCGGGATCGTACTCATAAACTTCCAGTTCGCCGCCAGCCTCTTTTGCGGCATAGCTTTTTATCATCGACATATTTTTGTCCTTCTCTGGTGTTGTCTGGGAAGTGTAGAGCATGGCAGGGCGGGGTGCCTGGTGTGTGACAAAAGTTACACATCGCTGTATGCAATGCTGAAAATTTCAGCACTTAGCGAGGTGCGAGCAAGCTGGCGCTTGCATGGTGGCGTGCGACAGGTATAATTTACAACGTTTTCCGCATACCTCTTCAGTGCCGAAGTGGCGAAATCGGTAGACGCAGTTGATTCAAAATCAACCGTAGAAATACGTGCCGGTTCGAGTCCGGCCTTCGGCACCAAAAGTATGTAAATAGACCTCAATTGAGGTTTTTTTTATGCCTGAAATCCGCGCTACACAAGGCTTTCCTAGCTTTTCTCCTCAACTGAAGTCAACCTGACTCAACCCACATCAACAGGCTTGTGAGTATACTAATGAGTATATTTTCCGATTCGATATTGTTTGTATACTCACGAGATACCAATGGAAGGAAGACCATTATGGCCCTAACGGATACTAAAGTTCGCTCTGCGAAACCTGAGGAGAAAGAGTATTCACTTGTTGACGGCGACGGCATGTCCTTACTTGTAAAACCTGGCGGTTCAAAGTATTGGCGATTTCGTTTCCGTTTTGGCGGTAAGCAACATTTGATGGCGTTCGGCGTTTACCCGGATGTTTCGCTGGCGGATGCGCGGAAGAAAAGGGAAGAGGCCAGAAAGCTGGTAGCTGCTGGTATCGATCCTCGTGAGCATAAGCGTGCTGTGAAAGAAGAGCAGGCGAAAGAGATTATTACTTTCGAGAAGGTTGCCAAAGAGTGGCTCGTAACCAACCAAAAATGGTCGGAAGATCATGCTAATCGTGTAAAAAAGAGCCTGGAGGACAATATCTTCCCGGCAATTGGTTCTCGCAATATTGCCGAACTGGGCACCCGCGATCTGTTAATTCCTGTTAAAGCCGTGGAGAAATCCGGACGTCTTGAAGTGGCTTCCCGCCTTCAACAGCGCACCACGGCGATCATGCGTTATGCAGTGCAAAGCGGTCTAATTGATTACAATCCGGCGCAAGAGATGGCGGGGGCGGTAGCTTCCTGTAATCGGCAACATCGTCCGGCGCTGGAGTTAAAGCGTATCCCGGAATTACTCCAGAAAATAGATGACTACACCGGCAGGCCGCTAACCCGTTGGGCAACCGAACTCACTCTGCTTATCTTTATTCGATCCAGTGAGCTGCGTTTTGCTCGCTGGTCAGAGATCGATTTTGAAACGTCAATGTGGACCATCCCGCCTGAGCGAGAGGTTATTCCCGGCGTGAAACATTCTCAGCGAGGATCAAAGATGCGTACACCTCATCTGGTGCCGCTTTCAAAGCAGGCACTGGCGATCCTGAAGCAGATAAAACAGTTTTGTGGCGAACATGAGCTGATTTTTATTGGCGATCACGATCCGCGTAAGCCCATGAGCGAGAACACGGTAAACAGTGCGCTACGGGTGATGGGCTATGACACTAAAGTTGAGGTTTGCGGTCACGGCTTCCGCACAATGGCCTGTAGTTCGTTGATTGAGTCAGGGCTATGGTCGAAGGATGCGGTAGAACGGCAAATGAGTCATATGGAACGCAATTCGGTGCGGGCGGCATATATCCATAAAGCGGAACATCTGGATGAACGCAAGCTGATGTTGCAGTGGTGGGCTGATTTTCTGGATGCGAATCGGGAGAGAGCGATTACGCCGTTTGACTATGCGAAGATCAATCGGGGTAATGGCGAGTGAGTTGAATGCTATATCGGTTTAATTAAAGTTAATCGGCTAGCCTTAATGGGATGGCTGGTTGGTCATTTTTCCCAATGGCATTATCACCAAGAGCAATACATTCACTGATTTTATCGGCAAGAGCGATCCACGAATTCTTTCAATAAGTGGATAATTAATAAGATTACTGAGCTCTACGCTCAATTAGTCATGGATGCTATTGTATAAACGGTTGAGTACAAAACACTATTGCCGCTAGTGTGAATCCCCAAGGTAGATTCAGATGTATCATCTAATGTAAACTCCAAGGGTACAGGAGAAAGTACCCCTTGTTCTTTATTTATTCAACACAAAGAATGACCTTGCAATTGAGTGTTTGTCACTATTCTATTTAAGTATCATGCTTTATTTTCTTCAATTTTTTGATATAATTGAACGTTGAAAAAAACACTTTCCGAAATAAGATGGCACATCTTATCAATGTACGCACAATAAAAACACATATTTTTAAAAGGATGAATTTAACTCTATGTTTCTCAGTTATGAGACGATTCTCTATATTACCTATTTTTGTCATTACATTGGCAATTTTCCCACCAATAAAAAAAGACATAGCAATAAACCACATCCATCTATAATGAGGGGCATTTTTACTTAAGGATAAACGAGCTTGTTCTTTTAATAAAACTTGGCGGTACCTTAATAATGATGTAGTTACACACTCATTGGCGACAGCGAAACGGTCTGACATGCCTGTTTTATATTTTCCCTCTTGAATGGCATTGCAGTAAGCTGGGGGTGGGGTCTGGCACCATCGAGAAGGTGGTGGCAATTGTATTATTGTTTTGGAAAGAGATCTATTTGGGCATAGTTTTTTATTGAAGTCTTGAAATTCCTGTCTGATTTTATCTGGAGATACTTGATTGCTATCGTACTCAGGAATTCGGTAGAAGGTGTCAAGATTTTCAGGTATTACATATTCAATAACAGATGATTTTGTACTAGCAATATTTTCTAGCGTTTCTTGAATGTACGATGCCCACTGACAAGATGACATATCGGTAAGCCCGTTATTGTCACACATGCGGCTGTAGTCTTTCACCTGAAAAAGAAGGTATTTGGCTGCATCATTAATATCCGTAATTGTTTTCTCATATGCGGTTTTACCGACAGTCATCTCTCTGTCTGATACCCAAAAAATACCGTTACCAACTGCTGTCAGTATTAGGAAAATATCTGTCCACTGTCTGAATTTCTCTCCTGTAGCAAAAATATCACTAATGATTACTGCCCAAACCCAACCACTCAATAGCCCTATGAAGCTAAGACTTCCGAGTCCAGCTGCGTTACCCGTTGCACCTGTACCTCCTATTTCATA
This sequence comes from Escherichia sp. MOD1-EC7003, assembly GCF_002965065.1. Classification (GTDB taxonomy): domain Bacteria; phylum Pseudomonadota; class Gammaproteobacteria; order Enterobacterales; family Enterobacteriaceae; genus Escherichia. Next base: position 41,961 of record NZ_PTRE01000140.1, read on the forward strand.
GGTCAATGGCAACCACTGGATAGCAGGAAGAAGGTGACAGAGCGATAACAGGCCAGGGGTTATAAGAAGAACAAAACAAATGATGAGTCCCTTTTTTCTGGCAAGTATCCATGAGCTCAAGAAAACAAAGGGTAATAATAAGATAAAGAGCTCAAGAAAAAATCCTCCTAAGACTACAGCAACTTTATTGGGAGACCAGTAACTGCTCAAAAGAGCACCCTGTGCGTTCATTTCTACAAAGTTGGTACTAATCACACCCATCCCATCCAGTGTTTGCAATAAAGCGTATCCAGCGCTATAGCAAAGCATTATGTAGGGATAAAAGAATAGGATCATAATTTACTCTCTTTTCTTGCTTTTTCCATCATTTTTATAGCATATTCAATTCGTTGTTTAATATTGCTAAAGTCGAATATTGTCAATTTTTCGTCCTATTTAGAACCAATAACAACTAAATCTGCCATCGTTGTTTTCTTGATAAATAAGGCCGTACTACCAAGTAACTTAAGGCCTTCTTCATTAATTTTGTTTACTCTAAGTCCTGGTTGAACAATAACAACTTGGAATTTAAGAGGTGTGATTCTGGAGCGCTCTTTCATAGCTGCAAGGTCTTTTATAGTGCCTTTTAGAAAGCGAGAATAACCACGCGATCGCCACTGTTCCTCGCGACGCTTAATGTGGTGGTATAAATAGGAAAGATTCAGGTGCTTCCAACGAATGCATCTCTGTGCCTGCCCACATACTTCGTAAAGATCTTTAAGTCTTGCTCCAGCTTCTTCTGAGCCTGAATACTTGCAATGGATTAAAGAGAGAACAATACAGTCATCTACTATTCTTAACCCAACTAAATCAGCTGACTCACCTTTACCGTCGTCATTAATAATAACATCGTAATTATCTTTAATTTCACTGTACCAACGCCACTGGATGGATGATGGATCACGAGTATAGCCCATTGATTCCACTCGAACATCAGTTCCATTCCAATCAAAAGCTACAATTTCGTCTTTGTCATAAAGGCCAATATTTTGGCTTACATGAACTATATGAGCGTTGTAAGAAAATGAGCCATCGGAGTAATGAATCATTACTGGATCAATTTCCATATATTCTGATAGTGATACAGGTTCAGATTCACCACGCTGTACAAAGACTTCAGGGCCGGAAATCAACTGATAGACATAACCTTTTGCTGTAGTACTACCTGTAAGACATAATTTATATTCAGATGAAGTTTCATCTGTAGAAAAAATGAGCCGCACATTGCCATCGTCAAACTTTCCAGCAGTCTTCACCTCTACTAAATATAAGTGAGCTGATATAGCATCAAAATGAAAAATAACTTTATCTTCGAACGCAGTAAGCAAATGCTCACCCCATTGAGCTGATATTGGATATTCATGATAGGGTTCAAGTAATGGAACAGGGCGTAAAAAGTTACGCGTAAGATTGTTTGGATCTGGTTCCGAACTAAAAATTTTGTCCCAGGCTTTCTTAACCCAGTTGCACCAATCAGCAATGCTGCCACCTTTTTGTGGTGACCAGACTTTACCTTTGCGTTGCGAGCATCCCCAGATTACACGGTTTCCGGATTCATAACCTAATGCAGCAATATTGCTTAAGCTTGATTGAGACGCTTCAATTAATGATAGCCCCTCAGTGACATTTGGGCCAAAGTATTGGGTAAAGCTGATTGCTCCAATTTGGGATGCGCCTAAATTTCTTGCCAAAGGATATTCAATACCATTAAATACATTAAAGACTTTTTCACCACTGACAACTTCAAATTTATCATCACAAATAGCACTGACTAGATGCTCAACTCGAAATGCATTATAGTCATTTGAGAATACAAACAAGGCGGATCTGTCTTGATCCCAATGAGCAATTAGAATTTTATAATTGGTATCTTTAAGATCTTTGTAGTTTCCCCACCGGACTGAAGTTGCCTGGATAGCTAGCACAACAAGCAAATTCTCATCTTCTGCTATTGCATGCCAGGATTCATCGAATCTGGGCAGCTTTTCCTTGTATCTTTCAGGCTCCCAATTGTCACAGTATGTTTGAAATAACATGACAGAGCAGCTTGGCTCAAGATTCCAGAGCGAAATCTGATCGTGTAAATCACCTTTTCTTTTTAAGGCATCCACGACTTCTTGCAATCTAATCTCTCTCGCAATTCGTCCTTCAGAGAGTCTCCTTAATACATTATCCCAATCGGCATCTGTTGAATATAGATGCTGTAATTCACCTTCAACATTAGGGTCTGCAACATTCATGACTACACTGGCTTGACCGATTTTTTTTGCTTTATTGACACGAGTAAAACGGCCAATGAACTGCAAAGTTACTGCAAGAGACTTATGATGATCATGCAAAGCGGCAATTTTCAGGTTGGGTAGATCATAGCCTTCTCCCAACATGTCTACGCAAATAACGATTCTTGATTGTCTTGATATTGACGTACTCCCCGCCCTAAAGGGCGAGGATTCTTGTTTCGCGGAGCCGAACCTAAGCCGCG
>NZ_PTRE01000141.1 GCF_002965065.1 Escherichia sp. MOD1-EC7003
ATGGACATTAGTATCGGAAACAGGAAAGGGAGGCGAAAGACGGTTTAAATGATGCGCTTACGCTAATCCCTCCAGCATGGCGTTGATGCGGGCTTCTTCGTGGGCTGTTAACTTCGCGTAAGCAGGGAGTGTCATTAGCAGCGTAATGACCAGACAAATGATTTTCTTCACTGAATTACCTTATCCTTGTTTTGTAATAGCCGATTTGACTGCCAGAATCAGGTAAAGTTTCGGTTGGAATACGATGAGGATCATCGGCAAGGAGAAAAAATTAAATGAGTAGTTTGTTGTTGTTTAACGATAAGAGCAGGGCGCTGCAGGCGGATATCGTCGCCGTTCAGTCGCAGGTAGTGTACGGCAGCGTAGGCAACAGCATTGCGATGCCTGCTATCAAACAGAACGGCCTGAATGTCTTTGCCGTGCCGACGGTATTGCTGAGTAATACACCGCATTATGACACTTTCTATGGTGGTGCGATTCCGGACGAATGGTTTAGCGGCTATTTGCGTGCGCTTCAGGAGCGTGATGCGCTGCGCCAACTTCGTGCTGTAACCACCGGTTATATGGGAACGGCATCGCAAATCAAAATCCTTGCCGAGTGGCTGACTGCGCTACGCAAAGACCATCCTGACCTATTAATCATGGTCGATCCGGTGATTGGCGATATTGATAGCGGAATTTATGTCAAACCTGACCTTCCCGAGGCGTATCGACAATATTTACTGCCGTTGGCGCAGGGAATTACCCCCAATATCTTTGAGCTGGAAATTCTGACAGGTAAAAATTGCCGCGATCTCGACAGCGCCATTGCTGCCGCCAAAAGTCTGCTTTCAGACACATTAAAGTGGGTGGTGATTACCAGTGCCTCCGGTAATGAAGAAAATCAGGAGATGCAGGTGGTGGTGGTCAGTGACGACAGCGTGAATGTCATTTCCCATTCACGGGTTAAAACTGACCTGAAAGGGACTGGCGACCTGTTTTGTGCTCAGCTTATCAGCGGCTTGCTGAAAGGGAAGGCGTTAACCGATGCGGTACACAGTGCGGGATTACGTGTGCTGGAGGTGATGCGCTACACCCAGCAACATGAGAGTGATGAATTGATTTTGCCACCGCTGGTGGAAGCATAAAAAAATGGCGCCGGTGGGCGCCATTTTTCTCTGCGGCAAGAATTACTTCTTGATGCGGATAACCGGGGTTTCACCCACAGTTACGCTACCGGACAGTTTGATCAGTTCTTTGATTTCGTCCATGTTGGAGATAACAACCGGAGTCAGGGTAGACTTGGCTTTCTCTTCCAGCAGCGGCAGATCGAATTCAATCACGGTATCGCCAACTTTCACGCGCTGACCTTCTTCAGCAATACGCTTGAAGCCTTCGCCTTTCAGTTCAACGGTGTCGATACCGAAGTGGACGAACAGTTCAACGCCACTATCAGATTCGATAGAGAACGCGTGGTTGGTTTCAAAGATTTTACCAATGGTGCCGTCTACAGGCGCGACCATTTTGTTACCCGTTGGTTTGATAGCAATGCCATCACCAACGATTTTTTCCGCAAAAACGACATCCGGCACGTCTTCGATATTGACGATCTCGCCAGAGAGCGGAGCAATGATCTCAATAGTTCCGGTATCCTTCTTGTCGTCGGAAACCAGAGATTTCAGTTTATCGAACAAACCCATGATCTTCTCCTAAGCAGTAAATTGGGCCGCATCTCGTGGATTAGCAGATTGTTTTTTCTTCAATGAACTTGTTAACCAGCGTCATTAACTCGTCCGTTGTCGGTTGAGCAAGAGCCTGCTCTGCTAACACCTTCGCATCTTCGAAGTTCGTGTTACGGATAATCTTCTTAATGCGCGGGATAGAAATGGCGCTCATAGAGAACTCGTCCAGACCCATCCCCAGCAACAGAAGTGTAGCACGTTCGTCGCCTGCAAGCTCACCACACATGCCAGTCCATTTACCTTCAGCATGAGAAGCATCAATAACTTGCTTGATCAAGTTCAGCACGGACGGTGACATTGGCTGGTAAAGGTGTGAAATCATATCATTACCACGGTCAACTGCCAGAGTGTACTGCGTTAAATCATTGGTGCCGATACTAAAGAAATCAACTTCTTTGGCTAAATGACGTGCAATTGTTGCAGCTGCCGGTGTTTCCACCATTACGCCGATTTCAATTGACTCGTCAAAGGCTTTGCCTTCGAGCCTAAGTTCTTGTTTGTAGATTTCGATCTCTTTGCGCAGTGCACGCACTTCTTCAACAGAGATGATCATCGGGAACATGATGCGCAGTTTACCGAAAGCCGAGGCTCGCAGGATAGCGCGGAGCTGATCGCGCAGGATCTCTTTACGATCCATCGCGATACGGATAGCACGCCAGCCGAGGAACGGGTTCTCTTCTTTCGGGAAATTCATGTATGGCAGCTCTTTGTCGCCGCCGATGTCCATGGTGCGAACGATAACCGCCTGCGAGCCACACGCTTCTGCCACTGCTTTATAAGCAGCAAACTGTTCTTCTTCAGTAGGCAGCGCGTCGCGGTCCATGAACAGGAACTCAGTACGATACAGACCAACGCCTTCAGCGCCGTTACGCTCTGCACCTTCAACGTCACGAACCGTACCAATGTTAGCGCACACTTCGACCTGGTGACCGTCCAGCGTAATGGCTGGCAGATCTTTCAGTTTAGCAAGCTCTGCTTTTTCAGAAGCCACTTGCTCCTGAACAGCGCGCATTTTATCAATAACTTCGTTGGTTGGATTGACGTAAACTTGATTATTTACGGCATCCAGAATCAGATAGTCGTCATTTTTCACCTGAGAGGTGACGCTACCTGTACCCACGATAGCAGGCAGTTCCAGAGAACGCGCCATGATAGAAGTGTGGGAAGTACGGCCACCCGCGTCGGTGATGAAACCCAGCACCTTCTTCAGGTTAAGCTGTGCGGTCTCGGACGGCGTCAGGTCAGCGGCAACCAGAATAACTTCATCCTGAATGGCGCTCAGGTCGATAATCTTCAGGCCCAGGATGTTGCGCAACAGGCGCTTACCGATATCACGTACGTCAGCCGCACGCTCTTTCAGGTATTCATCATCCAACTCTTCCAGGGCAGAAGCCTGACCTTCGATAACTTCATGAGCCGCTGCGTCAGCTGTCATGTGCTTATCTTTAATCAGGGCTATGATTTCCTGCTCCAGCTCCTCATCTTCGAGCAGCATAATATGCCCTTCAAAGATGGCTTCTTTTTCTTCACCGAACGTTTCACCAGCTTTTGTTTTGATCGTTTCCAGCTGGGCTGATGCCTTGGCACGACCGCTCAGAAAACGTTCAACTTCCTGATCAACCTGGTCGGCAGAAATTTTTTTCCGGTCAATGACAATTTCGTCTTCTTTCAGAAGCAGAGCTTTACCGAAAGCGATACCCGGGGATGCTAAAATGCCTGAAATCATAACCCTACCTTACTTGTGACTGATTTTTAAAAGAACCCGGGAAATTACTCGAGTTCCGCCATCAGTTTAACCAGATGTTCAACCGCTTTCTGCTCATCTTCGCCTTCTGCGGAGATAGTCACAACGGTACCTTGAGTCAGGCCCAGAGTCTGCAGTTTAAACAGGCTTTTCGCGCTGGCGCTTTTGCCGTTGGAAGTCACAGTAATTTCAGAAGTGAAGCCCTTAGCTTCTTTTACAAACTGGGCAGCAGGGCGGGTGTGCAGACCGTTCGGAGCGGTAATGGTAACTTCTTGCTGGAACATTGTATTTCCCCAACTTATAGGTTTAGTGTTGTGGAACTAAAGTCTAGCCTGGCGGGTCGACTTTAGCCTGTATTGTTAGCGCCAGTTTTAACAGACGCGATGCACGAAGAGCGCAATCCAGTCCATTGCTGGCGGGTGTTGACCGCTGACGTTTCGTACGTCATTAAACATTATGCCGCTAAAGGAGGAATTGAACCAAATCATAAAATCGATTCAGCTTTGGCTTTTCCTGTAACGATTAATTTCGCGCATCAAAATAATTAGTCTGGTTAAATACCAGTTCCGGCAGGTTGAATCAATGCCAGGAGGGGCGAAAGTTTGAAGCAGGCCACAAAAAAGCACCTGAAAAGGTGCTTTTTTACGCATTTTTAACAAGCTGGCATTACTGTTGCAATTCTTTCTCAGTGAAGAGATCGGCAAACAATGCGGTGCTTAAATAACGCTCACCCGATGACGGTAGAATAACCATAATATTCTTGTTGGTAAAGCTTTCATCTTCTTGTAGTTTCAACGCCGCAGCAACAGCCGCTCCAGAAGAGATACCTGCAAGAATACCTTCTTCTTCCATCAGACGACGCGCGGTAGAAATAGCTTCTTCATTGGTGATGCCAATGACTTTGTCGACCAGCTTGAGATCAAGGTTGGCCGGAATAAAACCAGCGCCAATACCCTGAATTTTATGCGGGCCAGGTTTAATCTCTTCACCTGCCAGCGCCTGGGCGATCACTGGAGAATCGGTTGGCTCAACGGCGACAGAGATGAGATCGGTCTTGCCTTTGGTGCCTTTTATATAGCGGCTGACGCCGGTCAGCGTACCGCCAGTCCCAACACCAGCAACAAATACATCAACCTGACCGTCGGTATCTTCCCAGATCTCCGGACCGGTGGTTTTTTCGTGAATTTCAGGGTTTGCCGGATTGCTGAATTGTTGCAGCAGCAGGTATTTCTCTGGATTGCTGGCGACGATTTCTTCTGCTTTTTGGATTGCGCCTTTCATGCCTTTAGCACCTTCGGTCAGCACTAGGTTTGCACCTAACGCTTTCAGCAGCTTGCGGCGTTCAATACTCATGGTTTCTGGCATGGTCAGGGTGAGTTTGTAACCGCGAGCGGCAGCTACATAGGCCAGAGCAATCCCGGTATTACCGCTGGTTGGTTCAACCAGTTCAACGCCTGGTTTCAGCACGCCGCGCTTTTCGGCATCCCAAATCATGTTAGCACCGATACGGCACTTAACGCTGAAGCTAGGGTTACGAGATTCCACCTTCGCCAGAATGCGTCCGTTACCGATGCGATTCAGGCGAACCAGCGGCGTGTGACCGATAGTTAGCGAGTTATCTTCAAAAATCTTACTCATGGCCTGTCCTTAACTGTATGAAATTGAGATACAACAGGTAGCATACCTGCTCAGAGAATATGCGGAAGTAAGGATTTAGCATATCTATATGCAGAAGGGAAATAATGACATGCAAGATGGAATAAGGGCGGCATAAGCCACCCCTATTTTACACAAATGGTTTACAAAATAACCGGTAGATTGTTACCGCCACATCGCGTGTTTATCGCGATAGCAATCGACCCACATCGCCGTCGCGCCACAAACGGCAACGGGCATGATGAACAGATTAATCAGCGGGATCATCGTAAACAGGCTGGTTAAAGCACCAAACTGCATATTGGTAATTTTGCGTGTGCGCAGGGCGGTGCGCATCTCTTTAAACGGCACTTTGTGGTTATCGAAGGGGTAATCGCAATACTGGATGGCTAACATCCATGCGCTAAACAGGAACCACAGTACCGGCGCGACGGTTTGCCCAATGCCAGGGATGAAGTAAAGAATGAGCAATACCATTGCGCGAGGCAAATACCAGGCAAATTTTTGCCATTCGCGTTTCATGATTCGCGGCACATCTTTCATGATACCGAAAATGCCGGTATCTGGCGGTGTCGCGCCTGTCAATCGTGCTTCCAGTTGTTCAGCCAATAAACCATTAAACGGAGCGGCAATCCAGTTAGCAATCGTTGAGAAGAAATAGCCAAACACTAACAGCACAGAGATGACTGCCAGAGGCCACAACAGATAGCTCAGCCATTGTAACCAGTCCGGAACATAACTCATGAGAGTGGGGATCCAGACATCAAGTTGCGTAAAGAGCCACCAGAATGCGCTCCCCATCAACAAAATATTGACCAACAGCGGTAAAATAACGAAACGCCTAATCCCTGGTTGTGAGACGAGCTTCCAGCCTTGCGCAAAATAGTAAAAACCGCTGCGTGGGGCAGATGTGAATGATGAAACCATAATCAGGATGAGCTCCTTTTGACCAATCCCAGGAAAATTTTGCATATTTTACCGGGTAATTGCGCAATGGACAGTTAGGATATGTTCGAAAAAACAGCAAAAAGCACGATTTCCTCTATCTTTGTGCTGTGAAAGTTAATCGTGCACTTGCACTTGAGGTAATCGGCAAATACTCTTAGTGAGTAAATGTTTGCCGTGGTGGCAAGGTGTTAGAACAACAGAGAATATAATGATGCAGGATTTGCGTCTGATATTAATCATTGTTGGCGCGATCGCCATAATCGCTTTACTGGTACATGGTTTCTGGACCAGCCGTAAAGAACGGTCTTCTATGTTTCGCGATCGGCCATTAAAACGAATGAAGTCAAAACGTGACGACGATTCTTATGACGAGGATGTCGAAGATGATGAGGGCGTTGGTGAGGTTCGTGTTCACCGCGTAAATCATGCCCCGGCTAACGCCCAGGAGCATGAGGCTGCTCGTCCGTCGCCGCAACACCAGTACCAACCGCCTTATGCGTCTGCGCAGCCGCGTCAACCGGTCCAGCAGCCGCCTGAAGCGCAGGTAGCGCCGCAACATGCTCCGCGTCCAGCGCAGCCGGGGCAGCAACCGCCCTATCAGCCGCAGCCTGAACAGCCGGTGCAGCAGCCCGTTTCGCCACAGGTTGCGTCAGCGCCGCAACCGGCACAACAGGCTTTCCAGCCTGCAGAACCCGTAGCGGCACCACAGCCTGAGCCTGTTGCGGAACCGGCTCCAGTTATGGATAAACCGAAGCGCAAAGAAGCGGTGATTATCATGAACGTCGCGGCGCATCACGGTAGCGAGCTAAACGGTGAACAGCTTCTTAACAGCATTCAACAAGCGGGCTTCATTTTTGGCGATATGAATATTTACCATCGTCATCTTAGCCCGGATGGCAGTGGCCCGGCGTTATTCAGCCTGGCGAATATGGTGAAACCGGGAACCTTCGATCCTGAAATGAAGGATTTCACTACTCCGGGTGTCACTATTTTTATGCAAGTACCGTCTTACGGTGACGAGCTGCAGAACTTCAAGCTGATGCTGCAATCTGCGCAGCATATTGCCGATGAAGTGGGCGGCGTAGTGCTTGACGATCAGCGTCGTATGATGACTCCGCAGAAATTGCGCGAGTACCAGGACATTATCCGCGAAGTCAAAGACGCCAACGCCTGATACACTTAAGGCAAATTAACTCCTCTTCAAACCCCCGCTTGTCGGGGGTTTTTAGCATTGATGGTGCGATATGGAATCAATCGAACAACAACTGACAGAACTGCGAACGACGCTTCGCCATCATGAATATCTTTATCATGTGATGGATGCGCCGGAAATTCCCGACGCTGAATACGACAGGCTGATGCGCGAGTTGCGCGAGCTGGAAACCAAACATCCGGAACTGATTACGCCTGATTCGCCTACGCAACGTGTAGGTGCTGCGCCGCTGGCGGCTTTCAGCCAGATCCGTCATGAAGTGCCCATGTTGTCGCTGGATAACGTTTTTGATGAAGAAAGCTTTCTTGCTTTCAACAAACGTGTGCAGGACCGTCTGAAAAGCAACGAGAAAGTAACCTGGTGCTGTGAGCTGAAGCTGGATGGTCTTGCTGTCAGTATTCTGTATGAAAATGGCGTTTTAGTCAGTGCCGCGACCCGTGGTGATGGCACCACCGGGGAAGACATCACGTCTAACGTCCGTACTATTCGTGCCATTCCGTTAAAACTGCATGGTGAAAATATCCCGGCGCGTCTGGAAGTGCGTGGTGAAGTGTTCCTGCCGCAGGCGGGTTTCGAGAAGATTAACGAAGACGCACGGCGCACGGGCGGGAAAGTGTTTGCTAACCCACGTAATGCGGCGGCTGGTTCTCTGCGCCAGCTTGATCCGCGAATCACAGCGAAGCGACCGCTGACTTTCTTTTGCTATGGCGTTGGCATACTGGAAGGTGGTGAGCTGCCCGATACTCATCTTGGCCGTTTACTGCAATTTAAAAAGTGGGGGTTGCCGGTCAGCGATCGGGTAACGCTTTGTGAATCGGCAGAAGAAGTGCTTGCGTTCTACCACAAAGTGGAAGAAGACCGTCCGACGCTGGGCTTTGATATCGACGGCGTGGTAATTAAGGTCAACTCACTGGCGCAGCAGGAACAGCTTGGCTTTGTCGCGCGAGCCCCGCGCTGGGCGGTAGCGTTTAAATTCCCGGCGCAGGAACAGATGACCTTTGTGCGTGACGTCGAGTTTCAGGTTGGGCGTACTGGCGCGATTACGCCTGTTGCACGTCTGGAACCTGTCCATGTTGCTGGCGTGCTGGTGAGTAACGCCACACTGCATAATGCTGACGAAATTGAACGTCTTGGTTTACGCATTGGCGATAAAGTGGTGATTCGCCGCGCAGGCGACGTGATCCCGCAGGTGGTGAACGTCGTGCTTTCTGAACGTCCTGAAGATACCCGTGAGGTTGTATTCCCGACGCATTGTCCGGTATGTGGTTCTGACGTCGAGCGTGTGGAAGGTGAAGCGGTTGCCCGCTGTACCGGAGGCCTGATTTGTGGTGCGCAACGTAAAGAGTCGCTGAAACACTTTGTTTCCCGCCGCGCGATGGACGTTGACGGTATGGGCGATAAAATCATCGATCAGCTGGTTGAGAAAGAGTACGTCCACACGCCAGCGGATCTGTTCAAACTCACCGCAGGTAAACTTACTGGACTGGAGCGAATGGGGCCGAAATCGGCGCAAAATGTGGTTAACGCTCTGGAAAAAGCGAAAGAAACCACTTTTGCCCGCTTCCTCTATGCTCTTGGTATCCGTGAAGTAGGCGAAGCCACCGCAGTGGGTCTGGCGGCATACTTCGGTACGCTGGAAGCGCTGGAATCTGCCTCGATTGAAGAGCTGCAAAAAGTGCCAGACGTTGGGATTGTGGTGGCATCTCACGTTCACAACTTCTTTGCCGAAGAAAGTAACCGCAATGTCATCAGCGAACTGCTGGCAGAAGGCGTTCACTGGCCTGCGCCGATCGTTATCAACGCGGAAGAGATCGACAGTCCGTTTGCCGGTAAAACCGTGGTGCTTACGGGCAGCTTAAGCCAGATGTCGCGTGACGATGCCAAAGCCCGATTGATCGAACTGGGTGCAAAAGTGGCGGGTAGCGTTTCGAAGAAAACCGATCTGGTGATTGCCGGAGAAGCAGCAGGTTCTAAACTGGCGAAAGCTCAGGAACTGGGCATTGAAGTGATCGATGAAGCGGAAATGCTGCGTTTGCTGGGTAGCTGAGATGGAAAAAGAGCAGCTGATAGAAATAGCCAATACGATAATGCCGTTTGGCAAGTACAAAGGGCGTCGCTTAATCGACCTGCCGGAGGAATATCTGCTGTGGTTTGCCCGCAAAGATGAGTTCCCGGCAGGGAAACTCGGTGAGCTAATGCAAATCACGCTGCTGATTAAAACCGAGGGGCTGACGCAACTGGTCCAGCCCCTGAAACGCCCGCTTTAAGCTTTATCGGCGCTGCTTTCCTGCTGTGCCTGTAACTGTTCGGTCTGGCGCTTGTATCGACGCGCCAGCACCGCGCAGACCATTAATTGAATCTGATGAAAAATCATCAATGGCAGTACCATCATACCGATCACCGATGTAGGGAACAGTATGTTTGCCATCGGGATGCCATTTGCCAGACTCTTTTTCGAACCACAAAAGACGATAGTAATTTCATCTGCCTTATTGAAGCCCAGTCGGCGTGCCATAAAGACGTTAATCACAATCACAATAGCCAACAGCACGCAGCTGACCACCACGATAAACAACAACGATCCCCAGCCAACTTTATGCCAGATACCATTAACGACGGCTTCGCTGAATGCGGTATAAACCACCAACAGAATGGACGTCTGGTCAGTTTTCGCAATCCATTTTTTATTGCGCGACACCCAGTTACCAATCCACGGTCGGGAAAGATGCCCCAACACAAACGGCAGCAACAGTTGCAGCATAATTTTACCGACCTGCTCAAGGCTGCCCCCTGCACCATGAACGTTCATCACCAGGCCAACCAGCAATGGCGAAAGGAAAATCCCCAGCAGGCTGGATGCCGACGCAGAACAAACCGCCGCCGCGACGTTACCGCCCGCCATTGACGTGAAGGCGATTGCAGACTGCACGGTAGCGGGGAGAATGCACAAGTAGAGAAAACCGGAGTAGAGCATCGGGTCGACATTTACCGGTTTCCACCAGGCAAACAGCACGCCCAGAATCGGAAACAGCACGAAGGTGCTACCCATCACCCACAAATGCAGTCGCCAGTGACCACCGCCCGCGATAATCGCCTCACGCGACAACTTCGCGCCGTGCATAAAGAACAGCAGGGCGATAGCTGCGGTGGTCAGATTTTCAAAGAAGGGGATGAAATCGCCTCTGGCCGGAAAGAAGGAAGCCAGCAACACCACCGTGATCAGGGTTAAGGTGAAAGGATCGAGGATACGAAAAAGTTTCATAAAGACTCCAGATGATCGATGGTTCTATTGTGCTTCTTCCAGTTTGAGAAATAAAATTGATTTATTGCATCCATTCATGAAGAAAATAGATGAATTATTCTTTAAAACAATTAAAGGTTTTCGTCACAGTCGCGCAGGAGAAAAGTTTTAGCCGTGCAGGGGAGCGTATCGGCCTGAGCCAGTCGGCGGTGAGCCACAGTGTGAAGGAGCTGGAAAATCATACTGGTGTTCGCCTGCTGGACAGAACCACGCGTGAAGTTGTGCTTACAGATGCAGGGCAGCAGTTGGCTTTGCGTCTTGAGCGACTGCTGGATGAACTGAACAGCACGTTGCGTGATACTGGGCGTATGGGGCAACAACTGAGCGGAAAAGTTCGGGTCGCTGCCAGCCAGACCATTTCCGCGCATCTTATTCCGCAATGCATTGCTGAAAGCCATCGCCGCTATCCAGATATTCAGTTTGTCCTGCACGATCGTCCGCAGCAGTGGGGGATGGAAAGTATTCGCCAGGGAGATGTCGATTTTGGCATCGTTATCGATCCCGGTCCAGTGGGCGATCTGCAATGTGAAGCGATCCTTTCCGAGCCTTTCTTCTTGCTTTGCCATCGCGACAGTTCTCTGGCTGCGGAAGATTATGTACCCTGGCAGGCATTACAGGGAGCGAAACTGGTGTTGCAGGATTACGCATCAGGCAGCCGTGTCAGCGCCAATGATATAAGACAGTAATTCACCATTTGGATTGTCCGCTCCACCCAA
>NZ_PTRE01000142.1 GCF_002965065.1 Escherichia sp. MOD1-EC7003
AAAATAGAAATTTCCTAAAATTAATAATGATAATGTGTAAATATATATCATCAGAAGATCTTCTTTGTTTTTTAGCTGTAGGTATAATATCGTCCAGGGACGTTGCCAATAAATTAAAGATGTTCTCTTGAATAATTATTTGTTTTTTGTGGGTTTAAAATTATTTATTTTTGTCTATTTATTTGAAGGTGTGTTAATGCTTTAATTGTTTGTGAAGATTTACCGTCAATTTTTTCTTATCAATTTTTGATGAATGAGATGTTAGAGAAGTGATTGTCTTGCGATAAAAATATTTAAGTGTAATGATTAATTAAATAAGAGTAAAAATGAATCGCTGCTAATAAATTATAAAAACCGTGTTTAAAGCTCCACGCGGTTTTGGTCTGACTTATTTTTGTACTCGTTATAAGCCCCCTTTTCGTACATGCTAACCGAATAAATTGAGTTTATTAGCGTAGACCTGATATTGTTCCACGTTCTGGGATAAATACGCACGGCTTACGCAGTTGATCACTGGCCATTGCTAACCGTGAGCGGGAAAGAACAAGTAACTATAGCCAGGAGCCCTAAATAATTGCTCGGAATAGGAGATCACTCTGGGGGAACTCAGTCCGGTTTATGCGATCTGCTCAATCGCTGAATATCCCAAATCACCCACCGGACTGAGCAATGACGATGATAGCACCAATACCCAGAACCGAACGACGCCTGATGCAGAAAACTATCCATAAAACAAAGGACAAAAACCACGCCCGGCGGCTCACCGCCATGCTGATGATGAAGTGGATATTCACCTCAATCCCAAAATTGGCGCAGACTGGCAGCTACGTGGGCAGCAAAAGCGCGTTGTGACGCCGGGCCAGAATGAAAAGTACTATCTTGCCGGTGCGCTGCACAGCGATACGGGAAGAGTGAGCTACGTTGGTGGGAACAGTAAAAGTTCGTCCTTATTTATCAGTCTGTTAAAACATCTGAAAGCGACATACCGGCGGGCCAAAACGATTACGCTCATTGTCGATAATTACATCATCCACAAAAGCCGTGAAACGTTGCGCTGGCTGAAAGCAAATCCAAAGTTCACGGTAATTTATCAGCCAGTTTACTCGCCGTGGGTCAATCATGTCGAACGGTTGTGGCAGGCACTTTATGAGACAATAACCCGAAATCACCAGTGCCGTTCAATGTGGCAACTGCTGAAAAAGGTTCGCCATTTTATGGAAACCGTTAGCCCATTCCCCGGAGGAAATCATGGGTAGGCTAAAGTGTAGCGGTATTAGGATCAGTTATTTAGTGATGTTATTACTCTCTATTATGGACATAAAAACAAACAGAGATAATGCACGATTAATCCAATGGATATCTAATAGAGTGCAGGAATTAGGAGACAGATATTATCCTTTAAATAAGCACGTTAAAATACGCTATACTCTTTGGTTCAGAAAGGCTTCCACCTGCAAGGTGGATAGAACATTGCCATTGTTTGGCTATTCAGGACGGGGCATTATCTGCTCACCGCTGCGTCACCCCTTCGTAAATCAGGCGTAGTGCGAATACACCAATAATTGCACCAATAACCCGACTGGCAACGCGTTGCATACGTCCATAGGCACGACGCACAGCAGGTAAAGAAAATGCCTGACTAAGAAAAACTCGCCAGATAATGGATGCGAGCACAATCCCCGCCCAGGCCATTAAACGTGCCCATGTTGGTGTTTCGGCACTTAATGTTACTGAGAAAATACTGATAAAAAATAAAACGGTTTGCGGGTTAGAGAGATCGGTAATTAATCCACGGCGAAAAAAGACATACCAGGGGGCGCTAAGCGGTTGTTGTAGTGTGCTCATTTGCGGTGTTGACTGACGGCGCATGCTGCACCACGCAAACCATAAGAGATAAGCACCGCCGACGATTCTAATAAGTGAAAAAATCTCCTCACACTGCGTAATTAGCGTCGCCAGACCAAACAAACCCAACCCGGAATAAAACGCATCGCCCAGCGCCACACCCAGCCCGGTCAGCACCCCTGCACGTCGACCGGAAGCCAGACTGGTTTGTACTACCACAAAAAGATTGGCTCCCGGATTAAAAAAAGTAATCACGAACAGTCCTACGGTCAGATAAACGGCGTGCAAAGGATCCATAGTGATTTCATCCATAAATAAGTGAAGTAACTTCATCATATTTCTACCAAAAGTAATCGGGTGCGAGAGAGATCACAAAGTGTCTTATTTCCGGTTACTGGCGTTTATGCCCTGGCTGAACTAATTATTAATCAACCCAATAATGTGGGTGGGTGATAGTGTGATAACAACTCTGGAGCCGTAATATGAAAATAATCTCTAAAATGTTAGTCGGTGCGTTAGCCTTTGCCGTTACCAACGTCTATGCCGCAGAATTAATGACCAAAGCGGAATTTGAAAAGGTTGCATCGCAATATGAAAAAATAGGTGATATTTCAACCAGTAATGAAATGTCGACCGCAGATGCGAAAGAAGATTTGATCAAAAAAGCGGATGAAAAAGGAGCTGATGTGTTGGTACTGACCTCCGGCCAGACTGACAATAAGATCCACGGCACGGCAAATATTTATAAGAAGAAGTAATTCTTAACCCTATGTAAATATGCCCGATGTGTAAGTTTATCGGTGATAATCAACTATTGAAATTTATGCCGGATAAGGCGTTCGCGCTGCATTCGGCAGTTCAGTTTTTCAGCCGCCGCCAGAATGTCGTCCGGCTGATGCCTAAAAAATTCGCCGCTGCTGTTTTATCACCATTAAATTTTTCCAGTGCCTGTTGTGGTGTCAGCAAGAGGGGAGGGGGAATTTTCACTGGCTCGCGCGCCAGTTCCGGCAGTAGCAGCTGCAAAAATTGCGGCGTTAAATACGGCGTCGGTTCCACACTTAAAAACAGCGCCAGTCGTTCCATCATATTGCGCAGTTCACGAATATTTCCTGGCCAGTCGTAGCGCAAGAGCACGGTTTTGCTTGCCTGTAATCCCTGGCGTAACGCAGCAGAAAACGGGGTGGAGAGCGCTGCCAGAGACACTTTCAAAAAGCTTTCTGCCAGCGGCAGAATATCTGCCACCCGCTCACGTAGCGGCGGCAATTGCAGGCGCAAAATACTCAGCCGATAAAACAGGTCACGGCGAAACCGCCCTTGCTGCATATCCTCTTCCAGATTGCAGTGAGTGGCGCTAATAACCCGCACATCCACCGGAACAGGCTGATGCCCGCCGACACGAGTGACCACTTTTTCTTCCAGCACCCGCAGCAGTCGAGTCTGCAACAGCAGCGGCATTTCGCCAATCTCATCAAGAAACAGCGTACCGCCGTGGGCAATTTCGAACAGCCCGGCGCGACCTCCGCGTCGCGAGCCGGTAAACGCTCCTTCCTCATAGCCAAACAGCTCCGCTTCCAGCAGCGATTCGGCAATCGCCCCGCAGTTGACGGCAACAAACGGATGCGACTTTTTGCTCTGCCGCGCATCGTGGCGGGCAAAATATTCCCGATGAATCGCCTGGGCCGCCAGCTCTTTGCCCGTCCCCGTTTCCCCTTCAATCAACACCGCCGCACTGGAGCGGGCATAGAGTAAAATAGTCTGCCGCACCTGTTCCATCTGTGGTGATTGACCGAGCATATCGCCCAGCACGTAACGAGTACACAGGGCGTTGCGGTTAGCGTTGTGGGCATTGTTCCGCAGCGACATGCGCGTCATATCCAGCGCATCGCTGAACGCCTGACGTACGGTGGCGGCAGAATAAATAAAAATACCGGTCATTCCGGCTTCTTCTGCCAGATCGGTAATCAGCCCCGCGCCGACCACCGCCTCGGTGCCGTTGGCTTTTAGCTCGTTAATCTGCCCGCGGGCGTCCTCTTCCGTGATGTAACTACGTTGATCGAGGCACAAATTAAAGGTTTTTTGAAACGCCACCAGCGCCGGAATGGTTTCCTGATAGGTGACAACGCCGATAGAAGAGGTGAGTTTGCCCGCTTTTGCCAGTGCCTGTAACACATCGTAGCCGCTCGGTTTAATCAGAATCACCGGCATCGACAGGCGGCTTTTCAGATATGCGCCGTTAGAGCCAGCAGCGATGATGGCGTCGCAGCGTTCGCTGGCCAGTTTCTTGCGGATGTAGGTCACCGCTTTTTCAAAGCCAAGCTGAATTGGCGTGATGTTCGCCAGGTGATCAAACTCAAGACTGATATCGCGAAATAACTCGAACAGCCGCGTCACCGATACTGTCCAGATAACCGGTTTGTCGTCATTCAGCCGTGGTGGATGTGCCATAGCGCCCTAATAGTTAAGAAACCGAATACTGGGTTTAGTCTTGTTTCATAATTGTTGCAATGAAACGCGGTGAAACAGTGTCTGAAACGTTAACTGAAACGCATATTTGCGGATTAATTCATGACTTTATCTCTAACAAATTGAAATTAAGCATTTAATTTTATTCAGGCAATTGTGGCACATCCCTTGCTTTGTGTTTATCAACATAAATAACAAGTTGATAACAAAGGATGGCTATGTCTCTACACTCTCCAGGTAAAGCGTTTCGCGCTGCACTGACTAAAGAAAATCCATTGCAGATTGTCGGCACCATCAACGCTAACCATGCACTGCTGGCGCAGCGTGCCGGATATCAGGCAATTTATCTCTCCGGCGGTGGCGTGGCGGCAGGGTCGCTGGGACTGCCCGATCTTGGTATTTCTACTCTTGATGATGTGCTGACCGACATTCGCCGTATCTCCGACGTCTGCTCGCTGCCGCTGCTGGTCGATGCGGATATCGGTTTTGGCTCTTCGGCCTTTAACGTTGCGCGCACCGTGAAATCGATGATCAAAGCCGGTGCGGCGGGATTGCATATTGAAGATCAGGTTGGCGCGAAACGCTGCGGTCATCGCCCGAATAAAGCGATCGTCTCGAAAGAGGAGATGGTGGATCGGATCCGCGCGGCGGTGGATGCGAGAACCGATCCTGATTTTGTGATCATGGCACGCACCGATGCGCTGGCTGTAGAGGGGCTGGACGCTGCGATCGAGCGTGCACAGGCCTACGTTGAAGCGGGTGCCGAGATGTTGTTTCCGGAGGCGATTACCGAACTCGCCATGTACCGCCAGTTTGCCGATGCGGTGCAGGTGCCAATCCTCGCCAACATTACCGAATTTGGCGCAACACCGCTGTTTACCACCGATGAATTACGCAGCGCCCATGTCGCAATGGCGCTCTACCCGCTTTCAGCATTCCGCGCCATGAACCGCGCCGCTGAACATGTCTACAACGTCCTGCGCCAGGAAGGCACACAGAAAAGCGTCATCGACACCATGCAGACCCGCAACGAACTGTACGAAAGCATCAACTACTACCAGTACGAAGAGAAGCTCGACGACCTGTTTGCCCGTAGCCAGGCGAAATAAAAAACGCCCGTTGGCTGTATCCGACAATCGATGCCTGATGCGCTGCTGACGCGGCTTATCAGGCCTACGGGAGTGCTGAACGGTAGGTCGGATAAGACGCATGGCGTCGCATCCGACAACAATCTCGACCCTACAAATGATAACAATGACGAGGACAACATGAGCGACACAACGATCCTGCAAAACAGTACCCATGTCATTAAACCGAAAAAATCGGTGGCACTTTCTGGCGTTCCGGCGGGCAATACGGCGCTCTGTACCGTGGGGAAAAGCGGCAACGATCTGCATTACCGCGGCTACGATATTCTCGATCTGGCAGAACACTGCGAATTTGAAGAAGTGGCGCACCTGCTGATCCACGGCAAACTGCCGACCCGTGATGAACTCGCCGCTTACAAAACGAAACTGAAAGCCCTGCGCGGTTTACCGGCTAATGTGCGTACCGTTCTGGAAGCCTTACCAGCGGCGTCACACCCGATGGATGTTATGCGTACCGGCGTTTCCGCACTCGGCTGCACGCTGCCAGAAAAAGAGGGGCATACCGTCTCCGGCACGCGGGATATTGCCGACAAACTGTTGGCGTCACTTAGCTCTATTCTTCTCTACTGGTATCACTACAGCCACAACGGCGAACGCATCCAGCCGGAAACTGATGATGACTCTATCGGCGGTCACTTCCTGCATCTGCTGCATGGCGAAAAGCCGTCGCAGAGCTGGGAAAAGGCGATGCATATTTCACTGGTGCTGTATGCAGAGCATGAGTTTAACGCCTCCACCTTTACCAGCCGGGTGATTGCAGGCACCGGTTCTGACATGTATTCAGCCATTATCGGCGCAATTGGCGCACTGCGTGGGCCGAAGCACGGCGGGGCAAATGAAGTGTCGCTGGAGATCCAACAACGCTACGAAACGCCAGACGAAGCCGAAGCGGATATTCGTAAACGCGTCGAAAACAAAGAAGTGGTCATTGGTTTTGGACATCCGGTTTATACCATTGCCGACCCGCGTCATCAGGTGATCAAACGCGTGGCGAAGCAGCTCTCGCAGGAAGGCGGCTCGCTGAAGATGTACAACATTGCCAATCGCCTGGAAACGGTAATGTGGGATAGCAAAAAGATGTTCCCTAATCTCGACTGGTTCTCCGCTGTTTCCTACAACATGATGGGCGTTCCCACCGAGATGTTCACACCACTGTTTGTTATCGCCCGCGTCACCGGCTGGGCGGCGCACATTATCGAACAACGTCAGGACAACAAAATTATCCGTCCTTCTGCCAATTATGTTGGACCGGAAGACCGCCAGTTTGTCGCGCTGGATAAGCGCCAGTAAACCTCTACGAATAACAATAAGGAAACGTACCCAATGTCAGCTCAAATCAACAACATTCGCCCGGAATTCGACCGTGAAATCGTTGATATCGTCGATTACGTCATGAACTACGAAATCAGCTCCAGAGTGGCCTACGACACCGCCCATTACTGTCTGCTCGACACCCTCGGCTGCGGTCTGGAAGCTCTCGAATACCCGGCCTGTAAAAAACTGCTGGGGCCAATTGTCTCCGGCACCGTTGTACCTAACGGCGTGCGCGTACCGGGAACTCAGTTCCAGCTCGACCCTGTCCAGGCGGCATTTAACATTGGCGTGATGATCCGCTGGCTCGATTTCAACGATACCTGGCTGGCGGCAGAGTGGGGCCATCCTTCCGACAACCTCGGCGGCATTTTGGCAACGGCTGACTGGCTTTCACGCAACGCGGTCGCCAGCGGTAAAGCGCCGTTAACTATGAAACAAGTGCTGACCGGGATGATCAAAGCCCATGAAATCCAGGGCTGCATCGCGCTGGAAAATGCGTTTAATCGCGTCGGCCTCGACCACGTTCTGTTAGTGAAGGTGGCTTCCACCGCCGTGGTGGCGGAAATGCTCGGTCTGACCCGTGAGGAAATCCTCAACGCTGTTTCGCTGGCGTGGGTGGACGGTCAGTCGCTGCGCACCTATCGCCATGCACCAAACACCGGCACGCGTAAGTCCTGGGCGGCGGGCGATGCGACTTCCCGCGCTGTACGTCTGGCACTGATGGCGAAAACCGGCGAAATGGGGTATCCGTCAGCACTGACCGCGCCGGTGTGGGGCTTCTATGACGTTTCCTTTAAAGGCGAATCGTTCCGCTTCCAGCGACCGTACGGTTCCTACGTCATGGAGAATGTGCTGTTCAAAATCTCCTTCCCGGCAGAGTTCCACTCCCAGACGGCAGTTGAAGCAGCGATGACGCTCTATGAACAAATGCAGGTAGCAGGCAAAACGGCGGCAGATATTGAAAAAGTGACCATTCGTACTCACGAAGCCTGTATTCGCATCATCGACAAAAAGGGTCCACTTAATAACCCGGCTGACCGCGACCATTGCATTCAGTACATGGTGGCGATCCCGTTGTTGTTTGGGCGCTTAACGGCGGCAGATTACGAAGACAACGTTGCGCAAGATAAACGCATCGACGCCCTGCGCGAGAAGATCAATTGCTTTGAAGATCCCGCATTTACCGCTGACTACCACGACCCGGAAAAACGCGCCATCGCCAATGCCATTACTCTTGAGTTCACCGACGGCACGCGCTTTGACGAAGTGGTGGTGGAGTACCCGATTGGTCATGCTCGCCGCCGTCAGGACGGCATTCCGAAACTGGTCGAGAAATTCGAAATCAACCTCGCGCGCCAGTTCCCGACTCGCCAGCAGCAGCGCATTCTGGACGTTTCTCTTGACAGAGCTTGCCTGGAACAGATGCCGGTCAATGAGTATCTCGACCTGTACGTCATTTAAGTAAGCGGCGGTAAGGCGTAAGTTCAACAGGAGAGCATGATGTCTTTTAGCGAGTTTTATCAGCGTTCGATTAACGAACCGGAGCAGTTTTGGGACGAGCAGGCCCGGCGTATTGACTGGCAGACGCCCTTTACGCAAACGCTCGATCACAGCAATCCTCCCTTTGCCCGTTGGTTTTGTGAAGGCCGAACCAATTTGTGCCACAACGCCATCGATCGCTGGCTGGAGAAACAGCCAGAAGCGCTGGCGCTGATTGCCGTCTCTTCGGAAACAGAAGAAGAGCGCACCTTTACCTTTCGCCAGCTGTATGACGAAGTGAACACGGTGGCGTCGATGCTGCGCTCACTGGGCGTGCAGCGTGGCGATCGGGTACTGGTTTATATGCCGATGATTGCCGAAGCGCATATTACCCTGCTGGCCTGCGCGCGCATTGGTGCTATTCACTCGGTGGTGTTTGGGGGTTTTGCCTCGCACAGCGTGGCGGCGCGAATTGATGATGCCAAACCGGTGCTGATTGTCTCGGCAGATGCCGGAGCGCGCGGTGGCAAAATCATTCCCTATAAAAAATTGCTCGACGATGCGATAAGTCAGGCGCAGCACCCGCCACGCCACGTTTTGCTGGTGGAGCGTGGGCTGGCGAAAATGGCGCGCGTCGGCGGGCGGGATGTGGATTTCGCGTCATTGCGCCGTCAGCACATCGGTGCGCGGGTGCCGGTGGCGTGGCTGGAATCCAACGAAATCTCCTGCATTCTTTACACCTCCGGCACGACCGGCAAACCTAAAGGCGTGCAGCGTGACGTCGGCGGTTATGCGGTGGCGCTGGCGACCTCGATGGAAACCATTTTTGGCGGCAAAGCGGGGGGCGTGTTCTTTTGCGCGTCGGATATTGGCTGGGTGGTGGGGCATTCGTATATCGTCTACGCGCCGCTGCTGGCAGGGATGGCGACCGTTGTTTACGAAGGATTACCGACCTGGCCGGACTGCGGTGTGTGGTGGAAAATCGTCGAGAAATATCAGGTTAGCCGCATGTTCTCGGCCCCGACCGCCATTCGCGTATTGAAAAAATTCCCTACTGCCGAAATTCGTAAACACGATCTTTCGTCGCTTGAAGTGCTCTATCTGGCGGGGGAACCGCTGGACGAGCCGACCGCCAGTTGGGTGAGCAATACACTGGATGTGCCGGTCATCGACAACTACTGGCAGACTGAATCCGGCTGGCCGATTATGGCGATTGCTCGCGGTCTGGACGACAGGCCGACGCGCTTGGGTAGCCCCGGCGTGCCGATGTATGGCTATAACGTGCAGTTACTCAATGAAGTTACCGGCGAGCCATGCGGCGTCAACGAGAAAGGGATGCTGGTAGTGGAAGGGCCATTGCCACCGGGGTGTATTCAGACCATCTGGGGCGATGATGACCGTTTCGTGAAGACCTACTGGTCGCTATTTTCTCGCCCGGTGTACGCCACCTTTGACTGGGGCATCCGCGATGCTGACGGTTATCACTTTATTCTCGGGCGTACCGATGATGTGATTAACGTTGCCGGGCATCGTTTGGGTACGCGCGAGATTGAAGAGAGTATCTCCAGTCATCCGGGCGTTGCCGAAGTGGCGGTAGTTGGGGTGAAAGACGCGCTGAAAGGACAAGTGGCGGTAGCGTTTGTCATTCCGAAAGAGAGCGACAGTCTGGAAGACCGCGAGGTGGCACACTCGCAAGAGAAGGCGATTATGGCGCTGGTAGACAGCCAGATTGGCAACTTTGGCCGCCCGGCGCACGTCTGGTTTGTTTCGCAATTGCCGAAAACGCGATCCGGAAAAATGCTGCGCCGCACGATCCAGGCGATTTGCGAAGGACGCGATCCTGGGGATCTGACGACCATTGATGATCCGGCGTCGTTGGATCAGATCCGTCTGGCGATGGAAGAGTAAGGTATTGTCGGATGCGTCGCGTGGCGCATCCGACATTTATGTCACTGCTTATTTATACTGACGATTCAACTTTATAATCTTTGAAATAATATTGCTTATCCCGGTCGTTTATTTCGCGAATAACCCGACAAGGAACGCCAACAGCCACGACGTTTGGTGGAATGTCTTTTGTGACGACACTACCTGCGCCAATAACAGAATTATCCCCGATGGTGACGCCTGGATTAATGACTACATGACTCCCGATCCAGACATTATTGCCAATCGTTATCGGAAAAGAGTACATCTCGCCGTGTTTTCTCAATTCAGGATGTACAGGGTGTCCCGTAACGGAAAGAGTCACGTTGGGTGCAATCAGTACGTTATCACCGATCGTTACCGTGTAGTCATCGACAATGGTTAAATTGAAATTTGCATAAAAATTGCGGCCTATATGGATGTTGGAACCGTAAGAGAAATAGATGGGAGGTTCTACCCAGGCGTTTTCCCCTACCGTGGCAAACATTTCTTTAATCAGGCTTTCCCTTTTTTCAACTTCTGATGGATGCGAGTGATTAAACTCATACATTAACGTTTTCCCACGAAGTCTTTTTTCAGGTAAGCCTTCACACATATCGGTAAATAGCTTGCCTGCTTTTATTCTTTCTGTCATCGACATGTTCATTTCGATCACTCCATCCTGATATGTTGGTCGGATAAGGCGCTTGCACCGCATCCGACATTGATTGCTTAAGCGACTTCATTCACCTGGCGACGCAGCAGGGAAAGTGGGCCGGGACCGCTAAGTGTGAACACGGAAATTAAGGTAAAGCCCAGCGCCACCAGACCCAGCACCAGATAAGCGCCCTGGAAACCGATGCTTTCATACATATTGCCTGCCAGTATAGACATAAAAATCATCGCCAGCTGCTTAAAAAAGCAGAAACAGACCAGATAAATCGTCGCTGAAAAACGCACTTCAAACTGGCTGGTAATATATTTAAAGCAGCCTACCAGCAGGAACGGTACTTCGAACATATGCAGCGTTTTCAGAATAACCACTTCCAGCGCTGAGGTGGCGAACGATGAGCCAATAATCCGTACAGACATAATAGTGCCAGCCAGTAGCAGGGCGTTTTTCCCGCCGATGCGATTAACGATCAGCGGCGCAAAGAACATAATCGAGGCGTTAAGTAATTCGCCCATTGTTGTTACGTAGCCAAATACCCGCGTACCTTGCTCACCGGTGGCAAAGAACGAAGTAAAGAAATTAGCAAACTGTTGGTCAAAAACATCGTAGGTGCAGGAAACGCCAATAACATACAGCGACAAACACCACAGTTTGGGCTGTCTGAACAGTTCCAGTGCCAGCTTAAGGCTAAATGCCGAATGATTGGCGCCTACCGCATTGGCAACTGTAGCGGAAGAGGGGGCATCCGTTTTGGCGAAAAAGAGCAAAACGGCGAGGATGAGTGCACAGCCAGAACCCAGCCAGAAAACAAATTGGTTATTGATGGTGAACATGATGCCGACAATCGAGGCACACAGCGCCCAGCCAAAACAGCCAAACATCCGCGCGCGACCAAATTCGAAATTACTGCGACGGCTGACCTTCTCGATAAATGCTTCTACCGCTGGTGCACCAGCATTAAAACAAAAGCCGAGATAAATACCGCCAATAATCGAACCCAGTAAAATATTGTATTGTAACAGTGGTCCGAAGATAAAAATAAAGAACGGCGCAAACATCACTAACATGCTGGTAATAATCCACAGCAGGTATTTGCGCAACCCGAGTTTGTCAGAAAGCAGTCCAAACAGTGGCTGGAATAATAGCGAGAACAGAGAAATAGCAGCAAAAATAATACCTGTATCACTTTTGCTGATATGGTTGATGTCATGTAGCCAAATTGGGAAAAATGGAAAGTAGGCCCCCATGATAAAAAAGTAAAAGAAAAAGAATAAACCGAACATCCAAAAGTTTGTGTTTTTTAAATAGTACATAATGGATTTCCTTACGCGAAATACGGGCAGACATGGCCTGCCCGGTTATTATTATTTTTGACACCAGACCAACTGGTAATGGTAGCGACCGGCACTCAGCTGGAATTCCGCTGACACTGACGGGCTCCAGGAGTCGTCGCCACCAATCCCCATATGGAAACCGTCGATATTCAGCCATGTGCCTTCTTCTGCGTGCAGCAGATGGCGATGGCTGGTTTCCATCAGTTGTTGTTGGCTGTAGCGGCTGATATTGAACTGGAAGTCGCCGCGCCACTGGTGTGGGCCATAATTCAATTCGCGCGTCCCGCAGCGCAGACCGTTTTCGCTCGGGAAGACGTACGGAGTATACATGTCTGACAATGGCAGATCCCAGCGGTCAAAACAGGCCGCAGTAAGGCGGTCGGGATAGTTTTCTTGCGGCCCTAATCCGAGCCAGTTTACCCGCTCTGCAACCTGTGCCAGCTGGCAGGTCAGGCCAATCCGTGCCGGATGCGGTGTATCGCTCGCCACTTCAACATCCACATTGATGACCATCTCTCCGTGTCCATCAATCCGGTAGGTTTTCCGGCTGATAAATAAGGTTTTCCCCTGATGCAGCCACGCGTGGACCGTCGTAATCAGCACCGTATCGGCAAGCGTATCTGCCGAGCACTGTAACAATGCCGCTTCGGCCTGGTAATGGCCTGCCGTCTTCCAGCGTTCGACCCAGGCGTTTGGGTCAATGCGGGTCGCTTCACTTACGCCAATGTCGTTATCCAGCGGCGCACGGGTGAACTGATCGCGCAGCGGCGTCAGCAGTTGTTTTTCATCGCCAATCCACATCTGTGAAAGAAAGCCTGACTGGCGGTTAAATTGCCAACGCTTATTACCCAGCTCGATGCAAAAATCTGTTTCGCTGGTGGTCAGTTGCGGGATGGTGTGGGACGTGGAGGGGAGCGTCACACAGAGGTTTTCTGCCAGTTGCCATTGCTGCCAGGCGCTGATGTGTCCGGCTTCTGACCATGCGGTCGCGTTCGGTTGCACTACCTGTACCGTTAGCCAGAGTTGCCCGGCGCTCTCCGGCTGCGGCAGTTCAGGCAGTTCAATCATCTGTTTACCTTGTGGAGCGACAGCCAGAGGCACTTTACCGCTTGCCAGCGGCTTGCCATCCAACGCCACCGACCAGTGCAGGCACTCGTTATCGCTATGACGGAACAGGTATTCGCTCGTCACTTCGATGGTTCGCCCGGATAAACGGAACTGGAAAAACTGCTGTTGGTGTTTTGCTTCTGTCAGCGCCGGATGCGGCGTGCGGTCGGCAAAGACCAGGCCGTTCATGCAGAACTGGCGATCGTTTGGCGTATCGCCAAAATCACCACCGTAAGCCGACCACGGGGTGCCGTTTTCATCATATTTAATCAGCGACTGATCCACCCAGTCCCAGACGAAGCCGCCCTGTAAACGAGGGTACTGACGAAACGCCTGCCAGTATTTAGCGAAACCACCAAGACTGTTACCCATCGCATGGGCGTATTCGCAAAGGATCAGCGGGCGCAGTTCTCCAGGCAACGAAAGCCATTTTTTGATGGACCATTTCGGCACAGCCGGGAAGGGCTGGTCTTCATCCACGCGCGCGTACATCGGGCAAATAATATCGGTTGCGGAGGTGTCGGCTCCACCGCCTTCATACTGCACCGGGCGGGAGGGATCGACAGATTTAATCCAGCGATACAGCGCGTCGTGATTGGCGCCGTGGCCTGATTCATTCCCCAGCGACCAGATGATCACACTCGGGTGATTACGATCGCGCTGCACCATTCGCGTTACGCGTTCGCTCATCGCGGGTAACCAGCGCGGATCATCGGTCAGACGATTCATTGGCACCATGCCGTGGGTTTCAATATTGGCTTCATCCACCACATACAGGCCGTAGCGGTCGCACAGTGTGTACCACAGCGGATGGTTCGGATAATGCGAACAGCGCACGGCGTTAAAGTTGTTCTGCTTCATCAGCAGAATATCCTGCACCATCGTCTGCTCATCCATGACCTGACCATGCAGAGGATGATGTTCGTGACGGTTAACGCCGCGGATCAGCAACGGCTTGCCATTCAGCAGCAGCAGGCCATTTTCAATCCGCACCTCGCGGAAACCGATATCGCAGGCTTCTGCTTCAATCAGCGTGCCGTCGGCGGTGTGCAGTTCAACCACCGCACGATAGAGATTTGGGATTTCGGCGCTCCACAGTTCTGGTTTTTCGACGTTCAGACGTAGTGTGACGCGATCGGCATAACCACCACGCTCATCGATAATTTCACCGCCGAAAGGCGCGGTGCCGCTGGCGACCTGCGTTTCACTCTGCCACAAAGAAACCGTCACCCGCAGCTCATCGCGCAGCTCGCCGCACATCTGAACTTCTGCCTCCAGTACGGCGCGGCTGAAATCATCATTAAAGTGAGTGGCAACATGGAAATCGCTGATTTGTGTGGTCGGTTTGTGCAGTAACGAGACGTCACGAAAAATACCGCTCATCCGCCACATATCCTGATCTTCCAGATAACTACCGTCACTCCAGCGCAGCACCATCACCGCGAGACGGTTTTCTCCGGCGCGTAAAAATGTGCTCAGGTCAAATTCAGACGGCAAACGACTGTCCTGTCCGTAACCGACCCAGCGCCCGTTACACCACAAATGAAACGCCGAGTTAACGCCATCAAAAATAATTCGCGTCAGGCCTTCCTGTAGCCAGCTTTCATCAACATTAAATGTGAGCGAGTAACAACCTGTCGGATTTTTCGCGGGAACAAACGGTGGATTGACCGCGATGGGATAGGTCACGTTGGTATAGATGGGCGCATCGTAGCCGTGCATCTGCCAGTTTGAGGGGACAACGACAGTCTCGGCGTCAGGAAGATCGCACTCCAGCCAGCTTTCCGGCACCGCTTCTGGTGCCGGAAACCAGGCAAATTGCCATTCACCATTCAGACTGCGCAACTGCCGGGAAGGGCGATTATTGCGGGCCTCTTCACTATTTCGCCAGCTGGCGAAAGGAGGATGCGCTGCAAGGCGATTAAGTTGTGTAACGCCAGGGTTTTCCCAGTCACGACGTTGTAATACGACGGCCAGTGAATCCGTAATCATGGTCATAGCTGTATCCTGTGTGAAATTGTTATTCGCTCACAATTTCACACAACATAAGAGCCGGACACAGAGAGTGTAAAGCCTGGAGTGCCTAATGAGTGAGCTGACTCACATTTATTGCGTTGCGCTCACTGCCCGCTTTCCAGTTGGGAAATTTGTCGCGCCAGCTGTATTAATAAATCTGCCAACGCGCGGGGAGAGGCCGTTTGCGTATTGGGCGGTAAGGTGGTTTTTCGTGTCACCAGTGAGACGGGCAACAGCTGATTGCTCTTCACCGCCTGGCCCTGAGAGAGTTGCAGCAAGCGGTCCACGCTGGTGTGCCCCAGCAGGCGAAAATCCTGTTTGATGGTAGTTAACGGCGGGATATAACACGAGCTGTCTTCGGTATCGTCGTATCCCACTACCGAGATATCTGCGCCGACGCGTAGTCCGAACTCGGTAATGGCGCGCATTGCGCCCAGCGCCATCTGATCGTTGGCAACCAGCATCGCAGTAGGAATGATGCCTTCATTCAGCATTTGCATAGTTTGTTGAAAACCGGATATGGCGCTCCAGTCGCCTTCCCGTTCCGCTATCGGTTGAATTTGATTGCGTTTGAGATATTTATGCCAGCCCGCCAGACGCAGACGCGCCGAGACAGAACTTAATGGGCCCGCTAACAGCGCGATTTGTTGGTGACCCAATGCGACCAGATGCTCCACGCCCAGTCGCGTACCGTCTTCATGGGAAAAAATAATACTGCTGATGGGAGTCTTGTCAGAGACATCAAGAAATAACACCGGAACATTAGCACAGGCGGCTTCTACAACAATGGCATCCTGATCATCCAGCGGATAGTTAATGATCAGCCCACTGACGCGTTGCGCGAGAAGATTGTGCACTGCCGCTTTACAGGCTTCGACGCCGCTTCGTTCTACCATCGATACCACCACGCTGGCACCCAGTTGATCGGCGCGAGATTTAATCGCCGCGACAATTTGTGATGGTGCGTGCAGGGCCAGGCTGGAGGTGGCAACGCCAATCAGCAACGACTGTTTGCCCGCCAGTTGTTGTGCCACGCGGTTGGGAATGTAATTCAGCTCTGCCATTGCCGCTTCCACTTTTTCCCGCGTTTTCGCAGAAACGTGGCTGGCCTGGTTCACTACGCGGGAAACGGTCTGATAAGAGACACCGGCATACTCTGCGACATCGTATAGCGTTACTGGTTTCACCTTCACCACCCTGAATTGACTCTCTTCCGGGCGCTATCATGCCATACCACGAACGGTTTTGCGCCATTCGGCGGGGCTGACGCCGAAGTGAGATTTAAAATGCTGAGGCAGGTCACAGGTGAGAGAAAACTCACCTCAGCGGCTATCCGCTCAACGGACAACTGACGGGATCTCTACAGTTCCAGGCTACGGCGTAAGCGTTCGTGATGAGCCAATCGGCGATACTCAAACCAGCCGCTTTATAAAATGGCGCGAGATCATGCTGTTGCGCAATGTTTTGCCGCAGGTAATCCAGCTGGAGGTTAATACGTCGGGCAATGTGGTTGGCATAATTGCTGCCAACATGTTGCTGAACCACGATAAACGGTAAGGAAAGGCGAAAGGGACTTGCCCCCAATACACCTACGGCGTTTACATGTATACTCGCTAAAAATTATTCAGCGGGTTTGAAAATAAAGATGGCAAAACTTACCTTACAAGAGCAGTTGCTCAAAGCAGGATTAGTCACCAGCAAAAAAGCGGCGAAGGTCGAGAGAACGGCGAAAAAATCGCGCGTTCAGGCGCGTGAAGCTCGGGCGGCGGTAGAAGAAAATAAAAAGGCGCAGCTTGAGCGTGATAAACAGCTTAGCGAGCAACAAAAACAAGCGGCGTTGGCGAAAGAATATAAAGCCCAGGTGAAGCAGCTCATTGAAATGAACCGAATCACCATTGCCAATGGCGATATCGGTTTTAACTTTACCGATGGCAATCTGATTAAGAAGATTTTTGTCGATAAGCTCACACAGACGCAGTTGATTAATGGTCGTTTGGCGATTGCCCGCTTGTTGGTCGATAACAATAGCGAAGGTGAATACGCCATTATTCCCGCCAGCGTTGCTGATAAAATTGCTCAGCGTGATGCCAGCAGTATTGTGTTGCACAGCGCGCTCAGCGCCGAAGAGCAGGATGAAGACGATCCGTATGCCGACTTCAAAGTGCCTGATGATTTGATGTGGTAAACATAGATAAGTCGTGTATTGATGCCTGATGCGACGCTTTTCGCGTCTTATCAGGCCTACGGCTTGCTGGCAAAATGTAGGCCGGATAAGGCGTTTGCGCCGCATCCGGCAGTCGGGGAGTGTTAGAAATTCTGTGTCATTCCAGTAATATACAATCAAAAAGGAATGACACATGTC
>NZ_PTRE01000143.1 GCF_002965065.1 Escherichia sp. MOD1-EC7003
GCCCTGGAAAGTTGATCTGAGCTCTCAGTAAATATCAATACGGTTCTGACGAGCCGCTTACCCAGCTAGTTGGTATAGGAAAGAAAATTTTGTGTTTTTCGGTAGCCATTACGGCGGAGAGCGTGGTGCGCTGCTGTACGGTCTGATAGGTACTTGCCGACAGAACAATATCGATCCGCAAGAGTATCTGTGTCATATCCTCAAAATCCTGTCGGAATGGCCTTCCAACAGTGTTGATGAACTCCTGCCAATAGAACGTAGTTACCACTAATAAATAAGCGTCAATATAGTGCTTCGTTGACGCTTACGGGATATGACTTTTTCAAGAAGCTAAACTGTTTGGAGTAAGCAAAAAAGCCTCCACAAATTGCTGCGGAGGCATAAAGAAACACAATTATGTCTAACCTTTAGTCTATAATTGCCTTTTCACAAGACGATTTCAATATCACCTTAAGGCCATTTTTTTATTAGAAATCGTTAATCGCAATCATCAATGATCAAATAGGTTGCATGTACAGGACCATGTACGCCAACAACTTTGATCAGTTCTATATCTGCAGTAGAACTTGGGCCTCCAATCAGATTTATACAGGACGGTATCCGTTGTCCTTCCTGAGCCATATCATGAAGTTTTTGCGCAAGCTGCGCCACTCTGGGGAGAATGGTGCTTTTACGTAAAACAAATAATGATGCTTCAGGCAAAAGGCTTACTGAGCGCCCACGTTCTGGTGCGGAGAATAAGACAATGCCTCCTGATTCTGTCAGCCCATACTCAGCGAAAACGACACCAGTTTTTGCCTTTTCAGCAATATGGATATTTTCATCGCCCTTCTCCGGATCCCACAGAGCAGCGCCCATTTCTTTTTGTAGCAATGGCGTAATCCCTGTATCGACCAGTCGTTGATCGTTGCTGATAATGACTGGCCCGGAACCGAACTTCCAACAGATGTCTAAGGCTTTTGATGGTGCGTTCTCAGGCGACACCAGAACACACTCGGCAAGCATCACTTCCGAGGCAAATTTAATAAACTCCTCACAGCGTTGGTCTGATGTCAACTCTGTTAAACGTGTTGTAGCCAGCGTATTTACAGGCTCCGGCATTGCTTCGGGAATATGTCTTACTGGTCTGCCAAGCTTTCTGGCGATCGCAACGAGAAATTCCTCTCTGTTTTCCATAAAATTACCCCTCCTTCTTATGTCGCTTGAACCAACTACGGAAGCTTTCTCCATCAGGTGATGGCAGGTCTCTGGCTTCAGTCCATTCTTTTATCGCTCCAACACTAATCGGCGTTTTTCCTTTCCTGATGAACAGACTGGCTGTTTTGGCCCCAGCAACCATACCTACCTTCCACAACGCCGGATGGCTGTTTATGTAATTGAATGCTCTGGTTATACGGCGTTCCGTTAATGGTGTGATTTCAGACTCTGCCATAACCTGGCGATGTTTTTGTATTAGCGTTGCCAGAGGTATTTTTACAGGACATACCCCATTGCAGGCAGTGCACAATGAGCAGGCATAGGGTAAATCCTTAAAGTCTTCATATCCACCAAGCAATGGGGAAATAACCGCGCCGATTGGCCCCGGGTAGATTGAACCATAACCATGCCCACCAATCTGACGATAAGCCGGGCAGGTATTAATGCAGGCACCGCAGCGGATACATCGCAATACATCGCTGAATTCTGAGCCGAGAATCTCTGAACGCCCATTGTCAACAATAATGAGATGGAACTCTTCCGGACCGTCAACATGTCCTTCTTCTCTGGGGCCTGTAAGCCAGGTGTTATAACCTGTCAGTCTGGCCCCGACAGCACTCCTTGCAAGCATGGTGATAAGAACATCCACCTCCTGGAATGTCGGAGCAATACGCTCCATACCCATAACAGCAATATGTGTTTTAGGTAATGTGGTGCACATCCGTGCGTTGCCTTCGTTTGTCACAAGGCAAACTGACCCTGTTTCTGCAACGGCAAAGTTACACCCCGTTACGCCAACTTCAGCACTCAGAAAATCTTGTCTGATTTTCTCACGGATGAACAATGTCATTGCTTCTGGAGTTTCAGGCCCGTCATACCCCAGATGTTCATGTAAAACTCTGCGGATTTGATGGCGATCTTTATGTATTGCCGGCACAACTACATGCGATGGTGGCTCATGTGCTAGCTGAAGAATATATTCCCCAAGGTCCGTTTCAATCACGGGTATCCCGGCTTTCTGAAGAACGGCATTCATGCCAATTTCCTCAGTCACCATTGATTTGGATTTAACAACCTTCCTGGCGTTTTTTTCTTTCGCCACCTTCAGTATGTAACTGGTTGCATCCTCTCTGGTACGGGCAAAATATACATGCCCGCCATTCGCAGTAACCTTTTCGGACAATTGATACAAATAAGCATCAAGATTTTCCAGAACATGCCGACGAATTTGTTCAGCACGTGAACGCCATTCCTCCCAGTGCCCCAGTTCATCAACCATTTTCTGCCGATTAGTCCCTATGCGCTCCTGTGCGTTAGCCACAGCTTTTCGCATGATCGGATCCTGAATCTGAATACGGATACGCTCTTTAAACCTGATATCACTTGTTTTCAAAGACATTCTGTTTACCTCATCTGTGCATCAGGACTTCAGCAATATGCATCACTTTTACAGGATGCCCTTCACGGTTAAGCCGACCGCCGATGTTTAGCAGGCAACTGGCGTCAGCCCCGATAAGAAAATCAGGTTTAACATCCATAATATGCCCGACTTTCTCTTTCACCATTTCACCAGAGATCTCCGCCATTTTTACAGAGAACGTGCCGCCAAACCCGCAGCACGTTTCCTGAGCGTGAAACGGCAGCAGCTCAAGTCCCCGCACATTCTCAAGCAGCAAAAGCGGTTCTCTGGTTACACCCAGTTTACGGGAAAGGCTGCATGAAGGATGGTACACTGCACGGCCATTGAGTCTTGCTCCTACATCAGTGATGCCAAGATGATTTACTATAAATGACGTCAAATCATGCAGTCGTTCAGCTACTTTTTCAGCTCGTGCCGCCCACTCAGGTTCTTCACTGAGATAGCGAGCGTAATTTTTTATCGTGTAAGTGCATGACCCGGCAGGAGATACTACAGGCCAGTCATTCTCTTCCAGCGACGATATGAGATTTTTCATGCCTTGGATGGCATCACGAACATAACCGCCATTTATCGCTGGCTGACCACAACATCCCTGCTTTTCGGGGAAATGGACATTGCAACCCAATTGCTCCAGTAACAGCACACTCTTTTGTGCCATCCGGGATTTAAACGCATCACCAATGCAGGTGACGAAAAAGTTAACATTCACAGAAATTTCTCCTGTTGATTAATATTTCACGTCCTTTTGTTATTTTTTCTCAGGCCATGAACAGGTGGTAGACAAGGCCTACTTTCAGTCCAAGAATAACAATATAAGCAAAGCAGTACTTCAGTGTCCCTGACATGATTACGCTACCCTGACCATCCATACGGGTGGCTGAAACTGCGATAGCAATACTCTGAGGAGAAATCATTTTGCCGCCTGTTGCCCCAGATGTGTTAGCGGCAGCCAGCCAGAGTGGGTCCACATGCAATTTTTCAGCCGCAGTGGTCTGCAATTTACCAAACAGAATGTTGGAGTTTGTGTCACTACCAGTAACAAATGTACCAAGAGCGCCGATAACCGGGGCAATGAAGAGGTAGGCCCCACCAGTCAGATCAACAAGGCTCTGTGCCAGAGTGCCAATCAACCCACAGACATCCATTACCGTTGCCATGGCAACAATCGCAGAAATGGCAATAATGGAGTTTTTAAGTTGTTTTACCGTGCTGACAAATACGTTTACCAGGCATGACAGGGATGCTTTCTGAATCAACCCGCCAATAACGCTGGCAATGATGATCAGCACACCGGGGGTTGCGATCCACTCAATCTTCATCGACAGATGGCTGCCGTTACTCAGAGAGAAGCTGAGTGACGAGGCAATCTGAGACATTGCACTTTTTACCGTCGGGAACAGTGGAGAACAAAGAAGAATGAACAGAAAAATCAGGATGTAGATTGAGCACGCACGTAACAATGCACCACGAGAGTATGAAAGTGCGCTGGCACTATCTGCTGAAGCCTCAATAAGGAATTCAGGGGCGGTTTTTTCTTTACGGTTTTTCGCCATAAAGACTATTACTATCAGACTGACAAGACTTCCCGCGAAAGCTGGGAGTTCCGCACCAAGATTAACAGCCACCAGATACTGGGGAATCAATGTACTGACACCACACATCAGGGTAATTAGTCCAACGCCTCGTATAGCCTTCATACCACCACCGATAATCGCGACGATGACGAAAGGAAGCAGAATGTTGAACAGTGCCAGTTGAAGAATAATTGTCCCGCTGAGTGTGGTTACAGGTAAATTAACTTGTTCAGCAAGTACAGAGACAGGTATACCTACTGCCCCAAACGCTGTAGGGACTGTATTAGCAACCAGTGATGCAATCGCTGCTTTTAGTGGGTTAAAGCCCAGAGCAATCAGTATACCAATGGGGATTGCTACCGCTGTACCGTATCCGGCTGCCGCCTCAAGAAATCCACCAAAACACCATGAGATAAGAAGTACCTGGATACGTTTGTCATCACTAACGCTTGCGAGAACATTTCTCAGAATATCCATGCTTTTTGTCGCATTCATCAGGTTATAGCTGTAAATGGCTGCCAGGATGACAATCACAATTGGCCACAGACCTTTGATTGCTCCATATACAACAGCAAACCCCATATCCTGAACAGGAGTGTTCCAGAAAAAACCGCCCAGAATCAGCGTGATAAAGAGAGTGCTAAGCACGGCATAATGTATGGGCATTTTGACTTTCAGAATCAAAATAATCATTGCCAGAAGGGGGGTAAGTCCCAGTAAAAAAAGCAGGTAATCGTGCATGTCCTTTCCTCAAAGAAAACAAATGAAGCATCATTACTGTGGTTAATTTTGCTCACCCTTATAAAGTATTTTTCTTGTTAAAAATATTAAGTGAATCGATTCAGTGTTATTATGGTGAATGAAAAGTTATTGATAATGTGTTTTTGTTTAACTTTTACTCATGAATGTAGCGATTATGTGTCGTTGTCGGGATTTAATGTAAGTGCTTAGGAAAGCACGAAGTGTAAGATTTGTCTTACGGGAGAGAGGTTCTAGGGCAGCAGTTCGTACGTTTTGTTTGTAGTGGT
The DNA here is from genome assembly GCF_002965065.1 of Escherichia sp. MOD1-EC7003. GTDB lineage: Bacteria > Pseudomonadota > Gammaproteobacteria > Enterobacterales > Enterobacteriaceae > Escherichia. The sequence continues at coordinate 5,220 of NZ_PTRE01000143.1, forward strand.
CAACAAAAATTGGCCACGGCTTTAGAGTTTTTCCAGAACAATCGTTCTGATTCATTCGGCGTCAAACCACCGTTATATTGATGAGGTCTGAGCTGGCTGTAATATCCCGTGATGTAGTTTGTTATCGCTGCGCTGGCTTCGCTAAAATTAGCGTATCCATTATCTGGTACCCACTCCGTTTTCAGGCTTCTAAAAAAACGTTCCATCGGGCTGTTATCCCAGCAATTTCCCCGGCGACTCAGGCTTTGTTTTATCTGATATCTCCACAGTAACTGTCTGAAATTTCTGCTGGTATAGTGGCTCCCTTGATCCGAGTGATACAGCAAATTAGCGGGCTTTCCTCGCGCTTCCCAGGCCATGGACAGCGCTTTCGTTGTCAGTGCAGAGTCCGGGAAAAATGACATCGCCCAGCCAACCGGTTTACGGGAAAACAGATCAAGCACAACGGCTAAATAAGCCCAACGTTTACCCGTCCAGATATAAGTCACATCGCCACACCAGACCTGATTAGGCTCTGTTACTGCAAACTGGCGTTCAAGATAATTGGGGATCTCTACGTGTTCCGTAGACGCTTTCTTATATCGATGGCCAGGCTGCTGACAGCTGATGAGATTAAGTTCTTTCATCAGCTTTGTTGCTCACCAGCGACTCAGTTTTACGCCTTTAGTTGTGACCATCGCGGCAATATTACGTGCACCTGCGGAACCATTACTTTCGCGATAGCTTTCACGAACAAGACTGAGTAATGACACGCGCGCGACATCAGGCTTCTTTGGCTGCCGCCAGTATTTATAGCTGCTGCGATGAACCCCAAACACGTTGCATACAACGGCAACAGGAAACCGCGCCCTGAGTTTCTCAACTAATGAGAACTGTTCAGGGAGTCTGACATCAAGAGCGCGGTTGTAGATTCAATCTGTCAATGCAACCCCCCTTTCAATTATCTCTTTCGGTGTTTTGAACTTCAGTGTCTTTCTCGGTCTGTTGTTTGTAAGCGTGCAGCAAGAACCGTATTGACGGGGATGTGTTATTCAGTCGGCAGTGCTACGCG
>NZ_PTRE01000144.1 GCF_002965065.1 Escherichia sp. MOD1-EC7003
CCCGAATAATACTTCTGTATAATTTCCCGCGGTTATTGGCATGACAACCCCGAACCGATGCCCAAGTCCGCGGCCTTCTTCCGTATTGCGGTAGCCTTCCACCCCCTGACCAATCTGCTCCTGCGCGTTTTGTACATCCATGCCCTGACCGAGCATCATGCCAAAACGGCGGTTACGCGACTGGTTGTCGGTACAGGTAAGCACCAGATCGCCCAGCCCCGCCATGCCCATAAAGGTGGCAGGATCGGCACCCAGCGCCGCGCCAAGACGCGACATTTCAGCCAGCCCACGGGTGATCAGAGCCGTACGCGCATTTGCGCCAAAACCGATACCGTCAGACATCCCTGCTCCTATGGCAATGACGTTTTTCACCGCGCCGCCAAGCTGCACACCAATGAAATCCGGGTTGCTATAAACGCGGAAACTTTTGCCGCAGTGCAGCAGTTGCTGGAGATCATCGGCAAAAGTCTGGTCGGTAGAGGCCAGCGAAATAGCCGTCGGTAAACCTGCCGCCAGTTCTTTCGCAAACGTTGGGCCAGAGATAACCGCCAGCGGAATGTGATCGCCTAATGCCTCACGCGCCACATCCTGTAACAGACGTCCGGTTTCCGCTTCCAGACCTTTGGTTGCCCACACCAGACGCGCATCAGAACGCATCAGCGGTTTAATCTGACGCAGCACTTCACCAAAGACATGGCTGGGTACGACGACGAGAATATTACGACTGGCAGCCAGTGCGGTGGCGAGATCGCTTTCAAGGTGGAGCGTATCGGGAAAAGGCACGTCGGAAAGAAACGCGGCGTTACAGCGGTCGCGTTCAAGCGTTGCGATATGTTCAGGGTCATGGCCCCAGAGGACAACCTCGTGGCCATTTCTTGCCAGGGTGATGGCAAGAGCGGTGCCGTACGAGCCGGCACCGATCACAGTCATTGAAGCATTACGTTGGTTCATCAGGCATCCTGATGTTCTTCAGTACCTTCGCCAGCCTGCTGCTGCAAATAGTTCATGAACAGCGCATCGAAATTAACCGGCGCAAGGTTCAGTTGCGGGAATGTACCGCGGGATACCATGCTGGTGATGCACTCACGAGCATACGGGAACAGAATGTTCGGGCAGTATGCGCCCAGGCAATGTGCCATCTGGGTGCCTTCGATACCCGCGATGGAGAAAATACCGCCCTGCTGCACTTCACACAGGAACGCGGTTTCTTCGCCCAGAGAGGCCGTTACGGTAACACGCAGTACCACTTCGTAAACGTCATCTGCCAGTTGAGTAGATGCCGTATCCAGATCAAGTTTAACTTCTGGCTGCCAATCTTTCTGGAAAACGTGCGGCGCGTTCGGCGCTTCGAAAGAAATATCCTTGGTATAAATACGTTGGATCTGGAAAGTCATTTCGGTGTTGTTTTGTTCTGACATGTGTAGAAAACCCTTAAGTGTTGTCCTTAAATACTGCGCAATGTAATGCCAACGTTCACACGTTATTTCAGCAGGGGATCCAGTCCACCACGTGCATCCAATGCATACAAGTCATCACAGCCGCCAATGTGCTGTGCGTCAATAAAAATCTGGGGAACCGTGGTGCGACCGCTGCGTTTGATCATCTCTTCACGCTTGGCGGCATTGCCATCGATCGGCAGTTCCTGAAAACTCACGCCCTTGCTGCTCAGCAGTGCTTTTGCACGATGGCAATACGGGCAGGTTTCTTTGGTATAGATTTCAACATTGGCCATAACTTAGCTCCTGTTTTTTTACCCTGAAATTTCATGTTGCAGGGCGGCAGCAAAATGGAGTGTCCCCAGAAGCTTATAACAATAAGTCGCTGGGGCCTAATTGCAGCTAACGGCCTGCATCATGAAAGACGGCAGGTAAATTATTTACCGCGCACCAAAGGCAAATTTTCGCCAGCCCAGCCAGCGATGCCCTCTTTCAGCACGAATACTTGTGCAAAACCCGCTTTCGTCAGTGCGTTTGCAGGCTCCTGGCACTGCATGCCAGAACCGTCTACCACGATAACCGGTTTGTCTTTGTGCTTATCAAGCTCACCAACATTGTTGGCTTTGATTTCGCTCGGCAACAGATTGATAGAACCTGCGATATGGCCTTTGCGGAAGTCATCACGCTGACGTAAATCCACAACCACAGCGTCTTCTTTGTTGATCAGACGCGTAGCTTCACCACGAGTAATCGCCTTCACTTTCGAGGTCAGGCTCTTAAACGTAGTCACAAGAACCGCCACCAGTAACGCGATCCAGGCGATACTCAGTATGGGATGACGGCCAACAAATTGCATAATTTCTTGCATGGGGGGTAACAACTCCCGACGTAGTGATTAAAAAACCAGGAAAGGAGTATACCTGCGCGGTGCGGCAAATACAGCCAGCGCGTTAACTGGAATGCAATTTTGCGGGGCGCGACGAAAAAAAAGCGCAAATCTGGCATCAGCTTGTCGCGAGCGGTCGTATATTTTGATCTTCAGAGGCTATTTTATCGATTCAGCTGTAGTAAAATTACGCAAATTTTGACTCTTGAGTATGAGGTTGTCGCAATGTCGATTTCTAAAAAACCGATGGTACTGGTGATTCTCGATGGCTATGGCTATCGTGAAGAACAGCAGGATAACGCCATTTTTAGTGCTAAAACTCCGGTAATGGATGCACTGTGGGCTAATCGTCCGCATACCCTGATCGACGCTTCCGGTCTGGAAGTCGGTCTGCCTGACCGTCAGATGGGGAATTCCGAAGTAGGCCACGTGAACCTGGGTGCCGGCCGCATCGTGTATCAGGACCTGACTCGTCTGGACGTTGAAATCAAAGATCGCGCTTTCTTTGCTAATCCCGTGCTGACTGGCGCGGTAGATAAAGCAAAAAACGCAGGCAAAGCAGTACACATTATGGGTCTGCTCTCCGCAGGCGGCGTACACAGCCACGAAGATCACATCATGGCGATGGTAGAACTGGCAGCTGAACGCGGCGCAGAAAAAATCTACCTGCACGCATTCCTTGACGGTCGCGACACTCCACCGCGCAGTGCTGAATCCTCGCTGAAAAAATTCGAAGAGAAATTTGCCGCGCTGGGCAAAGGCCGCGTAGCGTCCATCATTGGTCGTTACTACGCGATGGACCGCGATAACCGTTGGGATCGCGTTGAAAAAGCGTATGACCTGCTGACGCTGGCACAGGGTGAATTCCAGGCCGATACCGCCGTTGCTGGTTTGCAGGCAGCTTATGCTCGCGACGAAAACGACGAGTTCGTGAAAGCGACCGTTATTCGTGCAGAAGGTCAGCCTGACGCGGCAATGGAAGACGGTGATGCGCTGATTTTCATGAACTTCCGTGCTGACCGTGCGCGTGAAATCACGCGTGCGTTCGTAAATGCTGATTTCGATGGCTTCGTGCGTAAGAAAGTGGTTAACGTGGATTTCGTGATGCTGACCGAATACGCCGCTGACATCAAAACTGCGGTTGCTTACCCACCCGCTTCCCTGGTTAATACCTTCGGCGAGTGGATGGCGAAAAACGACAAAACTCAGTTGCGTATTTCCGAAACTGAAAAATATGCCCACGTCACTTTCTTCTTCAACGGTGGTGTAGAAGAGTCTTTCAAAGGCGAAGATCGCATTCTGATCAACTCACCGAAAGTGGCTACCTACGATCTGCAACCGGAAATGAGTTCCGCTGAGCTGACCGAAAAACTGGTTGCTGCCATCAAGAGCGGCAAATACGACACCATTATCTGTAACTATCCGAACGGCGACATGGTAGGTCACACCGGGGTGATGGAAGCGGCGGTTAAAGCGGTTGAAGCGCTTGATTACTGCGTGGATGAAGTCGCGAAAGCGGTTGAGTCCGTAGGTGGACAACTGCTGATCACCGCTGACCACGGTAACGCTGAACAGATGCGCGATCCGGCAACGGGTCAGGCGCACACGGCACACACCAACCTGCCAGTGCCGCTGATTTACGTTGGCGACAAGAACGTGAAAGCAGTTGAAGGCGGCAAACTTTCTGACATCGCGCCGACTATGTTGTCGCTGATGGGTATGGAAATCCCGCAAGAGATGACTGGTAAGCCGCTGTTCATCGTGGAATAATCCCTCCCCATGAGGGGAAAGGCGATTAATACCATGACACGGGCCGTAAAACCGCGCAGGTTTGCAATCAGGCCCATCATCTACGCCAGCGTTCTTAGCGCTGGCGTATTGTTGTGCGCCTTTTCCACCCACGCGGATGAGCGTGACCAACTCAAATCTATTCAGGCCGATATCGCCGCGAAAGAGCGCGCGGTACGCCAAAAGCAACAACAACGTGCAAGCCTGCTTGCTCAGCTGAAAAAGCAGGAAGAAGCGATCTCTGAAGCCACCCGTAAACTGCGCGAAACGCAAAACACGCTCAATCAACTGAATCAACAGATTGATGAGATGAATGCCTCGATTGCCAAACTGGAGCAACAAAAAGCCGCTCAGGAGCGCAGCCTTGCCGCGCAACTGGATGCCGCATTCCGTCAGGGCGAGCATACCGGTATTCAGCTGATCCTCAGCGGTGAAGAAAGCCAGCGTGGTCAGCGTTTGCAGGCTTATTTCGGTTATCTCAACCAGGCGCGCCAAGAAACCATTGCTCAGTTGAAACAAACGCGTGAAGAAGTCGCTATGCAACGCGCCGAGCTGGAAGAGAAACAGAGCGAGCAACAAACACTGTTATATGAGCAGCGCGCCCAACAGGCGAAGCTGACCCAGGCGCTGAACGAGCGTAAGAAAACGCTGGCAGGGCTGGAGTCTTCCATCCAGCAAGGTCAACAGCAGTTGAGCGAGTTGCGCGCCAACGAATCCCGCCTGCGTAACAGCATTGCTCGTGCAGAAGCGGCGGCGAAAGCACGTGCTGAACGTGAGGCGCGCGAAGCTCAGGCCGTTCGCGACCGCCAGAAAGAAGCGACACGCAAAGGCACCACCTACAAACCGACCGAAAGCGAAAAATCGCTGATGTCCCGAACTGGTGGCCTGGGTGTACCGCGTGGTCAGGCATTCTGGCCGGTTCGCGGGCCAACGCTGCATCGCTATGGCGAGCAGTTACAGGGTGAATTGCGCTGGAAAGGAATGGTTATCGGTGCCTCTGAAGGTACTGAAGTTAAAGCGATTGCCGACGGTCGGGTGATTCTGGCTGACTGGCTGCAAGGCTACGGTCTGGTGGTGGTGGTTGAGCATGGTAAAGGCGACATGAGTCTTTACGGCTATAATCAGAGCGCACTGGTGAGCGTTGGTTCGCAGGTTCGCGCGGGCCAGCCAATTGCACTGGTGGGCAGCAGTGGTGGTCAGGGTCGGCCTTCACTCTATTTCGAAATTCGCCGCCAGGGTCAGGCGGTCAATCCACAGCCGTGGTTGGGAAGATAAGTTTTGTTTCCATTTCGTCGTAACGTTCTTGCATTTGCCGCTCTGTTGGCGTTCTCCTCCCCTGTAATTGCTGGCAAACTTGCCATCGTCATTGATGATTTTGGTTATCGCCCGCACAACGAAAACCAGGTGCTGGCGATGCCCTCCGCTATCTCCGTCGCCGTGTTACCCGATTCACCGCACGCCAGAGAGATGGCGACCAAAGCGCATAACAGCGGTCACGAAGTGTTAATTCATCTACCGATGGCACCACTGAGTAAGCAGCCGCTGGAGAAAAATACGCTGCGCCCGGAGATGAGCAGCGACGAGATTGAGCGCATCATTCATAGTGCAGTCAATAACGTGCCCTATGCCGTGGGGATCAACAACCACATGGGCAGCAAGATGACCTCTAACCTGTTTGGTATGCAGAAAGTGATGCAGGCGCTGGAGCGTTACAATCTTTACTTCCTCGACAGCGTAACCATCGGTAATACCCAGGCGATGCGCGCCGCGCAAGGCACTGGCGTGAAAGTGATCAAACGGAAAGTGTTCCTCGACGATTCGCAAAATGAAGCGGACATTCGTGTGCAGTTTAATCGTGCAATTGACCTCGCGCGTCGCAACGGTTCAACCATCGCCATTGGGCATCCTCACCCTTCTACGGTACGCGTGCTACAACAGATGGTTTATAACCTGCCGCCAGACATTACGCTGGTGAAAGCCAGCAGCTTGCTGAATGAACCGCAGATTGATACTTCTACACCGCCGAAGAACACTGTGCCCGATGCACCACGTAATCCGTTCCGTGGCGTGAAGCTGTGTAAACCGAAGAAACCGCTGGAACCGGTTTATGCTAATCGCTTCTTTGAAGTATTAAGCGAAAGCATCAGCCAGAGCACGCTGATCGTTTACTTCCAGCATCAGTGGCAAGGCTGGGGCAAACAGCCCGAAGCGGCGAAGCTTAACGTTAGCGCAAATTAAAGGCGCTAGGCGTAATGCGATGGTGCGACCGCGTTTTGTCGCGCCATTGCCATAAGCGGAAAGACCACAGTAACGCCTGATAACCCACCTTTACGCTGCGGACATTGGTAATCAGGCGATTATACATACCGGAAGTAAATATCTCGGCAATCATCCGCTGGCGGGTAATCTTAATATAATGACGTTGATAATTAAGATTTTTATTGCCTTGTCTGTTCACCGACTCACTGACGTATTATGTAGATAATATTTATATAACGACTGCTCGGTATATCGTGCACGCATCGCGTTAAACATAAATTCTGTTGTCCAGACAATATCCTGATGATGTAATCCGACAATAAATTTAATGTTATTTTTAACAATGACATCGCGGTGATAAAGCCCCATCCGCAGCCAGTCCGGACCGGTTAATACGCCGGTTGAGCGAAGACGATCGGTAGGAATAGATTGCCAGGTTTCCCCCGTTTCACGAAAACACCAGTCAGCGTTGCACTGCGCCACGTCGAGGTCATCCTCAGGAAAAAGGGCTGGAATACCAGCCCTTGTTCATGTTAATCCCAGCTCAGGATAACTTTCCCGGACTGACCTGAGCGCATAGCGTCAAAGCCCTTCTGGAAATCATCGATAGAGAAACGATGGGTAATGATCGGCGAGAGATCGAGGCCAGACTGAATCAGCGCCGCCATCTTGTACCAGGTTTCAAACATCTCACGACCGTAAATGCCTTTAATGAACAAGCCTTTAAAGATCACTTTCGTCCAGTCGATAGACATATCAGACGGTGGAATACCCAGCATCGCAATACGACCGCCGTGGTTCATGGTGTCGAGCATGGTACGAAACGCTGGCGGCGCACCGGACATTTCCAGACCCACATCAAACCCTTCGGTCATGCCCAGTTCTGCCATCACATCATTGAGGTTTTCTTTGGCGACGTTAACCGCACGGGTGATGCCCATTTTACGTGCCAGCTCAAGGCGGTATTCATTAACATCAGTGATCACCACGTTACGAGCACCAACGTGTTTCGCCACCGCCGCAGCCATAATACCTATTGGGCCTGCACCAGAAACCAGCACATCTTCACCCACCAGATCGAACGACAGCGCCGTATGTACAGCATTTCCGAACGGATCAAAAATGGAGGCCAGGTCATCGGAGATATTATCGGGGATTTTGAAGGCGTTGAACGCCGGAATCACCAGATATTCGGCGAAGCAGCCCGGACGGTTAACGCCGACGCCGATCGTGTTGCGGCACAGATGGGTACGACCGCCACGACAGTTGCGACAGTGACCGCAGGTGATATGGCCTTCACCAGACACGCGATCGCCAATCTTGAAGCCTTTCACTTCCTGGCCAATACCGACCACTTCACCGACATATTCATGGCCTACGACCATCGGCACTGGGATGGTTTTTTGCGACCACTCATCCCAGTTATAGATGTGAACGTCAGTCCCGCAGATGGCTGTTTTACGGATTTTAATCAGCAGATCATTATGCCCGAGCTCCGGTTCAGGAACGTCGGTCATCCAGATGCCCTCTTCCGCTTTCAGTTTGGATAACGCTTTCATCTCACATCCTCAGGCGATAACGCCCAGTTGTTTACCAATACGCGTGAATGCGTCTACCGCACGCGTAATTTGCTCAGGGGTATGGGCCGCAGACATCTGAGTACGAATACGCGCCTGACCTTTCGGTACGACCGGATAGAAGAAACCGGTGACGTAAATGCCCTCTTTTTGCAGCTCACGAGCAAATTTCTGCGCCACTACCGCATCGCCAAGCATGACCGGAATAATGGCGTGATCGGCTCCCGCCAGGGTAAAACCCGCCGCCGACATTTGCTCACGGAACTGACGCGCGTTCGCCCACAGACGGTCACGCAGCTCGCTACCCGCTTCAACCATCTCCAGCACTTTGATGGACGCGGCTACAATGGCTGGTGCCAGCGAGTTGGAGAACAGGTACGGACGAGAACGCTGGCGCAGCCACTCAACCACTTCTTTGCGCGCCGCGGTATAACCACCAGAAGCCCCGCCCAGCGCTTTACCGAGCGTGCCGGTGATAATATCGACCCGGCCCATCACATCGCAGTATTCATGGGAACCACGACCATTTTCACCGACAAAACCGACCGCGTGAGAGTCATCCACCATCACCAACGCATCGTATTTATCGGCGAGATCGCAAACGCCTTTCAGGTTAGCAATCACGCCGTCCATCGAGAACACACCGTCGGTGGCAATCAGCACATGACGCGCACCGGCTTCACGCGCTTCTTTCAGACGAGCTTCCAGCTCCTGCATATCGTTGTTGGCATAGCGATAGCGTTTGGCTTTGCACAAACGCACGCCATCAATAATAGACGCGTGGTTCAGTGCATCGGAGATAATGGCGTCTTCCGCGCCCAGCAGCGTTTCAAACAGGCCACCGTTAGCATCAAAGCAGGAAGAGTAGAGAATCGCATCTTCCATCCCCAGGAATGCCGCCAGTTTTTGTTCAAGCTCTTTATGGCTGTCCTGAGTGCCGCAGATAAAACGTACTGAAGCCATGCCGAAACCATGAGAATCCATTCCCGCCTTTGCCGCCGCAATCAGATCCGGATGATTCGCCAACCCGAGATAATTGTTGGCACAAAAGTTAATGACGTGGCTTCCATCAGCCACAGTGATGTCTGCTTGCTGCGCAGACGTAATAATGCGCTCTTCTTTAAACAACCCTTCCACCCTTGCGGTTTCCAGATCGTTGGTTAATTGCTGATAAAATTCTCCACGCATTGCGATTCTCCAGACAGGGCAAATTCCAGCACATATTACCCAAACTTATAGGTCGCGACGAGATGACGCGTTAACACTTCTGCAAAATTCAGGATAAATAACGTGTATCTTGATGTCTCTTAACATCCACAGATAGTAGAAAAAATGTACAGTTTTGGTAGGACATAATGATGCGTGATTTTACCGCATTTTTTCTATCCCATTTGGTATCAAAACGCTACCCACTAATGGAGGAAAACCTATTTTCTTGAAAGGAAAATTCTCAGCGCCTGCATTTTTGCCCCTAAAGTGTTGCTCCTGAAGCAGCGAAACAAATCGAACCATTTTCCTCTCCCCAGATAGTTTAGGTTGAAGAGATCGGAGCGTTTGTAATAACACATGACAAAAATGCCCTGGTCATCATCCACAATGTTATTGTTTAGTATTATTTTTTGACTTTCCAGAACTAATTTATAGAATTCTTTCCATTTATGCCGGGAACCAACAATTGCACCACCAATAATATATACATGATTGCCAATCATGAAATCAAAAGCCTGCTGTTGAGATGTGACTGTAAGTCCTTTTTTTATGGTGAAAAGATGTATCTTATTTTCATCAAATGGGAAATCCCAAACTTTCAATCCTCGAGTTACATTTGGCTTACGGCAATAACCAAAATCTATCCACGCAACAAGAGGAGTCTTCACTAACCCCATGTTGATAGCTTTATTTACAAAATAGGCCTTAAGGTTACATACCAGGACATACTCTGGTGACCAGTACTCTGGATTTTTCAATTGTCGAGGCTCAAGTCTATTTGTAAATGACTCATCTTTTTGAATTTTTTCGATACGACTTCTGATATATCTAAATTTCTTTTTTATATCGATAGCGATAACCGTTGTTGGTTTTCCGTTGCGAATCGCTTCAACCCTTGGTTTCAAATCGGGAGAAGTGAAAACAATCATCTCATTTTCAAGTGCGGCCAGGCGTTCAAAGTAACTAAAATAAACATCAACTGAACGAGCGAGTTTTTCACGGAACCCTTTATTAGCAGTCCAATCCCCTCTACCAATGTCAAAATAAGCAGTGATAATTGTGGTGGATGATTTCATTACTAATAAACCATTAATATAAAAATAGAATTATATCACAAATATTAACAGAGTGTATACTGTATATTATTCATTCAAATGCTCCTGCTTTAATCATACATCGTAATATTGATACAGAAGCACTCTTCCAGTACAAAACCAAAATCAACCACGCAGAACTAGCTTCGGCCTAAACCAATTTGTTGCCATTAGCATCCTTGCGACTGTGTGTAAATGGCTGAAGGGATTCGGATGTGATGGTATGATTACAGACATTCGTGTCTGAGATTGTCTCTGACTCCATAATTCGAAGGTTAAAGTTATGATCATCGTTACCGGCGGCGCGGGCTTTATCGGCAGCAACATCGTTAAGGCCCTGAATGATAAAGGCATCACCGATATTCTGGTGGTGGACAACCTGAAAGACGGCACCAAGTTTGTAAACCTGGTGGATCTGAATATCGCGGACTATATGGATAAGGAAGACTTCCTGATCCAGATTATGGCGGGCGAAGAGTTCGGCGATGTCGAAGCGATTTTCCACGAAGGCGCATGCTCATCCACCACCGAGTGGGACGGCAAGTATATGATGGATAACAACTATCAATACTCCAAAGAGCTGCTGCACTACTGCCTGGAGCGCGAAATTCCGTTCCTGTATGCATCTTCCGCAGCCACCTACGGTGGACGCACCTCCGACTTTATTGAATCCCGTGAGTACGAAAAACCGTTGAACGTCTACGGTTACTCAAAATTCCTTTTTGATGAATATGTTCGCCAAATCCTGCCAGAAGCAAACTCACAGATTGTTGGCTTCCGCTATTTCAACGTTTATGGACCGCGTGAAGGCCATAAAGGCAGCATGGCGAGTGTCGCTTTCCATCTCAACACTCAGCTTAACAACGGTGAATCGCCGAAACTGTTCGAAGGTAGCGGAAACTTTAAACGCGACTTCGTCTACGTGGGTGATGTGGCTGATGTGAATCTGTGGTTCCTGGAAAATGGCGTTTCCGGCATCTTCAACCTCGGTACCGGTCGTGCGGAATCCTTCCAGGCTGTAGCCGATGCGACGCTGGCTTATCACAAGAAAGGTCAGATCGAATACATTCCGTTCCCGGATAAACTGAAAGGCCGCTATCAGGCATTCACTCAGGCAGATCTGACAAATCTGCGCGCGGCGGGTTACGATAAACCGTTCAAAACCGTTGCTGAAGGTGTAACGGAATACATGGCCTGGCTAAATCGCGACGCATAAGAGCACAGCATGAAAATACTGGTGATCGGCCCGTCTTGGGTTGGCGACATGATGATGTCGCAAAGTCTCTATCGCACGCTCCAGGCGCGCTATCCCCAGGCGATAATCGACGTGATGGCACCGGCATGGTGCCGTCCGTTATTATCGCGGATGCCGGAAGTTAACGAAGCTATCCCTATGCCTCTCGGTCACGGATCGCTGGAAATCGGCGAGCGTCGCAAACTGGGTCATAGTCTGCGCGAAAAGCGCTATGACCGCGCCTATGTCTTACCCAACTCTTTCAAATCCGCATTAGTGCCTTTCTTCGCGGGTATTCCTCATCGCACCGGCTGGCGCGGCGAGATGCGCTACGGTTTACTCAACGATGTGCGTGTGCTCGATAAAGCTGCCTGGCCGCTAATGGTGGAACGCTATGTCGCGCTGGCCTATGACAAAGGCATTATGCGTACAGCACAAGATCTACCGCAGCCATTGTTATGGCCGCAGTTGCAGGTGAGCGAAGGTGAAAAATCATATACCTGTAATCAATTTTCGCTTTCATCAGAACGTCCAATGATTGGCTTTTGCCCGGGTGCGGAGTTTGGCCCAGCGAAACGCTGGCCACACTACCACTATGCGGAGTTGGCAAAGCAGCTGATTGATGAAGGTTATCAGGTGATTCTGTTTGGCTCGGCGAAAGATCATGAAGCGGGCAATGAGATTCTTGCCGCTTTGAATAGCGGGCAGCAGGCGTGGTGTCGGAATCTGGCGGGGGAAACACAGCTTGATCAAGCGGTTATCCTGATTGCAGCCTGTAAGGCCATTGTCACTAACGATTCTGGTCTGATGCACGTTGCGGCGGCGCTCAATCGTCCGCTGGTTGCCCTGTATGGTCCGAGTAGCCCAGACTTCACACCGCCGCTATCCCATAAAGCGCGCGTGATTCGCCTGATTACTGGTTACCACAAAGTACGCAAAGGCGACGCTGCGGAGGGTTATCACCAAAGCTTGATCGACATTACTCCCCAGCGCGTACTGGAAGAACTCAACGCGCTATTGTTACAAGAGGAAGCCTGACAGATGCGGGTTCTGATCGTTAAAACATCGTCGATGGGCGATGTTCTCCATACCCTGCCCGCACTCACTGATGCCCAGCAGGCAATCCCGGAGGTTAAGTTTGACTGGGTCGTGGAAGAAGGGTTCGCACAAATTCCTTCCTGGCATGCCGCCGTTGAGCGGGTTATTCCTGTAGCAATACGTCGCTGGCGCAAAGCATGGTTTTCAGCCCCCATTAAAGCGGAGCGCAAAGCGTTTTGTGAGGCGCTACAGGCAGAGAACTACGACGCAATTATCGACGCACAGGGGCTGGTTAAAAGCGCGGCGCTGGTGACGCGTCTGGCACATGGCGTAAAGCACGGAATGGATTGGCAAACCGCTCGCGAACCGCTGGCAAGTCTGTTTTACAATCGTAAGCATCATATTGCAAAACAGCAGCACGCTGTAGAACGTACCCGCGAACTGTTTGCCAAAAGTCTGGGCTATAGCAAACCGCAAACCCAGGGCAATTATGCTATCGCACAGCATTTCCTGACGAACCTGCCAACAGATGCTGGCGAATATGCCGTATTTCTTCATGCAACGACCCGTGATGATAAACACTGGCCGGAAGAACACTGGCGAGAATTGATTGGTTTACTGGCAGATTCAGGGATTCGCATTAAACTTCCGTGGGGTGCGCCGCATGAGGAAGAACGTGCGAAACGGCTGGCAGAAGGATTTGCGTATGTTGAAGTATTGCCGAAGATGAGTCTGGAAGGCATTGCCTACGTGCTGGCCGGGGCTAAATTTGTTGTGTCAGTCGATACAGGGTTAAGCCATTTAACAGCAGCTCTGGATCGACCAAATATCACGGTTTATGGGCCAACCGATCCGGGATTAATTGGCGGGTATGGGAAGAATCAAGTAGAGTGTCGTTCTACAAGTATGTCTCTTGCAGATTTGCCAGCTCAAATCGTTTTTGAAAAATTAAATTTTAGATAATAATCAATAAGTTGACATCGGAGATAAGATGACCTCAACATTATTTTTCTCTCTCGAGAAAAAAAACTGGATAACGTACTGGAACAGAGCTCTCGTATTCTTGTTCATTACCACCTATTTTTTGGGCGGGATTACAAGGTATAAACATCTTATTGTTATTCTTATGACAATAACGACAATCGTCTATCTCTGCAAACGGCCAAAACACTATGTTTCACTATTTAAAACATTTCTTTTTGGTAGTGTTGCCATATTAACTATTGCTGCATTGCTATCACTTGTTCAATCCCCAGATGCAGGTGCTAGTATGAAGGAAATTTTCAAAGCTATCATTGAAAATACTTTGCTATGCACAATAGCAATACCAGTCATATTGAAAGACGAGAAAAGAGAAGATGTCGAAAAAATCGTTCTCTTCTCATTTATTAGTGCGTTAGGCTTACGCTGTTTTTCTGAATTGATTGCCTATTATAAGGACTATCAACAAGGGGTAATGCCATTCGCAGATTATAGGCACCGCAGCATTTCTGATTCGATGGTCTTTTTATTTCCAGCATTGTTAAATCTATGGCTTTTCAAATCAGCAAAATACCGTATTTCTTTTGCGATTCTAAGCGTTGTTTTTATTTTTCTGATATTAGGAACTTTATCCAGAGGTGCCTGGCTTTCAGTGTTAATCATTGGATTAATATGGATTCTGATGTTTAAACAATGGAAGTTACTATTAGTAGGAGTAATGGTTTCCATCATTGTATTGTCGGTTATTTTCACACATAAGGAGATGACCGAAAAGTTAACGTATAAACTTCAACAAACTAATAGTTCCTATCGCTATGAAAATGGTACTCAAGGCAGCGCACTCGATCTAATATTAGAAAATCCTGTTATTGGTTACGGTTACGGTAACGTTGCATATAAAGATGTCTATAATAAACGTGTCGTTGATTATCCGGAATGGACCTTTAGACAATCGATAGGGCCACATAATTTTGCACTGTTTATCTGGTTTGGTACGGGTTTATTAGGGCTGATAAGCCTTATGATGCTCTACTGCGCAATATTGAAAGAATGTTTAAAAAATGGCGACCAGAATAAATACCATTCGCCATATAATGCATATTATATAATCTTACTATCTTTTATAGGATATTTTGTTATCCGTGGAAATGTTGAACAAATTGAACCAAATTTATTAGGGGTTTACGCTGGCCTATTATTAGCGATGAAAAACAAGTAAAAAATAAAAAGGTTGCATAATGCGGCCTTTTTATTTATTCAAACCAATTATGAATAACCTCTTCAAATCTTTGAGTTACGCCATCCCAACTATAGTGATCAAACACAAAACTCTGACCTTGCTTTGCAACTGCTGTTAATTCAGGATTCGCTAACGTTTTTAAAATATCGCTGCTTATGGAGTCTGCAGTCATAGGCTCTTTTAAATGGAATCCAGTAGTATTTTCTTTGACAAATTCCGTCATCCCCCCACGCGTACTCACTAAAACAGGCTTACCAGCACCCATAGCCTCAATTGCCACCATGCAAAATGGTTCCTGGAACTGGGAAGGGATGACGACTAAATCTGCCAGTGGGTAATAGCAATGCATCTTTTCAGGCGGTACGCTTCCTAACATAATGCAACGATCCTGCAAACGTTTTGCAATTTCCCTGACATTGCGTTGATAGGCACCTTTGTCACTTTTGCTCATTTCCGTATAATCACCAATAACCACTAATTTTAAATTTTTGTGAGAAGCGGCCAATCTTTCGAATGATTGCATCAAAAGTAATATGCCTTTGTCAAGGACGATACGCCCTGCGAAAAAAATAATTTTCTCTTCAGGAGAGATATTAAGTTCGCTTCTAGTGATCGGCTGAAAAGCAGATTGATAGGTTTCTAAATCAATTCCATTTGGCACAATCTCAATATCTGCATTTGCTAAATAAGATTGGTAATACTTTTTCAAGTATAAACTAGGCACTATCATTTTAACATTTTGCTCAAGCAATTTTGGTTCAAATGCATTATGCATATGTATAACCACTCTTGCCTTAGGAGCTCGCTTACGAATTTGAGCGTATAGCTTCATGCTATTGTGAACTACAATTACACTTTCTTTCGTTATAGGGAAATCATGTGCAATATTCAGTATCCTCTGTGAATATGGAAGAGGATCAAGTCTTGTCCATTTTTGAAATAACCGCTTATATATGCGGCTGAATCCAACCCTATAAATACTACAATTATTATTAACAAAAGTGTAATTTGAGTATCCTGGATTTTTGATACAAACAATACGATTTGGGAAACTGGTACGCTGAGCAACCTGATACATCCACGTTTCAACAGCGGCCGCACCGCGAGGAGGAATTGAAAAAATAGGAGTAACTGTAAATATTATTTTATCAACCATCTCTAATATTAACCTTTCATAACATTATATTTAATTGCTGTGAAAACACCATCAAAAAACTTTTTCTGGTAAAGTAAGTGTTTATATTTTTCTTTGTACTCATGTTTTTTAACAGCTTTTTTATAAGGTATATTTCGCCATGGTGATATATTATAAATATTACGAAAATAATCTGCCGATGGATAGGTCGCCCAATCATGCCATGGCTTAGTTACACCAGTATAATGTATGAAGACAGTTTCATCATTAATAAACCTGGTGTAATATTCACTATCTTTTTCTTCAAATTCTGACTTTATAGTATAAATACAATTATATTTTCTCGGTAATATTTTAGCATGATGCAAGAACATTAAATTCAAAATATCTTGATCCGGATACTTTAATTTTTTAATAATTGACTCATCTGATAATAGTTCAAAAAATTTCTCCGTTAGTCTTTGTTTTAACCATTT
>NZ_PTRE01000145.1 GCF_002965065.1 Escherichia sp. MOD1-EC7003
ATCGACTGCTCCACCACTCAACCACACTGAACATCAAAGGAGAAAGCTACCGGTTAAAGGAAAAACGCAAAGCGGGAGTGCTGGCAAAAAACGCCACGCCAATCAGTGATGATGAAATGGCGGAAAGCGGACAACATTAATGACCAATAGCGGACATTAAAAATGGCGAAAAACGGCCAATAATCTTGGCGTTGACAGCTTGCATGATCATGACTGCCACGCGGGTCAAAAACGCAAACACCGGATTGATAAATACCGTCATCAGGCCAATCGAAACAACACAAAACGCCAACCAGCTTAGCGCCTTCGGCAAAGGTAACCAGCGAATTTTTAACTCAGCCTCGTTCTGACTGGTTTGTCGCGACCACGCATACCAGCCGTAAATATTCGCGGCAAAGAAAAAGACCTGCAGCAACAGGCTGGCATAAAGCTGAATCTGAAAGAAAATAATGCCAAACAAAGTGACGTTAATCAGGCCAAAGAAGTAGTTGCTGATCTTCTCCAGGCTGGCAAGGCCAATACACAGCAACCCGGCTATCGTGCCTATCGCTTCGATCCATGAAAGATCATAACCGCCTGCCCCTATTGGTATATGTACCAGAATATTCTGCACACTAAAAAAATCCATATCTCCCCCGAAGTGTAACGTAACGCCTTATTATCAATTATCCACGTAGTGTAGCCGTAAAATCCAGCATACGATTGAGCGGCACCCGCGCCCTCTCTCGCAGCCTTTCATCAACATGAATCTCGTGATTGCTTCCTTCCTGTTCTAATGCCTCTGCGATGGCCTGAAGGCCATTCATGGCCATCCAGGGACAATGCGCGCAGCTGCCATATCGACAATAGCTTATGGTGATACTGGATGCACCAGTATGGCAGCATCCGGGGATTCTTCTCGCATCACGCTCATCTTACCATTTCGTTTTACAGACTTAACTTTAAAACCGACATAAGCGTGATATTCGCTGCTATCGGCATAATTTGTTTTATATGATAAACAAGATAGTCGAATGGAGGGGAAAAGTCACTTGAATTAGGTATGAGATGCCGAATGCGACGCTTTGCGTCTTATTCCGTCGAAGTAGAGTTGCTACGCAGCAAGCGCGGGGTATGTCATCAGGATTAAGAATTGAAATTGAGGGACGCCTGAATAGCGAAAAGGCGCCTTTTTACATTGGTGGGTCGTGCAGGATGACTCGCCCTTCGGGCCGCTGCTGACGCAACGTTATCCTTCACGTTCTCTACCAGTAACCACCTTTAAATTGGTGGGTCGTGCAGGATTCGAACCTGCGACCAATTGATTAAAAGTCAACTGCTCTACCAACTGAGCTAACGACCCATATTGGGGTTACCTGAAAGATTTTACTCGGGGCCAATCTCAAAGATTGGTGGGTCGTGCAGGATTCGAACCTGCGACCAATTGATTAAAAGTCAACTGCTCTACCGACTGAGCTAACGACCCGAGTGGTGGGTGATGACGGGATCGAACCGCCGACCCCCTCCTTGTAAGGGAGGTGCTCTCCCAGCTGAGCTAATCACCCGATATTACGCTGGACACTACAAACTATTTCCACCAAACCCACTGCAATTAGTGGTGGGTCGTGCAGGATTCGAACCTGCGACCAATTGATTAAAAGTCAACTGCTCTACCGACTGAGCTAACGACCCGGTGGTGGGTGATGACGGGATCGAACCGCCGACCCCCTCCTTGTAAGGGAGGTGCTCTCCCAGCTGAGCTAATCACCCAATACTACGCTGGATATCTGTTTGGTGGGTCGTGCAGGATTCGAACCTGCGACCAATTGATTAAAAGTCAACTGCTCTACCGACTGAGCTAACGACCCACTTTTTCGTTGCTTTCGGTTTGTTTGATATCCCGTGGCAACGGCGGCATATATTACTGATTTCAGACTTGAGCGCAACAAAAATTTCGATGCAGATCACTCAACTGCTTATGATTCGCACGACACGACCAGAAATAATGCGACTTCTGGTCGTGTGTTATGCATTACATCGCGTTCAGACGTTTTTGCGCCTGTTTAGCACCATCCGTCCCAGGGTACTTACTAATAACCTGCTGGTATACGGCTTTCGCTTTTGCGGTGTCACCTTTGTCCTGCATGATGACGCCGACTTTAAACATCGCATCTGCAGCCTTCGGCGACTTCGGATAGTTTTTCACTACTGAAGCAAAATAGTACGCCGCATCATCTTTTTTACCCTTATTGTAGTTTAACTGGCCCAGCCAATAATTGGCGTTTGGCAGGTAAGTTGAATCAGGGTAATTTTTGATGAAATTCTGAAATGCCACCATTGCGTCATCCTGGCGGGATTTATCCTGCACCAGCGCAATAGCTGCATTGTAATCCTTTGCATCGCCGTTTTTCACCGGCACGCCAGCATTCGCAGTGCCTGCATCAGCTGTCGGCGTCGTTGATGCCGCCGCGCCGCTTTGATCGCCGCTGGTTGATTGCGCCGCAGTGCCACCGCTGCTGAGGCTATCGATCTGCAACAAGATCTGCTTTTGCCGCTCCACGACCTGATTCAGTTGATACTGATTTTCCTGAATTTGACCACGCAGGGAATCAATATCGGACTGATTATCAGAGAGTTGTTGCTGGAGTTGGGTTAAAAGCTGGCTGTGAGCATTAGAAATACGCTCAAGTTGAGTGACGCGGTCTTCGACCGAGCCTGAGCCGACACTACTGATTGGTGCCTGAGCAAAAGCGGCCCAGGGGGCCGCTATACCAACCAGTAACGACAGACTCAATAGTTGATGTCTGAAGTTACTGCTCATGCAATTCTCTTAGTAAACCAGTACCGCACGACGGTTTTTGGAGTATGCTGCTTCGTCATGACCCAGTACTGCAGGTTTTTCTTTACCGTAAGAAACGATAGAGATCTGGTCTGCAGAAACGCCTTTACCCTGCAGGTACATCTTAACGGCGTTTGCACGACGTTCACCCAGGGAGATGTTGTATTCCGGAGTACCACGTTCGTCCGCGTGACCTTCTACGGTGACTTTGTAAGACGGGTTGCTACGCAGGAAATTTGCGTGTGCATCCAGCATTTGAGCGAAGTCAGAACGGATATCGTACTTGTCAAGACCGAAGTAAACGATGTTGTTCTGCTGCAGCTGTTGCATTTGCAGACGAGCCTGCTCTTCGGAAGACATGTTGCCGTTGCCGCCGTTCGCATCTACACCAGTGCCGGCACTCAGCATGCCTTCGCTGCCGTCATTGCTGGCGTTCTTGTTGGAAGAACATGCCGCAATTGCCATAACAGGCAGAGCAATCATCAGCCCTTTCAGCACTTTGTTCAGTTGCATTTCAATGATTCCTTTACTATTCAATTAATTATTATCACAGATACGGCGACCAGGCAGGGAATTTGACCTGTCCATCAGTTGCCGGAAGACGCGCTTTGAAACGCCCATCTGTAGAAACCAAATTCAGCACGGATCCCATCCCCTGAGAAGAGCTGTAGATTACCATAGTGCCGTTAGGTGCCAGACTTGGCGTTTCATCCAGGAACGTGGACGACAGAACTTGTACGCCTCCCGTTGCCAGATCTTGTTTGGCAATGTGCTGTTGCCCACCATTGGAGCTGACCATTACCATAAATTTACCGTCGCTGCTGACATCCGCATCCTGGTTCTGCGAACCTTCCCAGGTAATACGTTGTGGCGCACCGCCGTTGATATTCACTTTATAAACCTGCGGACGACCAGCCTGGTCAGAAGTGAAGGCCAGATTCTGGCTATCCGGGAACCAGGTCGGTTCGGTATTGTTACTGCGACCATCAGTCACCTGACGGATCTGACCAGACGCTAAATCCATTACGTACAAGTTCAGGCTACCGGTTTTCGACAGGGCGAATGCCAGTTTGCTGCCGTCTGGCGAGAATGCAGGGGCGCCGTTGTGACGCGGGAATGAAGCCACCTGACGTACAGCGCCATTTGCCAGCGTTTGGATAACCAGCGCGGAACGACCGCTTTCGAAGGTCACATATGCCAGTTTAGAACCATCCGGTGACCATGCCGGAGACATCAGCGGTTGCGAAGAACGGTGAACGACAAATTGGTTGTAACCGTCATAGTCAGATACGCGCAGTTCATACGGGAACTGACCGCCGTTGGTCTGAACAACGTAGGCAATACGGGTACGGAACGCACCTTTAATGCCGGTCAGTTTTTCAAATACTTCGTCACTGGCGGTATGACCAGCATAACGCAGCCACTGCTTGTTCACTTTGTACGAGTTCTGAGCAAGTACAGTACCCGGTGCGCCGCCAGTGTCAACCAGTTGATAAGCAACATTATAAGAGCCGTCCGGATTCGGAGTAACCTGGCCGACAACCACAGCGTCAATACCCAGCGCAGACCATGCAGCTGATTGTACTTCCTGCGCACTACCCGGCTGCTGTGGCAGACGAGCGCGATCTAACGGGTTAAATTTACCGCTGTTACGCAAGTCAGCATCAACGATACCGCCAATATCTTCAGGTGCCGCACCAGGACCAGCCCACTGGAAAGGAACAACACCAATAGGACGACCGGTATCTACACCACCATCGATCACAATGCGGACTTCAGCGTGCAAAACTGATGCCCACAGTATGAGAAAACCAAATGCTACTCGTAATGCCTGCTTCATCATATCTCCCTTATCTGGACCGATGGCCCACGATAATTTAGCAGAATATTAACAAACTAAAATACACAAAACTACCAGAACCCCGTGGCAACCGATACCTGATGTTGACCGTCTGAACAGTCAGCATCACGATTACGGTTTGAAGTCCAATGGCGCGTTTTTGAACACTTCATATACTGCCTGGCTTGGTGGTTTCGGGATCTTCGCAAGTTTAGCTGCTGCCAACGCAGCCTGACAAAGTGCGGGATCGCCACCTTCAGGTTTGATATCCAGTAACATACCATCGGGCGCCAGTTTTATGCGTAGCGTACAGGTTTTACCTGCATAGGACGATGCGTCATAGAACTTACTTTCGATAGCAGATTTAATCTGCCCGGCATAGTTATTGATATCGGCCCCTGATGCGCCATTGTTTTTAGTATTACCACTCCCGGCAGGCGAAGCATTGTTCCCTTTCGCCCCTCCCCCCGTTTTCGGTGCATTCTTACCAGAGCTTAGCTCACCGAAAATATCATCTGCCTCTGCGGCAGCTTTTGCTGCAGCGGCTTTTTCAGCTGCAGCTTTTGCCGCTGCCGCTTTTTTGTCTGCGGCGGCTTTCTTATCAGCTGCTGCCTTTTCAGCAGCTGCTTTTTCTGCCGCTTTTTTCTCGGCTGCCGCTTTCTCTGCTGCCGCTTTCTTATCAGCTGCTGCCTTGGCTTTTTCAGCAGCCGCTTTTTCTGCTGCTTTTTTCTCGGCTGCCGCTTTCTCTGCTGCCGCTTTTTTATCAGCTTCTGCCTTGGCTTTTTCAGCAGCTTCAGTTGCCGCTTTCTTTCTTGCTTCAGCTGCAGCAGCTTCTGCCGCTTCCGCTTTCTTCTTCAGCGCCGCAGCTGCTGCCTCGGCTTTTTTCTGCGCTTCAGCAGCGGCTTCTGCTTCCGCTTTTTTCTTCGCGTCTGCAGCCGCTTTCTTCGCTGCTTCTGCGGCTGCTTTCTCTGCCGCCTCTTCCGCTTGCTTCTGCTTTAATTCGGCCTGTTTTGCGGCTTCTTCAGCCTGCTTCTTCTGCTCTTGAGCAGCTAACCGCTCTTTCTCAAGTTGCTTCAGGCGTTCCTGTTCAGCCGCTTGTTTCTCACGCAGTTCTTCAGCAGCCTGCTGTTCCTTCATCTTGCGCTGCTCATCAGAACGCTTCGCGCTTGATTCCTGGCTTTGCATACGTTCGTACTGCTTAACTACCGCACCTGAATCAACCATTACAGCGTCGATGGACGAACCACCTCCGCCGCCGGCTGAAGCTTCTATATTCTCATCGAACGAACTCCAGATCAGCGCCGCAAATAAGATGACATGCAGCACTGCTGAAATAATTATCGCCCGCTTGAGCTTGTCGTTTTGTTCGGTTGCCTTTGACACTCTCGGTTCCCAAAAACTGTTCGCCTGTTACCCGCTCTCTTTCAAGCAAGGGAAACGCGGATGTTTAGATAGGCTGCGTCATTAAACCAACCGATTTCACACCCGCACTATGTAACAAGTTCAGTGCTTTAATTATTTCATCGTAAGGCACATTTTTTGCGCCACCGATCAGAAAGACCGTTTTCGGGTTGGCCTTAAAACGGCTGGACACTTCTGCCACCACCTGCTCTGGTGGTAAACGCTCCAGGCGCTCTTTCTCAACCACCACGGTGTACTGACCAATACCAGATACTTCAACAATCACTGGTGGATTATCGTTACTGCTCACCGCCTGCGATTCAGTAGCGTCTGGCAGATCGACCTCCACGCTCTGGGTGATGATGGGCGCTGTTGCCATAAAGATCAGCAACAGCACCAGCAGTACGTCCAGCAACGGTACAATGTTGATTTCGGACTTGAGATCGCGACGACCTCGTCCACGCGCTCTGGCCATGGCTTACCCCTTGTTGCTCTCGCTAACGGTAAACGCCTGGCGGTGCAGAATCGCGGTAAACTCTTCCATAAAGTTGTCGTAATTCAGTTCCAGTTTGTTTACGCGCTGGTTGAGGCGGTTATAAGCCATTACCGCCGGAATTGCAGCGAACAGACCAATTGCCGTCGCAATCAACGCTTCTGCGATACCGGGCGCAACCATTTGCAGTGTTGCTTGTTTTACCGCCCCGAGGGCGATAAAGGCGTGCATGATCCCCCAGACCGTGCCAAACAGACCAATATACGGGCTGATGGAGCCAACCGTACCGAGGAACGGAATGTGCGTTTCCAGATTTTCAAGTTCACGGTTCATGGAAATACGCATCGCACGCGACGCCCCTTCTACTACGGCTTCCGGCGCATGGCTATTGGCACGATGCAGGCGCACAAACTCTTTGAACCCGCTGTAAAAGATTTGTTCCGAACCGGTCAGATTATCTCGTTTTCCCTGGCTCTCCTGATAGAGGCGAGAAAGTTCGATTCCAGACCAGAATTTATCTTCAAACGCTTCAGCTTCGCGCGCCGCTGCGTTAAGAATACGGGTCCGCTGGATAATAATGGCCCAGGATGCGATTGAAAAACCAATCAAAATCAACATGATAAGTTTAACCAGAAGGCTGGCCTTCAGGAACAAATCAAGGATATTCATGTCAGTCACTGCTTAAACTCCGCGACAATAGACTTGGGAAGCGCACGAGGCTTCATTTTGAGTGGGTCAACGCAAACAACCAGAACCTCTGCTTCATTCAGCAAAGTATTCTCGGCGTTGACAATACGTTGCGTGAAAACCAAAGAGGTGCCACGCATTGATGTTATTTCAGTCTGTATTTCGAGCATATCGTCGAGCCGCGCAGGTGCGTAATATTCCACCGTCATTTTACGTACCACAAAGGCAACGCGTTCAGTCATCAGCGCCTGTTGACTGAAGTGATGATGACGCAGCATCTCTGTGCGTGCTCTTTCATAAAAAGCGACGTAACTGGCGTGGTACACCACACCACCGGCATCGGTATCTTCATAGTAGACGCGAACCGGCCATCGAAACAGCGTTGTATTCACTTTACATCCCGGTAATGCAACAAAAGTTAGAGCTTTTAAACGCTGCTACTATACGCGCGCGATTGAGGTTTGGGAATGAGGGCAAGTTAAGGGAGCGTAAAAATTTATGGGCCTGGAGCGGCCCATAAATCTTTAAAGAGAATTCTGATTTAAAAGAAGAAGAAAATCAGCCCGACAATGAGAACAATATCGGCAAGCAACGGGCAAAAAAACCCTTGCCAAAGAACCTTCTGCGGACGAAAGCCCACACCGTGAATTACGCCAGCACAGACGGCCCACATCAGCAATAAACCATGCCAGATTTCCAGTTCACTGGTCTTCGCGGCGAAACGTGATGGGTCCCAAAACATACATCCTGCTAACAGAAGCGCCATCACGAAGGAAAGCGCCCGCAGGGGGCGCTTGTCCATTACCGCATACAAGGTTGCGATAATCTTGCTCATCAGTTGTCTTCTTGACCGGCTTTACCTGATTCGACGTGCTCAAGCGCCAGCGCAGTGATTACCCCAAATGAACAGGCAAGAAGCGTTCCCAGAATCCATGCGAAATACCACATTTTTAGCTCCTTACTTAGTACAGAGAGTGGGTGTTACGTTCAATATCTTCTTTGGTGATACGACCGAACATTTTCCAGTAACACCAGGCGGTGTAGAGCAGAATGATCGGTACCAGGACCACCGCAACCCAGGTCATGACGTTAAGCGTCAGCTGGCTGGAAGTTGCATCCCACATTGTCAGACTTGCGTTCATCATGGTGCTGGACGGCATCACAAACGGGAACATTGCAATACCGGCAGTCAGGATGATGCAGGCCTGCGTCAGGGAGGAGAACACAAACGCCCACGCGGCTTTATCCATACGTGCTGTCAGGATGGTCAGCAGCGGCAGAACCACACCCAGTGCCGGAATAGCCCACAGAATTGGCGTGTTGTTGAAGTTCACCAGCCATGCGCCAGCTTCACGAACCACTTCTTTATTCAGTGGGTTAGAGGCCGCGTAATGGTCCATTGTTGATTTCACAACATAACCATCGATACCGTACATCACCCATACGCCAGCCAGTGCGAAGCAGACCAGTGTCACCAGTGCCGCCACCTGAGCCGTTGCACGGGTACGCAGATGCAGCTCGCCCACGGTACGCATTTGCAGGTAGGTCGCGCCCTGGGTAATGATCATCCCTACGCTCACCACGCCTGCCAGCAGGCCGAACGGGTTAAGCAGCTGGAAGAAATTACCGGTGTAGTACAGACGCAGATATTCATCAACGTTGAACGGTACGCCCTGCAACAGGTTACCGAACGCTACGCCAATCACCAGCGGTGGAACAAAGCTACCAATGAAGATGCCCCAGTCCCACATGTTGCGCCAGCGGGTTTCTTCAATCTTGGAGCGGTAGTCAAAACCGACCGGACGGAAGAACAGAGACGCCAGCACAAGGATCATCGCGACATAGAAGCCGGAGAACGCCGCGGCATAGACCATCGGCCAGGCAGCAAACAATGCGCCGCCCGCGGTGATAAGCCAAACCTGGTTACCGTCCCAGTGTGGCGCGATGGAGTTAATCATAATTCGACGCTCGGTGTCGTTACGACCGAGGAAACGGGTGAGCATGCCCACCCCCATGTCGAAACCGTCAGTGACTGCAAAACCAATTAGCAGAACGCCAACCAGCAGCCACCAGATAAAACGCAATACTTCATAATCGATCATTTGACGACTCCTGTCTTAGCGTGCCGGCTGAGTAGTTGTGGAAGACTGCTCAAAGTGATAGCGACCGGTTTTCAGGCTACTTGGGCCGAGGCGTGCAAACTTGAACATTAAGAACAATTCTGCCACCAGGAACAGGGTATACAGGCCGCAAATCAGTACCATCGAGAAGATGAGATCACCTGCGGTCAGTGACGAGTTCGCGACAGCTGTCGGCAACACTTCAC
Organism: Escherichia sp. MOD1-EC7003; assembly: GCF_002965065.1. Classification (GTDB taxonomy): domain Bacteria; phylum Pseudomonadota; class Gammaproteobacteria; order Enterobacterales; family Enterobacteriaceae; genus Escherichia. The sequence goes on from NZ_PTRE01000145.1 coordinate 9,566, forward strand.
CGATAGCCCACGGTTGACGACCATATTCAGCCACGAACCAGCCCGCTTCTACAGCGATCCACGGCAGCGGAATACCATACAGCGCGACGCGCAGCAGCCATTTTTTCTCGCCAATGCGGTTGCGGATGACACTCCAGAAAGAGAGCGCGATGATTGCCAGCAGCAGGAAGCCACACGCCACCATGATACGGAACGCAAAGTACAGCGGCGCTACACGTGGAATGGAGTCTTTGGTTGCCTGTTGAATCTGAGCTTCAGTCGCATCAGTCACGTTTGGTGTATAGCGTTTCAGCAGCAGACCGTAACCGAGGTCTTTCTTCATGCTATTGAACTGGTCACGAACAGCCTGGTCCGTGGAACCAGAACGCAACTGCTCGAGCAGAGAGTACGCCTTCATCCCGTTACGGATGCGCTCTTCATGCTGCACCATCAGCTCTTTCAGGCCGATAACTGGAGTATCCACGGAACGCGTTGCAATGATGCCCAACGCGTAAGGGATCTGGATCGCAAATTTGTTCGTCTGCTCATCCTGATCAGGAATACCGAACAGAGTAAAGGCAGCAGGTGCAGGTTGCGTTTCCCACTCGGCTTCAATAGCAGCCAGTTTGGTTTTCTGCACGTCGCCCATTTCGTAACCGGATTCATCACCCAGAACAATAACAGACAGAACGGCAGCCATACCGAAGCTGGCAGCGATAGCGAAGGAGCGTTTAGCGAAGGCGAAGTCACGGCCTTTCAGCATATACCATGCGCTGATACCGAGGATGAACATCGCACCAGTCACATAACCAGAGGCTACAGTGTGAACGAATTTCACCTGAGCAACCGGGTTAAGCACCAGCTCGGAGAAGCTCACCATCTCCATACGCATAGTTTCAAAGTTGAAATCGGACGCGATTGGGTTTTGCATCCAGCCGTTCGCAACCAGAATCCACAGTGCGGACAGGTTTGAACCGAGCGCCACCAGCCAGGTGACACACATATGCTGAACTTTACCCAGACGATCCCAACCGAAGAAGAACAGACCTACAAAGGTGGATTCGAGGAAGAAGGCCATCAGACCTTCGATTGCCAGCGGCGCACCGAAGATATCCCCTACATAGTGGGAATAGTAAGACCAGTTAGTCCCGAACTGGAACTCCATGGTCAGACCGGTTGCCACACCCAGAGCGAAGTTGATACCAAACAACTTGCCCCAGAACTTGGTCATATCTTTATAAATCTGTTTGCCGGAAAGGACGTAGACCGTTTCCATAATGGCCAGCAGGAACGCCATACCCAGCGTCAGTGGCACAAAAAGGAAGTGGTACATCGCAGTCAAGGCAAACTGTAAGCGCGACAGTTCGACTATATCTAACATCATGACTCCTTGCTCATCGCATGAAGACTCCGAGAGTGAACCCCGTTAGAAAGGGTCACACGCATGCCCCAATACAAAATTATTTGCTCGCCTCTATCGTTGCCATTTCATCAAAAGAGGAAAAGACAATGATAAAAAGTTACAAATATGTTAATGAATAAACCAAATTGATCCCGTAATTATATTACGCCGCAAAATCCTTACAATAAACAGGTTTTTATTGAGCAAATTTGCATTTTTCGACAGTGATCAATTTATAGAGAAATTGTCACGACCTCACCAATTTGATCTACGACAATTTATCGTGTTTTGCAGATTTTTTTCAAGAATTAAAAATTGATTTATATCAAAATCAACCAAATATGTTAATTATGTATACACAATGAATCATTGGTGATTTTATTGTTAATTTGTTGTGAAATATTTATGCAGCGCAATTATTACAATGAAAAGGTATAGATAAAAAACCAGTGTTTTATTTAACAGAAGCGCCTTATCCACTTTTTATAATACCAATTGATTAGAGTAGCCAATTTGTTGCTATTTTACATAACATATTTTTATCAAAGTTAATTGATTGTTGCCTCTATGAGCACAGACCGTAAGCCCGTTATGTTATTGTCTCATTGGTAATAATCACTTAAGGGTATCGATAAGAGAGGGATCGCTTAACTGAGGTGATTGGTCTCTGAGTAAACAGAGGTAACTTTGACCTGACAACCGAAAAATGAGCAATTTTTGCACGTCCGTTTTTCTATAGCCGAGTACGCTCTGCACCTCGCTTGATTACAATGAGGTTGCTGCTATGAGTCCTGAAAATATCGGCTCTGCTGGCAATCGCGTCTCTGGTTGGACATCTAATACCCTTCTAAAAACAGATAAAGTATCAAGGACATCACCCGTGACTGTGAGGTAATAAAGATGATTACCGCCATCCTTGACCCACATCGGATAGTCGTCGGAATCGATACACTTTATACAACGCAGCGCGAAACATTTACCTCAGAGGGTCAACAGCTCATTGACTCAGCATTGCAAACACTTCATGTGATGAATTTAAATAATCTGGAAATAAATCACGATGAGGAAGGTAACTATCTGGCTTTTGAGTATAACGGTGACATCCCTGACAGAACAATAATGTCTGCTTATACTCGTCATACTTCAAGTTGCATGTGCTGCGACTGCGTTCGCTCCCCCCAGTCACTTACTTATGTAAGCTCCTGGGGATTCACTCGCTTGCCGCCTTCCTGCAACTCGAATTATTTAGAGTATATAATGAAAAAACTGTTTGCCATGGCCAATATTTTTTAATACAGGATGATGAAACAGACTTATTTATCCTGATAAAAGTTAAAATTTTTGAAGCCAGACGCTCCATTGATGAGGGTTATGGAATTTATGTTCAAATTCAGTTATAGCGCTCAATAAAATAGATTAGAATCTCATCGTTTGGTTCCCAGTTATTTCCCTCTAAAAACAAAACGGTTACGCAAGAGGATGTACTGTTACTTTAAAATAAATGGTAATGTTAATATATACTCTAAATAATTCGAGTCGCAGCACATGCAACTTGAAGTATGACGAGTATATTAACATCAGATAGATACATGAGTATAATGACACCTCTGATGAAGTGTGCGCGTAGCATCCCCACGATCATAACAGGTATGTGACGGGCAAAGATGCCCTTCTTCTGGACTTTCCTCCTTCTGGTAACCAGATACATTGCCATGTTTTCCATGACGAATCAGCAACACTAGTCCTTTATTTTTCAAACAATGACATTGAATCTTTCGTCTTTGAAAAAGATATTCCGAGCCAGTATCGCTTTTTCAAAACATTTACCAATCTGGCACCAGTTATTCGCTAATCAAATACTTTAATTTTCTATACCCTAAATAATTCGAGTTGCAGGACGCCGGCAAGTGAGAGAATCCCGATGAGCTTACATAAATAAGTGATTCGGGGGAACGAACGCAGCCAACGCACATGCAACTTGAAGTATGACAGGTATATACCCCCCTGTGGCAAATATTGCTAAACAATGCCTGGGGATTAATTGAACTGAGTTCTGACACAGTCATTTTTTCGATACTATCTTCATTGATTGACTCAGCCATTTCTAAATTTCAACACCAAATCCCCGTTAATGATTCAGTTAATTCTTAATTATTGTATAAGGATTATACTGATTAAATCCACTCTGTCGCGAAATGGCCTGCATTTTTGCCAGACGTAATAGAACCTTTGATTAACGTTACTCATACTGGTAGCACCTTCATGTACCTCTCTTTTTTACGAAAAATCAAAAGGGCTAACAAAGGTCATAATTTGTATGAATCATTAATCATTTGTTATTTTCAACATTATTTTTACATTAGGCAGGGATGAATAGCAGTGAAATTCGACTTAAATTTTTACGAAATGCATTTACTCATGGCTAAAACCACGTCACCAAAATGCAAATTAGAAGTTGATCACAAATATTTCAACACATCAAATCAAGATAATTTTAAAAATTTAACATTAATGACATTGGTTGGTGTAACACACTGAATTAACATGAGAACTTTAAAACATACTTTAAACAATCATTTCCCGAAAGACATTTTGAAAATAGATCAATTGCAACATTACGGCCAGATAAAGACACTCCAGTGATATTAAACCTGTGCCGTTATGGACGGCCATAAATACGACGCGTGTAACTTATTTTACTCTCTGTCTTACAAAGGATTACCCATGAAGAAAGCAACACTTGTGATTGGCGTTATTGGCGCGGACTGCCATGCAGTAGGCAATAAAGTTCTGGACCGCGTTTTTAGCAACCATGACTTCAGAGTCATTAACCTGGGCGTAATGGTCAGCCAGGACGAATATATTGATGCAGCCATTGAAACTGGCGCTGACGCGATTGTCGTCTCCTCTATCTATGGGCATGGCGATATCGACTGTCTGGGCATGCGCGAACGCTGCGTCGAGCGTGGTCTTGGCGACATTTTGCTGTATGTCGGCGGTAACCTGGTCGTTGGCAAGCATGATTTTGCCGATGTCGAAGCCAAATTTATCGACATGGGATTTAACCGGGTCTTCGCGCCAAGCCACGATCTGGAAGATGTTTGCCAGCTGATGGCCGCAGATATCAAAAAACATAGCGGTGCGAAAAAAGGCCAACTGGAAGAGGTCGTCTGATGCAAATCGTCTCTGTCGATATTGGCTCGACGTGGACAAAATCAGCCCTCTTCATTCGGGAGGGAGATGCGTTAACGCTGGTTAACCACGTTCTGACCCCAACCACCACCGCGCATTTGGCAGACGGTTTTTTTACCAGTCTCAACCAGGTGTTAAACGTTGATGATGCGCGACCGCTATTAAAAAGCGGAGAGGTCGCACTGAAATACTCTTCGTCTGCCAAAGGCGGCCTTGCTGTTGCAGCGATGGGACTGGTGCCCTCGATAACGCTGGAGTCGGCAAAAGTCACCGCGCACTCTGCGGGCGCCAAAATTGCGCAGTATTATTCTTACAAACTTAATCGCCGGGATATCAAGGCGCTGGAAGAGACGCCGCCCGATATCCTGCTGTTTACCGGCGGCACCGACGGCGGCGAAGAGAGTTTTGGCCTGACCAATGCGCGAGTGCTGGCAGAGTCAAAGCTCGACTGCGCCATCATCTATGCCGGAAACCGGGATATTCAGGACGAGGTGCAGGAGATCCTCGGACATAAAGACCTGACTATCGTCGACAACGTTCTGCCCGATCTTGACCATCCGAACCCTTTAGCCGCTCGCCAGGCCATTTGCGACATCTTTCTCAAACGCATCGTGAAAGGCAAAGGACTGGATGTCATCGTCAATGAAACGGGTGAAGAACCGATGCCAACGCCATGGACGGTCTATGAGCTGGTTAAGGCGATAAGCCATGTCGATAGCAACTGGAAAGAGTTCATGCTGATCGACATGGGCGGTGCGACAACTGATGTCTATTCTGCCTGCGCCAACACACTCTCCCCCGACACCGTTCTTCATGGTGTGCCGGAGCCGTTTGTTAAACGCACGGTTGAAGGTGACCTGGGGATGCGCGTCTCGGCAATGGTCGTCGGAGAAAGCGCGAAAGATTTAGTTAACGTAGTCTTTGCCCAGCAACCGGCACGACAGGACGCTTTTTACGACTACCTTCGCCATCTGGTGGCACATCCCGACTACTTACCTGCAAACGGCGAAGAAAAATATTTCGATACCGTCCTGGCCGGACTGTGTGTGGGTTATGCCACCGAAAGACATGCGGGCACCAAAAAAGAGGTCTGCACCTGCGTCGGCAATGTCGATTTACAGATGGGACGTGACCTGACTACCGTGCGTAAAGTCGTCGGCTCCGGTGGATGGCTCTCGCGTGCCAACCAGTTCGACATTCATAACTGGCTGAAATACCGCGAGTTAAACGACGACGGTAAGCGCATTCTTCTTCCGACCCAATTTGAATATTACCGAGATTCACGCGGCTTGTTCCCGCTGCTGGCGAACGTTGCCAGAGTGGACCCGCAGGCCGCCGCACGCACCGGTATTCAATGCTTAACCCTATAACAATTAAGGCAGCAATCAATGGAACTTCAAAACAAGAAATTAACTCATGACGAATTCATGACCGAACGGCTACAGGTATTGAAAACCTGGGAAACCGGTAAGGATGTGGCGAATTTCGAAGATGGCGTTAAATACCAGCAAACTATTCCAGAACATAAACGCTTCTCCCTTGCGCTGCTGAAAGCAGACCAGCAAGGAAAAACACTTAGCCAGCCGCGTGCGGGCGTGGCGCTGATGGATGAGCACATCGAACTGCTGAAAACTCTGCAGGAAGAGTGCGATCTGCTGCCGACCACCATTGATGCCTATACCCGTCTGAATCGGTACGAAGAAGCTGCTGTAGGGATTAAAAAATCCATCGAAGCCGGAACCTCTAAACTGAACGGTTTACCGGTCGTTAACCACGGCGTTGCCGCTTGCCGTCGCCTCACCGAAACCCTGCAAAAACCGTTACAGATCCGCCACGGTACGCCGGATGCGCGCCTGCTGGCTGAAATCTCGATGGCGAGTGGCTTCACCAGCTATGAAGGTGGCGGTATCTCCTACAATATTCCGTATGCCAAACGCGTAACGCTGGAAAAATCGATCCGCGACTGGCAATACTGCGACCGTTTAATGGGGATGTATGAAGAACACGGTATTCGCATCAACCGCGAACCGTTTGGCCCGCTGACCGGCACGCTGATCCCGCCATTCATCTCTCACGCTATTGCCATTATTGAAGGCTTACTGGCGCTGGAACAGGGCGTGAAATCCATCACCGTTGGTTATGGTCAGGTTGGCTGTCTGACTCAGGACATCGCGGCGATCCGCTCTTTGCGTGAACTTTCCAATGAATACTTCCAGAACGCAGGTTATACGGATTACGAATTAAGCACTGTATTCCACCAGTGGATGGGGGGCTTCCCGGAAGACGAAGCGAAAGCATTTGCCATTATCTCCTGGGGTGCCGCTGTCGCGGGGATGTCTGGCGCGACCAAAGTCATTACCAAAAGCCCGCACGAAGCATGGGGGATCCCAACCGCTGCAGCCAACGCCCAGGGTCTGAAAACCTCCCGCCAGATGCTCAACATGGTTAGTGATCAAAAATTCCCGCCATGTGCCGCGGTGGATATAGAAGTTGAACTAATCAAGAGTGAAGTGCGCGCTGTGCTGAGCAAAGTGTTCGAACTGGGCAAAGGCGACATTGCACGCGGTACGGTGCTGGCCTTTGAAGCAGGCGTGCTGGATGTGCCGTTTGCGCCAGCCTCCTGCAACGCAGGCAAACTCCTGCCTGTCCGTGATAACACCGGTGCTATCCGCATTCTCGAAGCCGGAGCGGTGCCGCTGCCAAAAGATATTCTCGACCTGCACCACGACTATGTTGCCGAACGTGCCCGGTTTGAAGAACGTAAACCGACTTTCCAGATGGTTGTTGATGACATCAATGCCGTATCCCACAGCAAATTAATAGGAAGACCATAATGAAAATTAAACAGGCCCTTTTCACCGCTGGCTACTCTTCATTCTATTTCGATGACCAGCAGGCGATAAAAAACGGAGCGGGTCATGACGGCTTTTTTTATACCGGTGACCCGGTAACACAGGGGTTTAACGCAGTACGCCAGGCCGGGGAGTGTGTATCGGTACAGTTGATTCTGGAAAACGGCGCGGTCGCCGTGGGTGACTGTGCTGCCGTACAGTACTCCGGTGCGGGCGGTCGCGATCCGCTGTTCCTCGCTGAACATTTTATTCCGTTCCTCAACGAGCACATCAAGCCGCTGCTGGAAGGCCGCGACGTGGACGCATTCCTGCCAAACGCCCGTTTCTTCGACAAGCTACGCATTGACGGCAACCTGCTGCATACCGCCGTGCGTTACGGTTTATCCCAGGCATTGCTCGACGCCACCGCACTGGCAACAGGCCGTCTGAAAACGGAAGTGGTTTGTGCTGAGTGGCAGCTCCCCTGCGTGCCGGAATCCATCCCGTTATTCGGCCAGAGCGGTGACGACCGTTACATTGCCGTGGATAAAATGATCCTCAAAGGCGTGGATGTCCTGCCCCATGCACTGATCAACAACGTTGAAGAGAAGCTGGGCTTTAAAGGTGAAAAACTGCGCGAATATGTCCGCTGGCTGTCGGATCGCATTCTGAGCAAGCGCACCAGCGCACGCTACCACCCTACCCTGCACATTGACGTGTACGGCACCATTGGTCTGATCTTCGATATGGATCCGGTACGCTGCGCCGAATACATCGCCAGCCTGGAAAAAGAAGCACAAGGTCTGCCGCTGTACATTGAAGGACCTGTCGATGCGGGTAATAAACCGGATCAGATCCGCCTGCTGACGGCAATCACCAAAGAGCTGACTCGCCTCGGTTCCGGCGTGAAGATTGTCGCCGACGAATGGTGCAACACCTACCAGGATATCGTTGACTTCACCGATGCGGGCAGTTGCCACATGGTGCAGATCAAAACGCCGGATCTCGGCGGTATTCATAACATCGTTGATGCCGTGTTGTACTGCAACAAACACGGAATGGAAGCCTATCAGGGCGGCACCTGTAACGAAACTGAGATCAGCGCCCGCACCTGCGTACACGTTGCGCTGGCTGCCCGCCCGATGCGTATGCTGGTGAAACCGGGGATGGGATTCGACGAAGGTCTCAACATCGTGTTCAACGAAATGAACCGTACTATCGCTCTGTTGCAGGCTAAGGAATAACCGATGGCTCGTAAATTCAAAGTCTTATCGCCGACAGCCATTCTGGGTTATGGATTCCCGGAAGAGAGTTTTAACAAGGCGATGGAAGAATCCCCGGATCTGATCGCCGTTGATGCCGGTTCGTCTGACCCAGGCCCCCACTACCTGGGGGCAGGTAAAGCCTTTACCGACCGCGCAGGCGTCAAACGCGACCTGCGCTACATGATAACCGCCGGTGTGAAGAACAACATTCCGGTGGTGATCGGCACGGCAGGCGGTTCCGGTGCGGCGCCGCATCTGGAATGGTGCCGACAGATCATTCACGAGATCGCCCACGAAGAAAACCTGTCTTTTTCTATGGCGCTGATCCCGGCAGATGTCGATAAAGCGGTCGTACACGAGGCGCTGGATAACGGCAAAATCACGGCGCTGGATTTTGTTCCACCGTTAACCCATGAAGCGATCGATGAAAGTACGTATATCGTCGCGCAAATGGGCATCGAACCCTTCCAGCGGGCACTGAAAGCTGGCGCACAGGTCGTGCTGGGCGGTCGGGCTTACGACCCGGCCTGCTTTGCCGCGCTACCGATCATGCAAGGCTTTGATGAAGGTCTGGCGCTGCATTGTGGGAAAATTCTTGAATGTGCGGCAATCGCCGCAACGCCCGGTTCAGGCTCTGACTGTGCGATGGGCATCATTGATGACAACGGCTTTACGCTGAAGACGTTTAATCCGAAGCGTAAATTTACCGAAACGTCAGCTGCTGCACACACACTGTATGAGAAATCCGATCCCTACTTCCTGCCAGGACCTGGCGGGGTACTAAACCTGCAAGGCTGCACATTTAAAGCGGTCAATGATGGTGAAGTGTACGTCAGCGGTTCTAAGCACGAAGAAACACCGTATGCCCTGAAACTGGAAGGTGCACGGCTGGTGGGCTTCCGCTGCCTGACCATCGCCGGAACGCGCGACCCAATCATGATCGCCGGGATCGATAAAATCATCGATGAAGTCAAAACCAGTGTTTCGCGTAATCTGTCGCTCGACGATGACAGCATTCGCATCAATTTCCACCTGTACGGCAAAAACGGGGTGATGGGCGACCATGAACCAATGCAAGCTGCCGGGCATGAGCTGGGAATTGTCCTTGATGTGGTGGCACCGACCCAGGAGATAGCCAACAGCGTTTGCTCGCTGGTGCGCTCTACCATGCTGCACTACGGCTATGAAAATCGCATCGCTACCGCAGGCAACCTGGCGTTCCCGTTCTCCCCTTCTGATATCCAGGGCGGGCCGGTATACGAATTTTCCATATATCACCTGATTGAAGCCAACGACGCGCTGCGTTTTGATTTCCATATTGAACAGGTGACGCCAGAAGGAGTTCAGGCATGAAACAGTCAATTGTCTCACTGGCGCAAGTCATTCGTTCGAAAAATGCCGGACCTTACGAACTGGTTTTAGATATTTTATTTAAAACGAAAGAAAACTATGAGCGAGTTAAATCATCAGGGCAATTAACCCCAGAACTGATTGCACGCTTATATCATGTTGAACCTGACTTTATTCATCGTATTGTCTGGTTTGATCCTTCTAACGCGGTAAAAATCGTTATGCCGAGAGATATTATCTCAGGCAACGTTGGCGACAATGATGTTTATGGTGCTCAGCAACATGCACCGTTGTTAAATATTAATTTCGATTTGTCATAACAAAAATATAAACCTGACGGGAATACCGTTCAGTATTCAACTAATTACACAGTTGGCATTATAAGGAGTGCGCCTGAAGGCGCACCCTCCCCCTACGCCTGATTTATCGCAGTTCGTCCGATGGAGGAAAAATGAAGAAAATAAATCTAACCACAATGATCATTTTGGGTCTGGTACTCGGGATGATTACCGGCGTACTCATTAATAACGTCGCCGCACCGGAAACCACTAAATTATATGCACAAGAAATTTCCATCTTTACCACAATTTTTTTACGTCTGGTAAAAATGATTATCGCCCCGCTGGTAATTTCTACGCTGGTCGTAGGGATCGCCAAAATGGGGGATGCAAAAGCGCTTGGACGTATTTTCTCTAAGACTCTCTTTTTATTTATTTGTGCTTCCCTGCTGTCAATCGCATTAGGGCTGATCACGGTTAATATCTTTGCCCCCGGCGCCGGAATTAACTTTGTTCCGCACGGCGAAGCGGCCAGTGTGGTTGCTTCCGAGCCATTTACCCTGAAAGTCTTTATCTCTCACGCTGTGCCGACCAGTATCATCGATGCGATGGCACGTAATGAAATCCTACAAATCGTTGTTTTCTCAATCTTCCTCGGTTGTAGTCTGACCGCAATTGGCGAGAAAGGTGCACCCATCGTGCATGTGCTTGAGTCGCTGGTTGAAGTGATGCTGAAACTCACCGGCTACGTGATGCTTTTCGCGCCACTTACCGTCTTTGCCGCCATCTCTGCGCTGATCGCCGAACGCGGCCTGGGCGTAATGGTAAGTGCCGGGATCTTTATGGGCGAGTTCTACTTCACCCTACTGCTGTTGTGGATCATTCTTATCGGCCTGGCAATGAGCTACGTCGGTCCATGCATTAAACGTCTGGCCAGAGCGATTGGCGAGCCTGCGCTGCTGGCCTTTACGACATCCAGTTCAGAAGCGGCTTTCCCTGGCACCCTGAAAAAACTGGAAGATTTTGGCGTTTCCCCAAAAATCGCCAGCTTTGTCTTACCCATTGGCTACTCATTTAACCTCGTTGGGTCAATGGCTTACTGTTCATTCGCAACTGTTTTCATCGCTCAAGCCTGTAATATTCATTTATCGATGGGCGAGCAAATCACCATGCTACTGATCCTCATGCTGACCTCTAAAGGCATGGCTGGTGTGCCGCGTGCTTCGATGGTGGTTATTGCCGCTACGCTCAATCAGTTCAATATCCCGGAAGCCGGGCTGATCCTACTGATGGGCGTCGATCCATTCCTCGATATGGGGCGCTCTGCCACCAACGTCATGAGTAACGCGATGGGTGCCGCAATGGTCAGCCGCTGGGAAGGTGAACATTTCGGCGAGGGTTGCCGCGGAAAAGCTCCCACTGCCAGTAAATCAGAAGTCACGGTTTCCTGAATTTCGGTAGCCGCTCTGGTGCTGCTTAAATCAATGCCGGACACGGATGGGAAGTGACACCTCCAACATAAATCCTTGCTGGAGAACTCACTTACCCATCATTCGGCCAAAACAAACACAAAGTGAGAAGCCATCATGTCCAAACCATTCACCTGGCAGGATCTTTTTGTACAACGCTAGGACAGTACGGAATATGAATTAATTAGCGATCAACATATTACGGTTACGGAATTAGACGGTGAAGAAGTGATCAAGGTCGCCCCCCAGGCGTTGACACTGCTTGCCCAACAAGCATTTTATGCAGCCTCTTTCTTCTTACGCCCCGCCCACCTGCAACAGATAGCCAGCATCCTGAGCGATCCCGAGGCCAGCAGTAACGATAAATATGTTGCCCTGCAACTGCTACGTAACGCGGAAGTCTCCGCGAAAGGCGTTTTGCCCAACTGCCAGGACACCGGAACAGCGACCATCGTCGCCAGTAAAGGGCAACAAATCTGGACCGGCGGCAACGACAGCGAAGCTTTAAGCGAAGGGATCTACACCACTTTCCAGGAAAATAATTTACGCTTTTCGCAAAACGCCGCGCTGGATATGTATACCGAAGTCAACACCCAGACTAACCTACCAGCGCAGATCGACATCAGTGCGGTACCGGGTGATGAATATCACTTCCTGTGCGTTAATAAAGGTGGCGGTTCGGCGAATAAAGCCGCACTCTTCCAGGAAACCAAATCTATCCTGCAACCGGAAAAGCTCACCGCCTTTCTGATTGAAAAAATGCGCTCGCTGGGCACCTCTGCCTGCCCGCCTTATCACATTGCATTTGTCGTCGGTGGCCTCTCTGCCGACCAGGCGTTAAAAGTCGCTAAGCTGGCATCGACAAAATACTACGACAATCTGCCCACCAGCGGGAATGAACTGGGTCAGGCCTTCCGCGACACTGAACTGGAGGCCACATTACTTAAAGCCAGCCATGAATTTGGCATCGGCGCGCAGTTTGGCGGTAAACACTTCGCGCACGATATTCGCGTGATTCGCCTGCCGCGTCACGGTGGCTCCTGCCCAATAGCGATGGCACTCTCCTGTTCTGCCGATCGCAATATCAAAGCAAAAATTAACAAGCACGGTATCTGGCTGGAAAAACTCGAACGTAATCCGGGGAAATATATTCCGCAGTCATTGCGCACGGATAACGATGCGCAGAACGTGCAGCTCGATCTCAACCGTCCGCTTTCGGCGATTATGCAGGATCTGGCAAAACTGCCGGTGGGCACCCGCGTGTCGCTGAGTGGCCCGATTGTCGTCGCGCGCGATATCGCCCATGCCAAAATCAAAGCCCGCCTGGATAACGGCGAACCGATGCCGGATTACCTGCAAAATCATATTGTGTATTATGCCGGTCCGGCAAAAACGCCGGAGAATATGGCCTGTGGCTCGCTTGGCCCCACAACCGGTGGTCGTATGGACGGCTACGTAGACGCTTTCCAGGCAGCAGGCGGCAGTTTGATCATGCTTTCCAAAGGCAACCGCAGCCAGCAGGTGACCGATGCCTGCCATAAACATGGCGGTTTTAATCTGGGCAGCATTGGCGGCGCGGCAGCGTTACTGGCGCAAGAGTATGTCAAAAGCTTGCGCTGTCTGGAATATCCCGAACTGGGGATGGAAGCGGTCTGGATGATGGAAGTCGAAAATCTGCCCGCTTTCGTACTGGTGGATGACAAAGGTAACAACTTCTTTAGTCAGTTTGAGCAGCAGCATCGCTGTGCAACCTGCCCCGCCGGGCACTAAGGTATGTTAATGGAAACGAATAACGCACCCGATCGGCATGTCCAGCGACAACAGAAACTGAAAGATCAGGTAGATGCCCGTGTCGCTGCTGCGACTCAGCAAAAAGGCATACTTATTGTCTTCACCGGCAATGGTAAAGGGAAATCTACCGCCGCTTTTGGCACCGTGACCCGCGCTTTGGGTCACGGCAAAACGGTAGGCGTTGCGCAGTACATCAAAGGGCAGTGGGATAACGGCGAATACAACGTTCTCCATCCGCTGGGAGTCGAGTTCCATATTATGGGCACCGGCTTTACCTGGGAAACACAAAACCGGGAGGCAGATATCGAGGCGGCGAAAGTGGTCTGGCAGGAGAGTAAGCGGATGCTGGCCGACGAGCGTTACGATTTAGTGGTGCTCGACGAACTCACTTATATGCTGGCTTATCATTATCTTGATACGGAGGAAGTGATCGCTGCATTGCAAAATCGGCCATCACATCAAAGCGTTATCGTCACTGGCCGGGGTTGTCATAATCAATTGTTGAATATTGCGGATACGGTGAGCGAGCTTCGCCCCGTCAAGCATGCATTTGATAACGGCATCCAGGCTCAGGCCGGTATTGACTGGTAAAAAAACGGGCGCCTGGCAAAAACCAGGCCCCCGTTTTATCTCTCCGATTTTTCCAGCAACCAGTCGTGGAATTTTTGCAAATGTAGATAATCCGCTTTTTCTTCCCGCCACGTCATAATAAAGCGATTACCAGTGCGCATCGGAACATCGCAGGGGATCACCATATCACCGCTGTCGAGATCGTGTTGAATGGCAAAGCGCGGCAGCAGCGCCACCCCGAGATTAGAACGCACAGCCGCAATCAGCATAGAGAGCAGATCAAAACGCGGGCCTTTATTGACCAGAGGGCTAGTAACATCGGACAGGGCAAACCACTCTTCCCATCCCGTCATCCGGGTGCTTTGATGCAGCAGCGGAAATTCATTGAGCAGCCCTTTAACCGACAGTTTTTGATCTGCAGAAGTGAGCAAACTGCCGCTGCAAACAGGTAAGATCTCTTCTTCGAACAGATATTCTACTTCCGACCACGGCGCTGAGGAATCCCCAGTAATGGGCGGGTAAAAAAAGACAGGCATAGAGTTTTGTGATCT
>NZ_PTRE01000146.1 GCF_002965065.1 Escherichia sp. MOD1-EC7003
GCTATTACCTTCTTCAGAGAGCCCCCAGCTACTTCCTGTGACTCTCGATGCAGCTGCCGAACAGCCAGAATCGCTCGCAGAGGACCCGAAAACCCTCAGTATCAGCTGTGAGGTAACGTTCCGGCACGGGACGCTCCGCTTCAATGGCAATGTCAGCGAAAAGCTCCTGACTCTGCTGATACAGGAACTGAAGCGATGATCCCGTTACC
>NZ_PTRE01000147.1 GCF_002965065.1 Escherichia sp. MOD1-EC7003
TGTTGGGTGGAGCGGACAATCCAAATGGTGAATTACTGTCTTATATCATTGGCGCTGACAAAGCGTCAGGATTACAGGTTGCTATGCCTGAACTGCAACCGGACGCCTTCCCGTTCTGGGATTCCTGCATGATGGTATTATCCATCGTAGCAATGATTCTGATGACGCGAAAATACGTCGAAAACTGGTTATTGTGGGTCATCATTAACGTGATCAGCGTGGTGATTTTCGCCTTGCAGGGCGTCTATGCCATGTCGCTGGAGTATCTGATCCTGACGTTTATTGCCCTCAACGGTAGCCGGATGTGGATCAACAGCGCACGCGAAAGAGGTTCACGCGCGCTGTCCCATTAATGGTGATGATGTGAATGGCCAGACCCCCCTTCATTCAGGTGGCAGTCTGGCCCATGACAAGGTTGATATTCCATCTGGATGGTGGCGTGCTCAATCTGATAGTGATCTATCAGGTAGTGTTGGAGCTGATCTAACAATGCATCGTGATCGTGTGGCGGGATCACCTGCACATGCAGCGTCATTACCGGCTTCTCGCCTACCATCCATACATGTACATGGTGCACACTGCGGACTTCCGGGATTTCCCGGCACATACGACGCTTCAGTTCAGCGATATCCAGCGATACCGGTGCACCTTCAAGTAACTCATTCACGCTATCTTTCAATAACCGCCACGCGCTGCGCAGAACCAGAAGCGACACCAGTATTGAGAGAATGGGGTCCGCAGGTGTCCAGCCGGTCCAGATAATAATCAATGCGGCAATAATAGCCCCAACCGAACCCAGCAGGTCCCCGAGCACATGCAGTGCCGCTGCGCGCACGTTGAGGTTTTTCTCTTCGCTGCCGTGATGCAGTAACCAGAACGAAAGTATATTTGCCAGCAGCCCAGCCACGGCAATTGCCATCATCATGCCGCCCTCGACCGGACGCGGCGTTCGGAAGCGTTCTGTCGCCTCCCAGACAATCAAAATCGTAATTACCACCAGGGCAATAGCATTCACAAACGCCGCGAGTGTGGTCAATCTTAGCCAACCGAAAGTGTGGCGAATGGTGGGAGGACGACGGGAAAATTGCACGGCGAGTAGGGCAAAAAGCAAGGCGGCAGTATCGGTCAACATATGACCCGCATCGGCCAGCAATGCCAGAGAACCGGAAAGAAAACCACCAATGACTTCTACCAGCATAAACCCGGCAGTTACGCCGAAAGCATACAACAAGCGACGAGCATTATTATCTTCTGGCTGGTGTGAGGAAGTGTGTGAGTGCGCCATGACGAGTCATCTCTTAATTATTCTCACTTAACTTTATGACATCATACTGCTTTTAGAAGGGAAAAATTAAAAGGGAGAGACTCCGCTCTCCCGATATTGGCTATTTTGCAGGGTTACTGCGTAGTACCGTCGGTTTTAGTATCGACATCATTGTTGATGCCATCACCGGTTTGGACTTTTTTATTGATATCCGGGCAGCGACCATCTTTACACATGGTATTTTTGTGCTCTTCATCTTTGGTCATGCCGTCATTGTTCATTGAAGAACCATCCGGATGCAGCATTGTGCCGCCAGAACCGGTATTTACCCCATTATTGTCGACGTTATTTGGCGCGACATTTTCACGAGCGTCAGGGGCGACCTGGCCCGCCTCAGCTGCGGCGTTTGCCTGGCCGTTATTGGTTTGCGCTCCGCTATCGGCAGCCAGTGCGGCACCGCTGGCAAGGCTTAGAGTGGCAGTCAGAAATAGTGTGGCCAGTTTAGTCATTTTCATAGGATGCTCCTGTTATGGTCGTTATGTCGGATAACCTCTTCCAACAGTGCATTTGCAGGTGAATATAAGACAATGGTTTAAGATTTCAGCAAGGTTATGAAACCCAGCAAAGAATCTTGAAATAATTAACAAACAAAGGGGTTACAGTTAGAAATTGTAGGAGAGATCTCGTTTTTCGCGACAATCTGGCGTTTTTTTTGCTGATTCCAGGATTAATCCGTTCATAGTGTAAAACCCCGTTTACACATTCTGACGGAAGATATAGATTGGAAGTATTGCATTCACTAAGATAAGTATGGCAACTCTGGAACAGACATGAATTATCAGAACGACGATTTACGCATCAAAGAAATCAAAGAGTTACTTCCTCCTGTCGCATTGCTGGAAAAATTCCCCGCTACTGAAAATGCCGCGAATACGGTCGCACATGCCCGAAAAGCGATCCATAAGATCCTGAAAGGTAATGATGATCGCCTGTTAGTGGTGATTGGTCCGTGCTCAATTCATGATCCTGTCGCAGCTAAAGAGTATGCCACTCGCTTGCTGGCGCTGCGTGAAGAGCTGAAAGATGAGCTGGAAATCGTAATGCGCGTCTATTTTGAAAAGCCGCGCACCACGGTGGGCTGGAAAGGGCTGATTAACGATCCGCATATGGATAACAGCTTCCAGATCAACGATGGCCTGCGTATTGCCCGTAAGTTGCTGCTCGATATTAACGACAGCGGTCTGCCGGCGGCAGGCGAGTTTCTGGATATGATCACCCCACAATATCTCGCCGATCTGATGAGCTGGGGCGCAATTGGCGCACGTACCACGGAATCGCAGGTGCATCGCGAACTGGCGTCAGGTCTTTCTTGTCCGGTAGGTTTTAAAAATGGCACAGACGGTACGATTAAAGTGGCTATCGATGCCATTAATGCCGCCGGTGCGCCGCACTGCTTCCTGTCCGTAACCAAATGGGGGCATTCGGCGATTGTGAACACCAGCGGTAACGGCGATTGCCATATCATTCTGCGTGGCGGTAAAGAGCCTAATTACAGTGCGAAGCACGTTGCTGAAGTGAAAGAAGGGCTTAACAAAGCAGGCCTGCCAGCACAGGTGATGATCGATTTCAGTCATGCTAACTCGTCCAAACAATTCAAAAAACAGATGGATGTTTGTACTGACGTTTGCCAGCAGATTGCTGGTGGCGAAAAAGCCATTATTGGTGTGATGGTGGAAAGCCATCTGGTGGAAGGCAATCAGAGTCTGGAGTGCGGGGAGCCGCTGGCCTATGGCAAGAGCATCACCGATGCCTGTATTGGATGGGATGATACCGATGCTCTGTTACGGCAACTGGCGAATGCAGTAAAAGCGCGTCGCGGGTAAGGTTTGGTGCAGTGACTGTACGTTTGTAGGCCTGATAAGACGCGTAGCGTCGCATCAGGCAATGTGCTCCGTTGTCAGCTACGCACTCCTTGTGCAAAAACAAAAGCCGATTCACTTGCAGTCGGCTTTATCATTTTTAAGCGAATGACGTTTACTTCGCTTTACCCTGGTTAGCAACAGCCGCTGCTTTCGCCGCGATCTCGTCAGCATTACCCAGATAATAGCGTTTAAGCGGTTTGAAGTTCTCGTCGAACTCATACACCAGCGGCACGCCGGTCGGGATATTCAGCTCAAGAATCTCTTCTTCGCTCATGTTATCGAGATATTTCACCAGCGCACGTAGGGAGTTACCGTGTGCAGCGATGATCACGCGCTCACCGCTCTTCATACGCGGCAGAATGGTTTCATTCCAGTAAGGGATCACACGGTCAATGGTCAGCGCCAGGCTTTCAGTCAGCGGCAGCTCTTTCTCGCTCAGCTTCGCGTAACGCGGATCGTGGCCCGGATAACGTTCATCATCTTTAGTCAGTTCCGGCGGGGTCACCGCAAAACCACGACGCCACTGTTTCACCTGCTCGTCGCCATACTTTTCAGCAGTTTCCGCTTTGTTCAGCCCCTGCAACGCACCGTAGTGACGTTCATTCAGTTTCCAGGATTTCTCAACGGGCAGCCATGCCTGATCCAGCTCATCCAGCACATTCCATAAGGTATGGATAGCGCGTTTCAGCACAGAGGTGTAAGCAAAGTCAAAGCTGTAACCTTCCTCTTTAAGCAGCTTACCTGCTGCTTTTGCTTCGCTTACGCCTTTCTCAGACAGATCCACGTCGTACCAACCGGTGAAACGGTTTTCTTTGTTCCATTGACTTTCGCCATGACGAACCAGAACCAGCTTAGTTACAGCCATATACTTACTCCTCAAATCATCTTTTAATGATAATAATTCTCATTATATTGCCGTGACGAAGCAACAGCAATGCTTACGCATAACCATAGCGAAAATAGTGTCGCAGTGTAAGGTTGTTGTGAATAATGAGTTGCAAATATGTCGGTGTTTGCTGGCTATTTGAGCAATATAAGGGGAAAGCCCTCATCGCGAGGGCTTAAAGTTACTCCGCAATAAACTGATATTCCGTCAGGCTGGAATACTCTTCGCCAGGACGCAGGAAGCAGTCTGGCTGCGGCCATTCGGGGTGGTTCGGGCTGTCCGGCAGAAACTCGCTTTCCAGCGCCAGCCCTTGCCAGTCGGCGTAAGGCTTGGTTCCCCGTGACGGTGTGCCGCCGAGGAAGTTACCAGAGTAAAATTGCAGTGCCGGAGCGGTGGTGTAGACCTTCAGCTGCAATTTTTCATCTGCTGACCAGACATGCGCCGCCACTTTCTTGCTATTACCTTTGGCCTGTAACAAGAACGCGTGATCGTAACCTTTCACTTTGCGCTGATCGTCGTCGGCAAGAAACTCACTGGCGATGATTTTGGCACTGCGAAAATCAAAAGAAGTCCCGGCAACCGATTTCAGGCCGTCGTGCGGAATGCCACCTTCATCAACTGGCAGATATTCGTCTGCCAGAATCTGCAGCTTGTGATTGCGCACGTCAGACTGCGCACCGTCGAGGTTGAAATAGACGTGGTTAGTCATATTCACCGGGCAAGGTTTATCAACCGTGGCGCGATAAGTAATAGAGATACGGTTATCGTCGGTCAGACGATACTGCACCGTCGCGCCGAGATTACCCGGAAAGCCCTGATCGCCATTATCTGAACTCAGGGCAAACAGCACCTGACGATCGTTCTGGCTCACAATCTGCCAGCGACGTTTGTCGAATCCTTCCGGGCCACCGTGCAGCTGATTAACACCCTGACTGGGCGAAAGCGTCACGGTTTCACCGTCAAAGGTATAACGGCTATTGGCGATACGGTTGGCATAACGACCAATAGAGGCCCCCAGAAACGCGGCCTGATCCTGATAGCATTCCGGGCTGGCGCAGCCGAGCAGCGCCTCGCGGACGCTGCCATCGGAAAGCGGAATACGGGCTGAAAGTAAAGTTGCACCCCAGTCCATCAGCGTGACTACCATCCCTGCGTTGTTACGCAAAGTTAACAGTCGGTACGGCTGACCATCGGGTGCCAGTGCGGGAGTTTCGTTCAGCACTGTCCTGCTCCTTGTGATGGTTTACAAACGTAAAAAGTCTCTTTAATACCTGTTTTTGCTTCATATTGTTCAGCGACAGCTTGCTGTACAGCAGGCACCAGCTCTTCCGGGATCAGCGCGACGATACAGCCGCCAAATCCACCGCCGGTCATGCGCACGCCACCTTTGTCGCCAATCACAGCTTTTACTATTTCTACCAGAGTGTCAATTTGCGGCACGGTGATTTCGAAATCATCGCGCATAGAGGCATGAGACTGCGCCATCAACTCGCCCATACGTTTCAGGTCACCTTGCTCCAGCGCACTGGCAGCTTCAACGGTACGGGCGTTTTCAGTCAGGATATGACGCACGCGTTTCGCCACGATCGGGTCCAGCTCATGCGCTACAGCGTTGAACTCTTCAATGGTGACATCGCGCAGGGCTGGCTGCTGGAAGAAACGCGCACCGGTTTCGCACTGTTCACGACGGGTGTTGTATTCGCTGCCAACCAGGGTACGCTTGAAGTTACTGTTGATAATGACCACTGACACACCTTTCGGCATGGAAACTGCTTTGGTATCCAGTGAGCGGCAGTCAATCAGCAAGGCATGATCTTGCTTGCCGAGCGCGGAAATTAGCTGATCCATGATCCCGCAGTTACAGCCAACAAACTGGTTTTCTGCTTCCTGACCGTTAAGTGCGATTTGTGCGCCGTCCAGCGGCAGATGATAAAGCTGCTGCAATACGGTTCCGACCGCCACTTCCAGTGAAGCGGAAGAACTTAACCCGGCACCCTGCGGCACGTTGCCGCTGATCACCATGTCCACGCCGCCGAAGCTATTGTTACGCAGTTGCAGATGTTTCACCACGCCACGAACGTAGTTCGCCCATTGATAGTTTTCATGCGCAACAATGGGTGCATCAAGGGAAAACTCGTCAAGCTGATTTTCATAATCAGCCGCCATTACGCGAACTTTACGGTCATCGCGTGGCGCACAGCTAATGACGGTTTGATAATCAATCGCGCAGGGCAGAACAAAACCGTCGTTGTAGTCGGTGTGTTCACCAATCAAATTCACGCGGCCAGGCGCCTGAATGGTGTGAGTGGCAGGGTAGCCAAAAGCATTGGCAAACAGAGATTGTGTTTTTTCTTTCAGACTCATTTCTTACACTCCGGATTCGCGAAAATGGATATCGCTGACTGCGCGCAAACGCTCTGCAGCCTGTTCTGCCGTCAGGTCTCGCTGGGTCTCTGCCAGCATTTCATAACCAACCATAAATTTACGTACAGTGGCAGAGCGCAACAGCGGTGGATAAAAGTGCGCGTGCAGCTGCCAGTGTTGATTCTCTTCGCCGTTAAATGGCGCACCGTGCCAGCCCATAGAGTAGGGGAAGGAGCACTGGAAGAGGTTGTCATAACGACTGGTTAGCTTTTTCAACGCCAGCGCCAGATCGCTGCGCTGGGCGTCTGTCAAATCGGTGATCCGCAAGACGTGGGCTTTGGGCAGCAGTAGCGTTTCGAACGGCCAGGCCGCCCAGTAAGGCACTACGGCTAACCAGTGTTCGGTTTCGACAACGGTACGGCTACCGTCTGCCAACTCGCGCTGAACATAATCCACCAGCATTGGCGATTTCTGTTCGGCGAAATATTCTTTTTGCAGGCGGTCTTCTCGCTCGGCTTCGTTAGGCAGGAAGCTATTTGCCCAAACCTGGCCGTGCGGATGCGGGTTTGAGCACCCCATCGCTGCCCCTTTGTTTTCAAATACCTGCACCCACGGATACGTTTTCCCCAGTTCTGCGGTTTGCTCCTGCCAGGTTTTGACGATTTCCGTCAATGCCGCAACGCTGAGTTCTGGCAGCGTTTTACTGTGATCCGGTGAAAAGCAGATCACCCGGCTGGTCCCGCGCGCGCTCTGGCAACGCATCAACGGATCGTTGCTTTCTGGCGCATCTGGCGTGTCAGACATCAAGGCCGCAAAGTCATTAGTGAAAACGTAAGTCCCGGTGTAATCGGGATTTTTATCGCCTGTCACCCGCACATTACCTGCGCAGAGGAAGCAATCTGGATCGTGCGCAGGTAACACATGTTTGGCTGGCGTTTCCTGCGCCCCTTGCCAGGGGCGCTTAGCGCGGTGCGGTGAAACCAGAATCCATTGCCCGGTGAGCGGGTTGTAGCGGCGATGTGGATGATCAACGGGATTAAATTGCGTCATGGTCGTTCCTTAATCGGGATATCCCTGTGGATGGCGTGACTGCCAGTGCCAGGTGTCCTGCGCCATTTCATCAAGTGTGCGCGTTACGCGCCAATTCAGTTCACGGTCGGCTTTGCTGGCGTCTGCCCAGTAGGCCGGAAGGTCGCCCGCGCGACGCGGTGCAAAATGATAGTTAACCGGTTTGCCGCAGGCTTTGCTGAAGGCATTAACCACGTCCAGCACGCTGCTGCCTACGCCAGCGCCGAGGTTGTAGATGTGTACGCCTGGCTTGTTTGCCAGTTTTTCCATTGCCACGACGTGACCGTCTGCCAGATCCATTACGTGGATGTAATCGCGTACGCCAGTACCGTCTTCGGTCGGATAATCGTTACCAAAAATCGCCAGCGAGTCGCGACGGCCTACAGCAACCTGGGCGATGTATGGCATCAGGTTATTCGGAATGCCTTGCGGATCTTCGCCCATATCGCCCGACGGATGCGCGCCAACCGGGTTGAAGTAGCGCAGCAGGGCAATGCTCCAGTCCGGCTGGGCTTTTTGCAGATCGGTGAGGATCTGTTCCACCATCAGCTTGCTTTTGCCGTAAGGGCTTTGCGGTGTGCCGGTCGGAAAACTTTCAACGTATGGAATTTTGGGCTGATCGCCATAAACGGTGGCTGAGGAGCTAAAAATAAAGTTTTTGACGTTAGCGGCGCGCATGGCGCTAATCAGGCGCAGAGTGCCGTTGACATTGTTGTCGTAATATTCCAGCGGTTTTTGTACCGATTCGCCAACGGCTTTTAACCCGGCGAAGTGGATCACGGTGTCGATAGCGTGATCGTGCAGGATCTCGGACATCAACGCTTCGTTACGAATATCGCCTTCAACAAACGTTGGATGTTTGCCGCCTAAACGCTTGATAACAGGCAGTACGCTGCGCTTACTGTTACAGAGGTTATCAAGAATGACGACATCATGACCGTTTTGCAGTAATTGCACACAGGTATGACTTCCAATGTAACCGCTACCACCGGTAACCAGAACTCTCATAATTCGCTCCATTAGGCTTATGGTATGAAATAACCATAGCATAACAAAGATGCGAAAAGTGTGACATGGAATAAATTAGTGGAATCGTTTACACAAGAATTTAGTCATTTTATATGCGCGATTAAATGATTATAAAACAGAGGGGTTGCGAATGATTGCGCTTTTTATCTGAAAAAAGTCGCGTATTCATGCCTGGATGCGTGTAACCGTGGACGGGATAACGCGTTTACACCGCATCCGGCACTGTCAGCATTACCGACTTAGCAAATGCCCCGTAAACCCTCGCCCAATCGGGCGGAGATATAAGGGGAGCTAATCAGGT
>NZ_PTRE01000148.1 GCF_002965065.1 Escherichia sp. MOD1-EC7003
ATGGACATTAGTATCGGAAACAGGAAAGGGAGGCGAAAGACGGTTTAAATGATGCGCTTACCTAGCTGGAGAGTTCGTTCTGCTTGGTTATTATCCAACTCAGCCAGATAGTCATCACAAAAGTGGTATAATTAACGAAAGAAACATTTGGCCTAATAAATAAAAGCATCAGGATATTGCTATTTTACAAGAACATGTTCAAAATTATATATCTGCGCGTTTCTGGTGGTTTTAGCCTGCTTCGGAATGAGCACATTTCTGCCTATGGCCAGAAACGCGCAGTTCGGAGATATGTTGACGAAATTCAGATTCACACATTGTGAAGAAAACTTGGATAAATAATGACGACAACATCTAACATTTGCAGATAAAAATTAACACTGGAGAATTATAAATAATACAGCAGTAAAAAGAACCAGAAGTTACATTTTCCCTTCGCCTCCCGACATTTCATCAGAGAATTTAGATTCATAGTTCCTGTATTTATATCTAAATATCTGCAAAGCCTTCGTTGTACTGATGTTAATAAGTAGTTCATAGTGGTATCCAAGTCCGTGTAATCAGATCTTCAGGCTCTATCTGTACACTACCCCATGACTTATTCCCTTGCTGGAGTCAATTTTCATGCACACTTCAATTTTATCCCCCCACCTGTCGTGATAATTGCAACGAATAGCAGTACACTTTATCTGCATCTGCGTTGCATCTTATTTAAGAAGAATATTCATCAGTTACCGCAACAATAGGTTTGATATTGTTCTACTTCTGCCGTTTTTACATCCATGTACGCGCATCCCCCACACCACTCGTGCCCATTGCCCATAACATCATACAGCAAAGTATTTCATCCATGCCTTAAACTAGGCCATTCATATACACCAAGGTATTACTGACAAAAGTGCTTTCCTGTAATGGATAAAAGAATTAATGAGATGTATTATGCGCAACACTTTTAGGTATCAACAAATATTACATTATAATAATTTTGTCCCATCTGGTCACTTTAAACACTGAGCTATATACACTACAATCTGCTCACCCTTAGTTACGTCCCCATCTTTTTGAGCGTTTTTTTATATGTGTACTTAAGAAGTCATCTAGAGCAAAACGCCTCTGACCTGTAAATACACTTTTATTATTAATAATCATTTTTTGCTGAGATTTTTCAGCAAAAACACGCTCAGACTCAATCATTTTTTTCGCAATTATTTTTCGTGAAATAGTGAAGTCGTTGTCTTCAAATGATTTCATCATATCCGCACTCTGTTTTGGCACTGTTATACTATCAGTGAACATAGTGAATATTTTTTCAGCATATAACAATCATATTGTTCTATGTAAAAATAATTTTTCTTTTCTTGTGTTTTATTATCTGCAATAACAGTAATCAGGGGATAAATACTTATTAACCTGGGGGACGAGCTCGCGCAGACCTCATTCTCTTTGGACTATTCTGGAGATAATCTTCCAGAGCAAACCTCGCAGGTAAGCCCTCCTCGCCATCCTGACTTCGTGACAATTTCCGTCGTTGCCGTTCATGTACTGGTACAGCCAAGTTCTGTGGTTCATATTTGGTCATTTGTATTACCAATAAAAAAGCATCTACATACTGGCAGCAAGATGCTGATAGTGTTTATTCCAACTCCTGATTTTTGAATTACAGGAAAGTTTAGAAGGCTCATGTAAGGAACGATTGAGTTATTGGCTAAGAAAGATACTCTTGCATGTTATCTGAAATTCACACATCTATGTGATGTTAATTAAACCTCTCAGCCTAATGTTATTATGATAATAATAACCCATAGAAATTAGTTCTGCGAGATCTCTGTGAATTTACATTTAGATGTTGCTAGCACAATTAATTGATGAAATTCAATAAGATAGAATCATCACATAAAGAAGATAAGGGCCGCGTTTGCGGCCCCTTGTTTTTATTAGAAGGAGTAACGGAAGTTGGCGTTGACCGCGTTATCCACGTTGTACTTACCAAACGCGGATTTCTCAAACTCAAGACCGAAGCGAAGATTATCGCGAATTTCGGCGTTGAGACCAACATTCATGAGCATACGACCGTCTTTTTCACCTTTGATACGTTTCTCACCGGAGGCATCACGCAGTACGGTTTCACCGTTGGCAAACAGGTCAAACTGGTAGCCAAGGCCGGTGTCAACGCCAAGATTATTGGCCGTTTTTCGCCATTTTTAATGTCCGCTATTGGTCATTA
>NZ_PTRE01000149.1 GCF_002965065.1 Escherichia sp. MOD1-EC7003
TCTCCGGTGTTGGAGTGAACATATCAAAAACAGGCAGATACACAATTTAAATTACAGTCTCAAGCACCGACGCCAGAAATTCCAGCATATAGTTCCCTTGTTAAAACTGGTATAATATTTATTCTATCATAGTGAGCAGGCAATCGGAACCTCTCGTAGAACCAAATATACTCTTCAAACTGCTTCTGCATTGGTTGCACTCGTTCACCCAGTTACTTAGAGCCGGTTCCATTAGGCTCTAAGTAACTGGGGATTCACTTCCTTGCCGTCTTGAAGCAACCAGAATGATTTTGAGTATATACTCATAAATTCTATTTACTTCAATAATAACCGCAACTCTTCTTTATTTAATTCATTCTTATCTTCCTCATACCAATAAGACGCTTGCTGTGCTATATTTTCTTTTACTTTGGATGAAAGTATACAGATCTTAGGGTATTCTTGTCTTCTCTTGAATAAAAATACATATAATTAATATCTTCATGGTGTATTATCCTGTCAAATCGTTTAAATCCAATATATTTCCCATTATTCCGAAAACATAAAACAATATCACCTTCACACCATGGAAGTTCATCTTCATCGCATTGGTAAGTAAACAAATCGCGATATTTAAATCTTCCTGAACCTGCCGTTTCTGGAAGGCCATTATCACGCGCCTCAGTATTAAGCAGGGCATTTGCTATTATTTTTGCTTCAGCGGAGTGATTATTCTTCCAAACAAATATCTTTATCCGCTGATGATATTCATTTTCTAGCTAGGCACTAAGACTCACCTTGGCATCTATAATATTATTTCTCATCGCTTGCTGCATCCTCTGGTGTTTAGTTCTATATTTATTCATCTTTTCTTTAAACTGAGGATCAACACTACTCATAACCTCAGCATTATCCAGAAATCCATCGATAATCTCTTGATATTCCTTCAGCATGTTTTTATTTTTAATAACAACGCATGTATCACGTGCCAGACTCAACCCAACGTGAGTGAAGTTTGCACTACCAATAATCACAGTATCGGGTTCGATCAGATAAAGTTTCCAGTGAATACTTTCTTGCCCTCGAAAATCAACCCATAAGGACATAACGTCACTTTTTTTCATTGCACAATGATCCAAAAAATTCGGATCAGTAAATGCATTGATCGTACCAATCATTATCTTCACTTTATTGCCATGGACTAATAATTCGTCAATGACATCTTCAGTGGCAGAAGCAAATGCTGATACAATCGTAACCCTGGCGCTACATCCAGATAGCGCAAAGGATGCCAATAACATAATGGAGCGGTGTATGAGCTTTTATAAGTCGGAGAAACTGGATAACTATGTGAAAAACAGGATACTCAAGTAATGCATTGCATAAGAACCATTCACATAACCAATTTAACAATCTCGTTATTATGGACAATGACTATTTTATGAAAAAAAATGATTCTGTCTCTGACAAAGAAATGCTGTATTTTTTTGCAAAAAACATAACAGCCATTGGTTCCTGGCCTTTAGACGCAGAAAAGATCAGTTTAGAGCGCCTCCCCACCGATGTGAGTAATAACACGATCGCGCCAGAGATGCCGTGGTATGCAGAAGCTAACGATGATTATCTCGAGTTCAGGCGACTACCTTTCTGGTCAGCGTCGGGTACTGTTTTCATGGGGGTTGTGCTCTCGTTGTTATCGATTAGTTTTTTAATAATTTCAATCATCTCTCTTTGCATAACACGCTTTGACAGCGGCCTTCTTTTTTTATATCTGCTTAGTCTTTTCTTTGGATTATGCATTCTGCCCGGTGCCGCCAAAATAGCCTTTTTCACGCCGCACTATCTTCCGATCAGGTTGAATCGTAAAACACAGAAAGTTTATTTCTCAGATTTAATCATTGAAAAAAATATCTTCTTTGGAAAAATAAAACTCGTTTTTCATGAAATGGACTGGAAAGATGTTGAAGCATGGAGCCTGGGCAGAGTGTTCGGCGGTCATAATATGCCTTACTTTGGGCTTCATCTCGTTGAAAATCACTCGAATGACATCAGTATGCTGCGGCAAACCCGAATGTATGCCACCCGTTCGCCGTGGAGTGCCGAAGAAATGGAAAGACAGCGCAGCTACATCCCGAAAATCTGGAGTTATTGCCAACATTATATGGCCTTTATGCCCGTCCCTGATGTTACGAATGAACCCCATCCATTTATTTTCCTGAAAAATAATTTTTTATTTAAATGGCCGGAAGTGATGGACAAGCGCTCACGCAGTTCCAAAGAGGTGATTTAATATCATAACGTTCCCATGAGAGACATCACTGTCTCTCATCTGGGGCAGCCTTCGGCGGGTCAAATTCATTCCAGCGTTTGTGCCTAGTTTTACTTCCGCTTATAAATCCGCCGGGTCCACCTGCTTCATTGTCTCCACCGTCATCAGCCACTGATACAGCGGTTCAAGCTGCTGAAAAC
Organism: Escherichia sp. MOD1-EC7003; assembly: GCF_002965065.1. Taxonomy (GTDB): domain Bacteria; phylum Pseudomonadota; class Gammaproteobacteria; order Enterobacterales; family Enterobacteriaceae; genus Escherichia. Next base: position 2,449 of record NZ_PTRE01000149.1, read on the forward strand.
CCTGCGTCAGTGTGTCGACCAGATCCGCGCTGAATAATTTGTCTACTGCGTTATCCGTCACCATCACGGCAAAGGTTTTACGGTGATACCAGTCGGAAATCGTTGGGTCGAGGTCTTTTACTTTTAGCCGCTTATAGCTTTCGCCCACCAGTTCAAATGGCGGCTGGCAGCATTCAGCAACTTGCAGAAACTGCGCCGGGCGCTGTTTTAACGTATAGCGGAACAAGTCCATCGTCGGCTTGCTGGCGCTGTAATAGCCGAGGCCGTAGCGCAGCGTATCCGGGCTGATTTCAAAAAAATACACTGGCGCATCGGTCCAGTTTTTCGCCGAGCGTTTAAAGGTCAGCCACATCCGGCTACGGTAACGCGATTTATCGCGCGAGAAGCGCGTATCGCGATGAATCCGCGACAGCGTTTTGCCAATGGCGGGACGGGTTTCTAACAGTGGGTCAATCTCCAGCATTGCGGGTGCTAAGGCCTCCACCAGCGCACGGAACGGCGTGAGCAGACTGCGTTCGTAGATAAAACGGTGTTCATCGAACCAGGCTTTATCGTTTTCAATACGGACCTGCTGGAGAAAATTGAGTCCTTCTTGTGCAAATCCATGGAAGCGGCTGGTCATATGGTTATCCTGTTCCATTGTCACGCTCACATTAATGAGCATACGTATGAAATATTAATCAGGATACGAGGTGGTAATAACCGCCGTATCCTTTCCATTATATTTAAATGTTATTTTGGTTTCGCCACCCTCATAAGCCTGGTCAATACTTAAATCATTAACACCCTGCCATTTATAGTCTACGAACATCGCATTTCCCAGGTCTTTAATATGTTTGCTTTGACCTGGTTGAGGGTTTTTGATGAAATCTTTTTGAGAATCAGGCATGACTTTAGAAAGATAAAGGGCGTAAGCCTGTAATAACCCCATATTTTTGTATTGACAAGATTGCACAAAGACCATCTCATCCGGATCGTCTTCTTTGTGGCAAATTATATTATCTGTGTTATCAGGGGGTACTGTTTCATTGGCATGAGCGGTAGAGTAGAACAAACAAAAAAATCCCGATAAAAAAATATATAACCCCTTCATATGAAACGTCCCTGAAAATAATTGTCCGCTGTATCTTAACCCGTTACCAGGTTGACACAACACAGAAAAATCCCCCCGAGATGGAGGGATTGAATACTATGCCAAAAAGAACCTGAACGCCGGGTTATGGGTCTCGTCATGACACTCATAGCCCAGCTCTTTCAGCCGCGTTTCGAAATCCGGCTCGTGCTCGCCCAGTTCGAAGGCCGCCAGCACACGACCGTAGTCGGTACCGTGGCTACGGTAGTGGAACAGGGAGATGTTCCAGTGGGTTCCTAACGTATGCAAAAACTTCAGCAATGCACCCGGGGACTCCGGGAACTCAAAGCTAAACAGTCGCTCCTGAAGCGGTTTTGACGGGCGACCACCGACCATATAGCGCACGTGCAGCTTCGCCATCTCATCATCAGAGAGGTCAACCACGCCATAGCCGCCTTCGTGGAGCAGTTGCAGGATCTCCTGACGCTCCTCCAGCCCACGACTTAAACGCACGCCGACAAAAATACAGGCGTCTTTCGCATCGGCAAAACGGTAGTTAAATTCAGTGACCGACCGACCGCCGAGTAGCTGGCAAAACTTCAGGAAGCTGCCTTTCTCTTCCGGAATGGTCACCGCCAGCAGCGCCTCACGCTGTTCGCCCAGCTCGCAGCGTTCCGAGACGTAGCGCAGGCCGTGGAAGTTCACATTGGCACCGGAGAGCACATGTGCCAGACGTTCGCCGCGAATATTGTGCCGGGCGATGTATTTCTTCATTCCTGCCAGCGCCAGCGCGCCGGAAGGTTCCGCCACCGCGCGCACGTCTTCGAACAGATCTTTCATCGCTGCGCAAATCGCATCGCTGTCTACGGTGATGATGTCGTCGAGGTATTCCTGACACAAACGGAACGTCTCATCGCCGATGCGTTTTACCGCCACGCCTTCGGCAAACAGCCCCACGCGCGGCAAATCAACCGGATGACCTGCATCCAGCGCCGCTTTCAGGCAGGCAGAGTCTTCGGCTTCTACGGCGATCACTTTGATTTGTGGCATCAGTTGTTTGATCAGCACCGCCACGCCCGCCGCCAGGCCACCGCCGCCGACCGGCACAAATACGCGGTCGAGATGGGCATCCTGCTGGAGCAGTTCCAGCGCCAGCGTGCCTTGCCCGGCGATCACCATCGGATGGTCGAATGGCGGCACCCAGGTAAAGCCCTGCTGTTGTGACAGTTCAATGGCTTTGGCTTTCGCTTCATCGAAGTTCGCGCCGTGGAGCAGCACTTCGCCGCCGAAGCCGCGCACCGCGTCGACTTTGATGTCGGCGGTGGCGGTTGGCATGACAATCAGCGCCTTCACGCCTAACCGCGCGGAGGAGAATGCCACGCCCTGCGCGTGGTTACCTGCGGAAGCGGTGATCACGCCATGCGCTTTCTGTTTTTCCGTCAGGCCTGCCATCATGGCGTATGCACCGCGCAGCTTGAAGCTGTGCACTGGCTGGCGGTCTTCGCGCTTCACCAGAATCACGTTATCAAGACGCGACGAGAGTTTTTCCATTTTTTGTAGCGGCGTGACCTGCGCCGCTTCATAGACCGGTGCGCGTAGCACCGCTCTTAAATATTCGGCGCCTTCCGGGGCGCCGGAGAGTGGTTGTGAGTCAGCCATCATTCCCCCCCCAGTTTCGATTTATCGCGCACCGCACCTTTGTCGGCGCTGGTTGCCAGGCTGGCGTAGGCGCGCAGCGCGAAGGAGACCTGACGTTCACGGTTTTTCGGCGTCCAGGCTTTGTCGCCACGGGCTTCCTGGGCTTCACGACGCGCCGCCAGTTCGGCATCGCTTACCTGTAACTGAATGCCACGGTTCGGAATGTCGATAGCGATAAGATCGCCGTCTTCAATCAGGCCAATGCTGCCGCCACTTGCCGCTTCCGGCGAGACGTGGCCGATGGAAAGACCTGAGGTACCACCAGAGAAGCGACCGTCGGTGATAAGCGCACAGGCTTTACCGAGGCCCATTGATTTCAGGAAACTGGTTGGGTAGAGCATTTCCTGCATCCCCGGACCGCCTTTCGGGCCTTCGTAACGGATAACAACAACATCGCCTGCCACGACTTTACCGCCGAGAATCGCTTCTACCGCATCGTCCTGGCTTTCGTACACTTTCGCCGGGCCGGTGAATTTGAGGATGCTGTCATCGACGCCTGCGGTTTTAACAATGCAGCCGTTTTCTGCGAAATTACCGTAGAGCACCGCCAGGCCTCCATCTTTGCTGTAGGCGTGTTCCAGCGAGCGGATGCAGCCGTTTGCGCGATCGTCATCGAGAGTATCCCAGCGGCAATCCTGCGAGAACGCCTGGGTCGTACGGATACCAGCTGGGCCAGCGCGGAACATATTTTTCACCGCATCATCCTGGGTCAGCATAACGTCGTATTGTTCCAGCGTTTGCGGCAACGTCAGGCCAAGCACGTTTTTCACATTACGATTCAGTAATCCCGCGCGATCCAGTTCGCCGAGAATACCGATAACGCCACCAGCACGGTGAACATCTTCCATATGGTATTTCTGGGTACTCGGCGCAACTTTGCACAACTGCGGCACCCTGCGTGAAAGCTTGTCGATATCGCTCATGGTGAAGTCGATTTCCGCTTCCTGCGCCGCCGCCAGCAGATGCAGCACGGTATTGGTAGAGCCGCCCATCGCGATATCCAGCGTCATGGCGTTCTCAAACGCGGCTTTACTGGCGATGTTACGCGGCAGTGCACTTTCATCATCCTGTTCGTAGTAACGTTTTGTCAGTTCAACAATGCGTTTACCGGCGTTGATGAACAGTTGTTTACGGTCAGCGTGGGTTGCCAGCAGCGAGCCGTTGCCCGGCTGTGACAGGCCCAGCGCTTCGGTCAGGCAGTTCATCGAGTTAGCGGTGAACATCCCGGAGCAGGAACCACAGGTTGGGCAAGCAGAACGTTCAACCTGATCGCTCTGGGAGTCAGAAACTTTCGGGTCTGCACCCTGGATCATCGCATCAACCAGATCGAGCGTGATGATCTGATCGGACAGTTTGGTTTTCCCGGCCTCCATCGGACCACCGGAAACAAAGATCACCGGAATGTTTAATCGCAGGGAGGCCATCAGCATCCCCGGGGTGATTTTGTCACAGTTAGAGATACAGACCATGGCGTCAGCGCAGTGGGCATTGACCATGTACTCAACAGAATCAGCAATCAGTTCGCGAGATGGCAGTGAATAAAGCATGCCCCCGTGGCCCATGGCGATCCCATCATCCACCGCGATGGTGTTGAACTCTTTGGCAACGCCGCCAGCCGCTTCAATTTGTTCGGCGACCAGTTTACCGAGATCGCGCAGATGGACGTGACCCGGTACAAATTGGGTGAACGAGTTCACAACCGCGATAATCGGCTTACCGAAATCGGCGTCGGTCATTCCGGTGGCGCGCCACAGCGCACGAGCACCCGCCATATTACGACCATGAGTGGTGGTGGCTGAACGGTACTTAGGCATACTTTATTTACTCCCAGTGTCTGTCTCGTAAATGGGACGGTGCGTGCCGTCCCATTTTTTGTATTTATTGATTAACTTGATCTAACCAGCCCCATTTATCTTCGGTTTCGCCGGTGAAGAGGCCGAAGAAGGCTTGCTGGATGCGTTTGGTGACCGGGCCACAACGGCCTTCTCCAACCTGAATACCGTCTACGCTGCGCACTGGCGTGATTTCTGCCGCCGTACCGGACATAAAGACTTCATCTGCCAGGTACAGAGATTCGCGCGACAGCACCTGTTCACGCACTTCAATTCCCAGCTCTTTCGCCAGTTTGATGATGGCATCACGAGTAATACCCGGCAGCGCGGATGAAGTGAACGGCGGGGTGAACAGCACCCCATCTTTCACTTCAAACAGGTTTTCGCCTGCGCCTTCAGAGATGTAACCATTCACATCCAGTGCGATACCTTCCTGATAACCGTGGCGGCGCGCTTCGCTACCCACCAGCAGGGAAGAGAGATAGTTACCACCGGCTTTCGCCGCGGTTGGGATGGTGTTTGGTGCTGCGCGGTTCCAGGAGGAAACCATCGCATCGATCCCCTGCTCCAGCGCTTCTGCCCCCAGATACGCTCCCCACGGGAAAGCGGCGATAATCACATCGGTTGAGTATCCCGCTGGCGGGTTTACGCCCATGCCAACATCACCGACGAAGATCAGCGGACGGATATAGGCGCTGGTGAGATTATTTTTGCGGATCACGTCACGACAAGCTTCCATCAGCTCATCAATGCTCTGCGAAACCGGGAAGCGATAGATTTTGGCAGAGTCATGCAGACGCTGCATATGCTCACGATGGCGGAATACAACCGGTCCTTTGTGCGAGTCGTAGCAACGGATGCCTTCAAAAACCGAGGTGCCATAGTGCAGCGCGTGCGACATCACATGCACCTTCGCGTCTTCCCAGCGAACCATCTCCCCATTGAACCAAATGTAATCAGCTTTCTTCGTGGTCATTTTTATATTCCTTTTACGCTCAGGCGCGGATTTGTTGTGATGTGGTTGTGCTCTGGCAGATGGCAACGTGTGCGACGTCCACCAGTTTATTTAACTGACTAAACAGTAAGTCGACCGACCGTGGGCTGGCAACGGTCAATTCGATATTTATATTTTGTGCATCGCTGGCTGCGGCCATATTCATTGAGCAGACGTGGAAACCACGATGACGCACCACGCGTAAAACACGTTCTAAGGTTTCAGGATTGAAGCGAGCCGATACATTGACCTGATGTTGCATCATGATAATTTCTCCAACATTTCTGAATTACTGGCGCCAGGCGGCACCAACGGCCAGACGTTCTCAAGTTCGTCGATTGAGACATGAAGCAGGTATGGCCCATCACTGTTCAGCATAGTGTCGAGTGCCGCTTCAACCTGGTCTTTATGGGTGATGTGTTGGCCAGGGATACCGAAGGCGCTGGCTAACATGAGGAAATCGGGGTTATCGGTCAGAGTGGTTTCGCTATATCGTTCCTGGAAAAACAGTTGCTGCCATTGTCGAACCATCCCTAACCGTTGATTATCGAGTAAGACGATTTTCAACGGTAACTGCTTGCGTTTTACGGTGCCCAGCTCTTGCACATTCATCATGAAAGAGCCGTCACCGGAGATACAAACGACGGTATCGTTCGGGCGCGCGACTTGTGCGCCAACCGCCGCTGGTAAACCAAAACCCATGGTGCCTAAACCGCTGGAGGTGATGAAATTCTCCGGGCGAGTGTGGGCGATGTGCTGCGCAGCCCACATCTGGTGCTGCCCCACATCTGTGGTCACGACGCAATCCGCAGGTTTACGATCCGACAGTTGTTTTAACAACAACGGCGCGTAGATAGCGTCACCGGGATGGTCGTAACGCCAGGCATGTTCATCACGCAGTTGCGCGCAGTATTGCTGCCAGTCATTGATATTTAACGGCTGCTGTAATGCTGGTAACAGAGCATTTAAATCCCCCTGTAATGCCACATGTGCCTGACGCAGCTTGTTCATTTCTGCCGGGTCGATATCCATATGGATAACGTTGGCGTGCGGTGCAAAAGTATTCAGTTTGCCCGTTACCCGGTCATCAAAACGTGCACCTACGGCGATCAGCAAATCACATTCCTGCACCGCGAAGTTCGCCGCTTTGGTGCCGTGCATTCCCAGCATGCCCAGATAGTACGGATAATCCACTTCAACTGCGCCCAGCCCTTTCAGCGTGCAGGTGGCAGGCATTTTCGTGGCAGCAAGAAATTCACGCAAAGCCGAAACCGCCTGCGCCATGCCCACGCCACCGCCAACGTACAGCATCGGTTTTTGCGCTTTTGCCAGCATCTGTCGCGCTTGCTCGACTTCGGCATGTGGGAAAGTCACTTCGTTTTCAACAGTGGTGAAATATGGCTCCAGATCGCCGCTGGCTAACTGGATATCTTTGGGGATATCGACCAGAACCGGGCCAGGACGACCTGAGCAGGCAACTTCAAATGCTTCAGCCATGATACGCGGCAACTCTTCCAGCGACTGTACCAGGAAGCTATGTTTGGTGCAGGCTAACGACAAGCCCAGTACATCCACTTCCTGAAATGCGTCAGTGCCGATGAAGGGTGCGGACACCTGACCGGTGATAGCAACGACAGGGATGGAATCTAACAGCGCGTCCGCAAGCCCGGTTATCAGGTTGGTTGCGCCTGGACCAGACGTGGCGATACATACGCCGGTTTTGCCGGTAGCGCGGGCATAACCAATAGCCGCCATTGCCGCACCCTGCTCATGTCGGCACAGCAAGTGCTCCACGCCGCCGTCATACAATGCATCGTAAACCGGCATAATTGCGCCACCCGGATAACCGAAAACGGTATTCACACCCTGTGCCCGCAACGCATGTACCACCCACTGTGCGCCATTCATAGTTAGTTCCCCGTCCTGAATCTTGAGAAACAGAATTTTGTGCTGTTATTCATTGTCTGCTCCTCGATTATGTTTTTAAGGTCAAAAAAAACCCCCGGACCTTTCGGTGCGGGGGGCTTAGTTCGTTAAGGCTTGATCTCTAAGCCTTTCCTCGTCCAAGTGCAGCCCCGCACGGTGGGATAATAATCACCACCACGCTAATCACGACCAGGCTAATCACTCGTAGAAGGGCTGTCATTTTGTCTTTTCTTGCATCTTGTTCGAAGGAATACCTAAAGAGTTACCATAGATTTTGCAAATAGCACAAGATATTTTTTGGACGATTTTTATGATGCCTTTAATAATTTCAATAGAAACTGTTGTTTTAAAAAAGAAAACAGTCAGTGAAAAAAATTCAATTTCTGTATGAATGTTGTTCCCCTCCTCGTAGTTCAGACTTTGTCCGCTGCATTTTTGCGAGCATCATTCCACCGTCAGAACAACTCAACTTCACTTGCACAAACAAACCGGAATCAGCCGCTAAAATTCACGAATTAGCGGGCTACAGCAGCGATAACTTATGCACATAATGGTGACTCAAGGAGGGTTTATGTCACTGTCAATTGTTCATACCCGCGCAGCCCTGGGAGTAAATGCGCCCCCAATCACTGTTGAGGTACATATCAGTAAAGGTCTACCCGGCTTAACGATGGTGGGCTTACCTGAAACAACGGTAAAAGAAGCTCGCGATCGCGTGCGCAGCGCCATTATCAATAGCGGATATGAATATCCGGCGAAAAAAATCACTATCAATCTTGCTCCAGCCGATCTACCAAAAGAAGGGGGACGATATGATTTACCTATCGCTATTGCGTTGCTGGCGGCCTCAGAGCAGCTTACAGCCAATAAATTGGATGAATATGAATTAGTCGGAGAACTGGCGCTTACAGGCGCTCTGCGCGGCGTTCCTGGCGCAATCTCCAGCGCAACTGAAGCCATAAAGGCAGGCAGAAAGATTATCGTCTCGAAAGACAACGAAGATGAAGTGGGGCTAATTAACGGTGAAGGATGCCTGATAGCCGATCATCTGCAGGCTGTCTGTGCGTTCCTGGAAGGTAAACACGCTCTCGAACGCCCGAAACCAACTGATGTAGTATCCCGGGTATTACAACAGGATCTCAGTGATGTTGTCGGTCAGGAGCAAGGAAAGCGAGGCCTGGAAATTACCGCTGCTGGCGGGCACAACCTTTTACTGATTGGGCCGCCGGGAACCGGTAAAACAATGCTCGCCAGCCGTATTAATGGCCTGTTGCCAGATTTAAGCAATGAAGAGGCACTGGAGAGCGCTGCGATATTAAGTCTGGTAAATGCTGAATCGGTACAAAAACAATGGCGGCAGCGCCCGTTCCGTTCACCGCATCACAGTGCGTCGTTAACTGCCATGGTGGGCGGTGGTGCAATTCCTGGGCCAGGGGAAATTTCGCTGGCGCATAACGGCGTACTTTTTCTTGATGAGCTACCTGAATTTGAACGGCGTACCCTGGATGCCTTGCGAGAGCCGATTGAATCCGGGCAGATCCACCTTTCACGCACGCGAGCAAAAATCACCTATCCAGCCCGTTTCCAGCTTGTCGCGGCGATGAACCCCAGCCCTACCGGACATTATCAGGGAAACCATAACCGCTGCACACCAGAACAAACATTACGTTATCTGAACAGGCTCTCGGGTCCTTTTCTCGACCGCTTCGATCTCTCACTGGAGATCCCACTACCGCCCCCCGGCATTTTGAGTAAAGCGGTAGTTCTGGGAGAAAGCAGCGCCACTATTAAACAACGCGTAATGGCCGCCAGAGAGCGCCAATTTAAGCGGCAGAATAAACTGAATGCCTGGCTGGATAGTCCGGAAATACGGCAATTCTGCAAGCTTGAGAACGAAGACGCGCAGTGGCTGGAAGAAACGCTGATCCATCTGGGATTATCGATTCGTGCCTGGCAGCGGTTACTGAAAGTAGCACGAACCATTGCTGATATTGATCAGTCTGACATTATCACACGGCCGCATTTGCAGGAGGCAGTTAGCTATCGTGCTATCGATCGCTTGCTCATCCATTTGCAAAAACTGTTGACATAAAAAAAGGGCATTTCGCCCTTTTTATTAATCGTCGGAATCAGTGTAGTCTTCAGCACCTTCAACCTGCGGTTTACCGCCGGAAAGGGTGTGAAAACGTTTTGGACGCTTAATTCGCGTCATATACTTGGACCACACGCGTTCTGCTTCTGTCACTGGCTCACGTTCGCCACGGCATACTGCTACGAAGAGTTTCTCTTCCTCGGTAACCGGCTCGCGTTTGCCGAGATCCAGCTCATTGAAGGCATAACCATGACGCTCAAGCAGTTGTGCCTCTTTGATGGTGAAATCACCATGACGAGAGAATCCACGTGGATAATGTTTATTGTCGAAATATCGATTAGTCGTCGTAAAGCTTTCCGCCATCCTGCACGCTCCTAATTCTTTGACCGAGCTAGTTATGGCGCGGAGTATTAGTTACGCTTGACAGAGTGTAAAACAAAACATTTAAATCATAACGAAAAATAATTTTGCGGAGAGCACTGTGGATACGGAATTGTTAAAAACTTTCCTGGAAGTTAGCCGAACGCGTCACTTTGGTCGAGCGGCAGAATCGCTCTATCTGACCCAGTCAGCAGTGAGCTTTCGAATCAGACAACTGGAAAATCAACTGGGTGTGAACCTTTTCACCCGCCACAGAAACAATATCCGTTTAACCGCTGCCGGTGAAAAGCTTCTGCCTTATGCAGAAACGCTCATGAGTACCTGGCAGGCCGCCCGTAAGGAGGTGGCGCATACCTCACGACATAATGAGTTTTCTATCGGTGCCAGCGCCTCGTTATGGGAATGTATGCTTAATCAGTGGCTGGGACGCTTGTATCAAAGTCAGGATACCCATACAGGCTTACAGTTCGAAGCACGAATTGCCCAACGGCAGTCTCTGGTAAAACAGCTGCATGAACGCCAGCTTGATCTTCTTATTACTACTGAAGCGCCCAAAATGGACGAATTTAGCAGTCAGTTGCTGGGGTATTTCACTTTAGCGCTCTATACCAGTGCACCTTCCAAACTAAAGGGGGATCTTAACTATCTGCGACTGGAATGGGGGCCTGATTTTCAACAGCATGAGGCAGGTTTGATCGGCGCTGACGAAGTTCCCATTCTGACAACCAGTTCTGCTGAACTGGCACAGCAACAGATTGCGATGCTTAATGGTTGCACCTGGCTACCGGTCAGCTGGGCACGTAAAAAAGTCGGCCTGCATACCGTTGTCGATAGCACAACACTTTCACGGCCACTTTATGCCATATGGCTGCAAAATAGCGATAAAAATGCGTTGATTCGCGATCTATTGAAAATTAACGTGCTGGATGAAGTGTATTAATCTGAATGGCTGGCAAGGACGCCGGTGGATGGATTTACTTCGGAGAGGGTTATTTTAGACAAAAAAAATCCCTAGCTTTCGCTAAGGATGATTTCTGGCAGGGGCGGAGAGACTCGAACTCCCAACACCCGGTTTTGGAGACCGGTGCTCTACCAATTGAACTACGCCCCTAATTAGGGTGGCGGAACGGACGGGACTCGAACCCGCGACCCCCTGCGTGACAGGCAGGTATTCTAACCGA
>NZ_PTRE01000014.1 GCF_002965065.1 Escherichia sp. MOD1-EC7003
TCGGTTAGAATACCTGCCTGTCACGCAGGGGGTCGCGGGTTCGAGTCCCGTCCGTTCCGCCACATACAATTCTCAGGGTGTTTTTAAACATCCCGTGAAGTAAGAAAACCGTATCACTGTCAAAGGGATACGGTTTTTTTCGTCTTCAGGGGTTCCATCGCATATCGTGGAATCTGACGTAAATGGGCCGATGAATGGGCCTACATGCAGATGACGAAAATTTTGTAGGCCCATTTTCAGTTTCCTCTTGAAAACCCAGCGGAAACAGGATATTACCGCCACTTCTTTCACTGTCATGGCTGTTCCAGTTCCACTGACATTTAAGGAGTGACCGCATGGCTGTTCTTACCCGCCCGCTTTCCGCCTCCGAAGTCCAGAAGGCAAAACCCGCCGCCAAAGATTACGAACTGTTCGACGGGCAGGGGCTGACCCTGTTTGTTAAAACGAACGGTAAAAAAACCTGGCGCTTCCGCTACAAACGCCCTGGCTCCGCCACCCGCACCACCCTCACATTAGGCCATTACCCCGTGATGTCGCTTGCCAGCGCCCGCACGCTGCACGCTGAAAAACTGGCGCTGCTGGTTCAGGGCGTGGACCCCGGCAAACTGGCGCAGGAGGCAGCGGAGCAGGAAAAAATCGCCACTGACAGTCTGTTTATCAATGTGGCGACAAAATGGTTTGCGCTGAAAAAAACGAAAGGCATTTCAGATGTCCACGCGGATGATATCTGGAAATCGCTGGAAAAGGACGTTTTCCCGGCCATCGGCCAGACGCCGGTGACGGAGCTGAAAGCGCATACCCTGATTGCGGCGCTTGAGCCGGTCCGCGCCCGTGGCGCGCTGGAAACCTTGCGTCGCCTGACGCAGCGAATTAATGAGGTCATGAAATTCGCCATTAATTCCGGTCAACTGGAGGCCAATCCGGCCTCCACCATTGGCGATGTGTTCGAAAAACCCAAAACTCAGCACATGGCTTCCATTCCCCCGGAGCGTCTGCCGGAACTGATGCTGCGTTTTGAAAACACCAACCTGGCGCTGATGACACGCTGTCTGCTGAAATGGCAGTTGCTGACCCTGGTGCGGCCCGGTGAAGCAGCAGGAACGATGTGGAGTGAAATCGACACAGACCGGAAAATCTGGACCATTCCGGCAGAACGCATGAAGAAGCGCCGTGAGCATAAAGTGCCGCTGTCACCGCAGGCCATCGCGGTGGTGGAGCAGCTCAGATCCCTGGGCAGCCATTCGCCGTTTGTGTTCCCCGGCAGGGTGAAGCGCAGCCAGCCAATGAACAGCGAAACCGTCAATAAAGCGCTGTGGCGAATGGGGTTTGGCGGCGAACTGGTTTCTCATGGCTTCCGGGCGCTGGGCTGTACGGCGATGATCGACGCCGGGTTTCCTGCGGATGTTGTGGATGCCGTTCTGGCCCATGCCAGAGACAAAGATGACGGACTTAAGATGCTGAAACCCTATGATCGTTCAACGCATCTGGCGCAGCGGGTGGCGGTCATGGACTGGTGGGGGCGGCAGATCAGCGAGGCTTCCGTGGCAGCGAGGGGTATATAGCAGGGGATCTCGTATATATTGTTCCAGTCAGCACAAAATGTGCCTGAGCCAGAAATAGCGTAATTTATCAGAAATGAAAAAGCAGATCCTGACTGACCGGGATCTGCTTTAATTTTTTGTCTGAAAAACACCCCAAGTTATTTGTCCCCAAATAATTCTGGATAAAAATACATCAATAAAAATTCCCCGGAATGTTACTCAATAAACGATATTTTAGTGAAATGACCTGTTAATGCTCCAGAATATCTGCGCCCGTCCTGGATAATCCGATATCTGCACCAGCATTCCACCGCTTTACTCATTCAGAACTGCGCCAGTTTCTGGCCCTTTGGTTTTGGCCCTTTCCGGTCAGGCGCTGTTACCCTTATCGCCCCTTAACCCTTATGGCCCTTTCCCTTTCTGGCGCAGGCAACTTATTCAGAAATACACCACGTCAGTCTGCACCAGAATTTATTTTTTATGAAAGTGAATCGTAAGGAAATTTCTTCCCCAAAATTTATGCAGGGTTATGACGGTTATTCATTTCCCCCGAAAACCTCATCAGAGACGACAGGATAATGCGCCAGATGATGACAGGGAAAAATAATAAATTCTCCGCTATCGTTGTTAACGATAATCTGGCTATGCGCCAGCTATCATGAAAGCCGTCATTCCTCCTGCCATTCGTGCGCGTACACCTGTTTCACCCAGCGACCGCGCCCGTCGCCATGCCCCAAATCCATCGCCACCATTGCCAGCGCTTCTTTTTCGCTGAACCCCCGCGCCAGATACCGGCGGATATCATCCTGCGCCCAGGCGTAACGCAGGGAGTGCGGGGAGTATTTGCCCGTCAGCCCCATTCGCGACAGGTGGTTGCCCCAGTATTTTATTGCCTGCTTAAGCGTCGGCATGTCAATCAGTCTGCCGTTGCGCCGTTCTGCCACCGCAATGGCCGTATTCAGCGCCTGTTTAACTGCGCCAGTATCCTGAATAATCGTGTCGCGGGGCCGCCCGCCTTTGGTGCCGGACACAACGGTCAGCCGGGTATCACCGCGCGCCAGAGCTTCCCGCCAGGTGTGCAGTGACTGGCAACAGCGCACCGCTTCCTGCGAGCGCAATCCCATCAGCCGGGCCAGCTCCAGTGCTGCCGCCAGTCCCGCATCTTTCAGCCGGGTAGCTTCCAGTACCTGCTGATAATGTTCCGGCGTGATGGCGCGGCGCGTGCCGTTGCGGGATACGCCAGCCAGCCCCAGCGATTTATTGGATATCCGCTCGCTCTGCGCCAGCTTGTCGCGCCCGGCCTGCGCCAGTATTTTACGAATAGCCGCCGTTTCGTTATGCAGCGTCTGTTTCTGAATGCCCTGTGCCAGCCGCATCTGAATATATGCCTCAATATGCTTCGCCTTTAAATGGTGGACATAGCGTATCTGAACGTTCAGCGCCATCAGGCGGTCGCAGAAACGCCCCGCCATGGCGATACGGTCATGGACAGTCTTGTGCGACCCGCCAGCCTGCCGCGCCAGGTTTTTCATCTCTCTTTCCAGCATACCCATTTTATGTATTCCTCTTCTTTCACTCCTGATTTTCACAACACCACAACAAACAACGGATACCGCTTTCCCCGGCGCGTAGGCCGATAGCCCCTGATTTTTGTCGGGGCTGCGAGCAGTACCTGAGCGCCGGGGCGACGGCTGTTGAGGTTTTGCGGGGCATCGGTGGTGCTCTCAGAGCAGCCGCCAGCGTGTGCTGGTCATCCCCCGGACCGTCCTGGTGGTCCCCCTCCGGTACTGGCTCATGTTCTCCTTTTGTGAATAAATAGTTGAAATAAATGCTGAAAAGCGGCGTCAGAAGCTCGCGTATGGCTGGAACCGTTGATATGACGGGTGCAGATGAAAATTTCTGCGGGCGTCAGTCTCTCACTGCGCGTGAGCGACTGACGCCCTGGTCTGACGCAGGGTCTGAAAATTAACCGTCTGGTGCAGGCTGACGGTCACGCGGCAGCAAAGCCTTCGGCAATGCAGGCCGCAGACCGTCATGTAAAGGGCGCTGGTAGGGTCATCAGCAGGGTACAGATTGGCCGGAGAAATTCCGGCAAAAAGAAACCGTTCAGCCAGTGAAAGCTGTTGCCGTTAAGCGATGACGATGGAGCCGTCCGGTGTGCAGGTACTTCGCCTCAGACGCAGGGGATTTTGCGTCCCGGTATTGCAGAGGTCCGTACCGGTAGTGGGCTGGTCGTCCTGATAAATCAGGGGCTTCTTTCAGACCATGAAGCCAAAGGGTGCCCGAAGGCGATAGTGCAGGAGAAAGACTACACCTTTATGTCTGGCGCAGAAAGGGGAAACTCATTTTTCTGGAAATTGAGTTTCCCCTTGATGTTGTCGTAAATATGTGAATGAAAAACTGCCAGCAAACGCGGACAAAAGAACGGGAGAGCCGCTTTTACCGCATCAGTCGCATCATTTTCGCCTGATCCTCACGATGCGATGACCCTCGTCACTGAAGTATCTGGAGGGCCAGATAATTTCCGGCGATATTCCCGGCGCATCGGCAATCAGTTTTTCGCCGCGCGGCCACGGGCGGGACAGCGCGTTTGTCAGCGTGCTGGAAGACAGCCCGGCTCTGCGTGACACCGCCGCGAGAGATGTACCTTTCTTTCTTAACGCCGCGATAATGTCGGCAGAATGCCAGTCTGGTTGCCTCATAATGTGCCTCCGTCAATCACCTGCACGCCGTCAGCGGTACGCAGCCAGCGCGGAGCTTTCAGCCCGTCCGAGAAAAACCAGACCAGTTCACACATCAGTCCGATCAGTGTTTTTTCAGTTTCCGGCAGCAGCGTCTGTTCCGTCAGGATCTGCGTCAGAACCTGACAGTAGTCGCAAAGTAGCGTTTCATCAGGTTCAAAACAGGGGAAGGCATCAGGCAGCTTATCCGCGATGAAGTCGTCGAGCAGATGCGGTGGGAGTGGTTCATTCAGCGTGGGGCGCAGCAGCGCAAGGCAGGCAGAAAGCCGCCCGCAGAGCGCCATTTTCAGCACCGGATCGCGGCACTCGATTAAGGTTTCAGCCACGCGGTCGCAGTATCCGGCCAGGGTGGTAAAGTCCGTGGCGACGCTGAAGGGAACGGATAGTAAATCATAGTCAGTTGTGAGGATTGTAGCCATAAGGCGACCTCCAGTGAGTAACGGGTTATTCCCACCACTGGAGAGGTCAATCTCACGGGTGGTGGAACCGGACGGGGTTGACCTTACCAGCCTCACTGACACTGGCGCATCTTGCGATGCCCCCGCCCGATCCCACCATTGAGGTGTGACCGTGCCCGGCACAAAATATTGTGTCGTCAGTGAAATTTTCAGGAGGTCAATCCCGACGCCTGATTTTGCAGGTGCAGGCTAAGAATACTGTGATTAGCAGTGAGTCGCAAGAGGGCATAAGGATGCCCCGGAGCAGACTTACCGGGGCCAGTACCTCACCAGAAAGATCGCCGTTTCTGTTATTTATTATCCCCTTACCCGTATTGTAATAAAATGCTCACGGCGTGGTTTGCCGATAAACATCGTTCGTCCCAGTTGAGAGGTGTTCCTGTCCCCCATACACATTCCACTAATCTCGTCCGGTGCAAGCCCCAGTCGCAAATCCCAGGCGAATTGATCGCGCAGCAGGAATGACACAAACGTGGTCAGCGGCAGGTAGTCTTCCCCCTCCGGCAAAAAAGCCAGGTAACGTTCCAGTTTCAGGTTATTAATACACAACAAAAATTTACCACTGCGATCCGGGATATGCCCGCCGATGATGAAATTTTTCCCCAGCACCGATTTGCCCTGTAATACCCCTTCCTCAGTCAGTTCACTGATCCCCAGCCGGTTCTGTTGTTCCGCCGGGATCGGCACCCGGCGCAATTGCCAGTTCTCCAGTTTCACATCTGACAGGTCAAAACAATGCTCGATGAGGTTGCAGACAATTTCCGGCGAACGCCCCGTCCCGGCAAGTATGCCAGCATACGCCAGCAGTTTACTGTGGCAGATATCCAGTCGCTCACGTACTCGCGGATTACCCAGCCCGATAAGTGAATATATGCTTTGCGATATGGCATCCGTGCCACCATTACGAAAACTGACATGCCAGCGGTATTTTTGCCAGATGTGGTAGAGAAACTGAGTCCAGCGATGGCTGAACAGGTTCAGAAAATCCGCTGTCGCGCTGCTTCCCTCCTGTGCCTGCTGCCAGGCCATCTCATCCAGGTAGTAACCCGGCAGTGGCGATGCACTACCGGATAGCCCAAGAAAACGTGTGGTCATCACATACTGCCCGGCAGCATTTTTATCCAGCTTTTCGATATCACGCAGAGGAAACGCAATGCTGGCGCTGGCACGAAAATGCACATTTTCCTGTTCAGGTTCCGTTCTCAGTGAAACGGCATCTTTCCGGCTGCGATACAACAGGTCAGTTACCACAAAAAAGTTACCATAACAGGCGTTGCGCAACGCCTGCGTTTCATCCTGGTTTGTTGTGGCTTCTGCGGGGGTTATATCGCCGGAAACTGACCGGGTCTCTCTGTCCATCGCCAGACCTCCTCGGTTTGGGTATTAATCATGGTCAGCATATGCCAGGAATTAATACTGGCGTACAGGGCGAAAAAATGCGACAACACTGTTCCTAGGTGATACATCTCCCCCTCGCAGGCGAAAGGTTGTGGGTTGACATACAGCGTGGATGACAATCCGCGTACCACAATGTCCCGGAAGACACGATCTGTGGGCCGGGTTTCCAGTTTTTCCAGCGCATTCAGTTTTTCCGGCGACAGACGGGCGCTGTATGGCGTGTGAATGCCATGGCGGTCAAAAGTACGCAGAATATCGCGCAGTACCTCCACATCATTCATGGTCAGATAATTGAGCGTCATAGTGTTGAGCAGCGACCAGTGCAGGGGGCCATCCGGCACTGGCGGTAAAGGCGGGGTTGGCGTGGTGACGTTACGAAAGGGGGCCGCGGATGCATCCTGCCCCACAGGAATGCAGATATCACCGGGTGCCAGGCGGCAGGACTGATCGCCGTTTGTGCAGATGAGTGATATCTGAATGGGGTTCCGCCCTGTAAGGGTGGCGTCAGGTATGCTGTTGCCTGCATGGCGGAATGAAATAAAGTGGGCCGGATTGGCAGTAAGCAGCGAACGGCGAACGCTGTGCTGCCAGTAAATAATTCTGCGCTCCCGGTGATATTCCAGGGGCCGCCGGGGGCTGTCTGATGACAGCCATTTGCTCGTGTTCCCATGGCGGGAGAGCGCGACTAGGTCATCATCCCTGAATGTGTTGCGCTCCTGCCCCTGTACGCTGTCAACACGAAAAATATCAAAATAACCGGGCCAGATTTGGCTGGCCTGCAACGGATATTCCTGATGCGGGTTATCAGGCATAACAGGAACGGCGTCATGAATAAACAGGTTCACCGCCGGAGTACAGTGCAGGCGCAGGGATTGTCTGCTTAGATGAACGGTTTCCGGCAATGGCCGATCAAAGCGAAGGCGCAACGTAAAGGGGCGGGAGATAATCTCCTCGGGCAGCGATATTCTGCTGAGATCAAAAAAGAAGAAGGCGTCAGGAAAACAAAACCAGTCCTGAATTATCCGGTAGCCACTGTGAAGGCTACCGGGTTGTGGCAGCAATGATTCATCATGCCTGAACCCGGAAGGCTTTATCGCCAGCCCTGGCTGGGGGTAACGTCGTCCACCGGTAATCAGTTCCGCGCCTCTCCGGTAACGGCAAAGCCACAGGTAAACCTGCCAGCGGCTGATGATGTTTTCATCTCCCAGCCACAAACTGATGCCATTGAGATCGGCTGCCGTTATTCTGCTGCCTGGCAGTGGCGCAAAGGTGATATCAATGATGCCCTGATCAGGTGTACTGTAATTATTTACGCCGTGAATGCGTAGTGGCAGCAACCTGACATTACGGCACAGGGTAAAAATACACGACGGCTCTTCTTCTTCTGGCAGATCATCCGGTGCGCCGGGTATCAGATAATTTTCTTCGGGATCACTATTCTTACGGGGTGCATTCATCACCTGTGCATCACGGGGAATATCGCACACTGTGGCAAGAGTATTATCAGGCGTGTATTCGATAACCGTCATGGGGGGAACGGTTCGCAGGTAATTGGGACACAGACGCTTAATTAATGGCACGGTGATTTCGGGAAACCGGTCCTCAATCTTTTCGCGTAGTCTGCCGGAAAGAAAGGCAAACGTTTCCATCAGTCGTTCTGTATCGGGGTCTGCATCTTTATCACCAAGAAAGTGTTTCAGGCCTGGATTTTCCTGCACCAGTAATCTGGCGTACCTGCGAATATAGTCCAGTTCTTCCCTATAGTAACCTTCTCCAGATGTCATAATATAACTCCGGTGAATGTGTTTGGTTTATATTATCTGATTCTGTACCTGAGAAATCATATTTTAACCACAACAGATTATCACAGACTCAGAAGAACGGATGAACTGTTCTGGCATTATTTTTACGGAAGGATTAATCCAGAAACTTATGGCTTGACAATTCGTTATTGTGGAGGATGATTCCATTAATTAACTTAATGCCCGGTGATAATAAATAGGTCAGTTAAGTAACAAATAAACAATTTTTTTTCACAAATATACTGACATTTGGTTTCCCCTGGCGAATTTTTTGTTGAGGGTATATTTATGTCACAGACAGGTATCCGTTTTACTGTTGATGTGGATGGTCAGCCCACAGAAACCTTTGCTGTCACCCGCTTTCACCTCTCACAATCCTACTTCTCTCTGTTTACGCTGGAAATCAATACGGTCAGTGAACGGACCGCCCTGAACGCCAGTACACTACTGGAACAGACGGCACAATTAACCATCTGGCAGGGCAGCACGCCGTTACGCCATGTGACAGGATTGATCGCCGGATTTGAACGCGGTGAATATGACGGGCGAAAAACCGGCTACAACCTGACGGTTCGCCCCCCGCTCTGGCGCAGCAGCCTGCGGCAGAATTTTCGTCATTTTCAGCAGCAAGATATCCAGAGCATTATTCAGCGACTACTTGATGACAACCGGGTGGGTGATACAGCATACCTGCTGGATGAAACGCATCCGGCGCGGGAGTTTTGCGTGCAGTACGGTGAATCCGACTATGCGTTTCTCTGCCGACTGATTGCAGAGGAAGGCATCTTTTTTTATGAGGAACATGCCCAAAAAGGCTCCCGGCAGAAGCTGGTATTTTGTGACCGCGTGGTCTGCCTGCCGGAGGCATTTCCTGTCCCCTTCAATCCGCAGCCCCGTGGCACATTCACTGAGTGTATCAACCGCTTTCGTTACAGCGCGCAGATCCGCCCGGCTTATGTCATCACCAAAGATTACACCTTTAAAGCCCCCCACTGGCAGGCCCGTTACCGTAATGATGCACCCGGTCTCAACGGGCAGCGTAACCAGTATGAAAAGCTGGATTACCCGGGCCGTTTCAAGGATGAACAACATGGACGGGATTTTTCCCGCTATCAGACAGAGGGATGGCGCAATGATGCTGAAACGGCATCCGGGAGCAGTAATTCGCCAAAACTGTGGCCGGGAGCACGTTTTACGCTGACCGAACATCCGGCTGACGATCTGAACCGGGACTGGCAGGTAGTGGCAAGTGAACTGCACGGAGAGCAGCCGCAGGCTGCACCGGGAACGCATAAAGAAGGTACCACCCTGGTAAACGAATTTCAGGCGATCCCCGCAGATAAAACCTGGCGCTCTTCACCACTACCCAAACCGAAAGTAGATGGTCCGCAGCCAGCGGTAGTCACCGGGCCGGAGGGAGAGGAAATTTTTTGTGACGAGCATGGCCGGGTGCGGGTTAAGTTTTTGTGGGATCGCTATCACAAAGAGAACGAAGACAGCTCATGCTGGATACGGGTGTCTCAGCCGTGGGCTGGCGCGGGTTTTGGTCATCTGGCTATCCCACGGGTGGGTCAGGAGGTGATCGTGGACTTCCTGAATGGTGACCCGGATCAGCCGATCATCATGGGGCGAACCTATCATCAGGATAACCGCTCGCCAGGGGATCTGCCGCTAACCAAAACACAGACCACCATTCGCTCAAAAACATATAAAGGGAGCGGGTTTAATGAGCTGCGGTTTGAAGATATGACCGGGCGGGAAGAGGTTTATATTCATGCGCAGAAGGATATGAATCATGTTATCAACCATGATCGCACCAGCCTGACTAAACGGCATTCTGTGGATAAGGTACAGGGCAACAGTGCTATCCTGGTGGATGAAAGTCAGGTTATGCAGGTTGGTGGTACTCAAAATACCAGTATTGGCGGAGACTATGTTTTGTCGGTAGGTAATCATTTTACGGATGGCTACCGTAAAATGAATCTGGCAGCTTTCCAGGATGATGCCGCAACCCTGTTGAAGCAACTGGCATTCTCAATGGGAGCCAATGGTATTCTACCGGGAGTTGGAAATATGACCACATTTGTACAGGGAAGTAGAATGGAACATATTAACCTGACAGACACCAGTTCAGTAATGGGGGCAAAGCTGATCAACGCCGGAGATATGATTTCAATTAGTGCAGGGACATTATTGAGTTTGGTTTCTGGAACAAACAGTAAGGAAATTTGTGGCGGAATGAAAATAATCCAGGCGGCTGATGGCATAGAATTTCATGCTGGAAATGCGTCATTAATGCTAAAAAATGATGGCCAAATAGATATCAAAGGAACCAGAGTAATAATAGATGGAAGTGAAGAGGTTTTAATTGAAAGCCCCATAGTTAAGATTGAGGCAAAATAAGTGAAAAAAGTAAAGTCAATATTTTTTATCGTATGTTTTTTTGTCCTGTGCATTGAAATTGGAATGAGATTAATTATATGGCGTTCGGTTAATTTGTTTACTTCTAATGTGAATGAATACACATTAAATGTTACTGTGTATGATAAAATTGGTTTTGGTTCTGTAGGTTGTATTGGATATGATGAGGCTAACTATTTAACTATACCTTATTCGATATGGCTGGTAAAGGATGTGTTTTTAGCAAAATTTATTTGCCAGTATAGAAGTGAACATATAAACATAAGAATCATCGGTTCTGAAAATGATGTTAATTACCATTGGAGTTTCAAACAATGGCAGTTTATAGATACGGCCAAGGAAATACAGGAAAAAAATCATGAGTGATACGTTTAGTGAGAAAAATAATGCTGGAGAACTAGAACGGTGGTTTCTAAAAATAATCCTATCCAAAGGAGATCAACCGTTACCAAATGTGGCCGATATCAATAAGAATATTTTACATATAAATTATTGTTTATGGAGTAAAAAAGAATATGATGAGCAATTTTCTGTCCCATTGAAAATCAATAAAATATATAATCTAGAGAGAAATACAAAACCATATCCCAGTGAGGGTTCTTTCCCGTGGACTATTTCTGATGAAACACAATCATGGAAAATTCAAATTAGTAAAGAGGAATTTGAAAATGCAAACTATCTCATGATTTGGGCTAATCCCATTGGTTCTGCTGCTTTTTTTGATTCGGATAGTAATTATTGGAAAGGAGTGTTAAGAGTCAATATTTCGTCCTTAGGAAAGGTTGTTGAAGAAGAAAATAACAGCAATGATATAAATCACGTAATCATGGCAAATTTAAGTATTGCGCAAAGCGTTATTTCTTATTTTCTTGATTTAGTTCAAGAATTCAGCACAAATAATTATAAAGAGTTAAAAGATATACATGATAAGTTAAAAGATATACATGATAAGTTTACTGGTGGAAATCTTAATGCGTTAGGAAAGCTTGGTGTTATGGGACCTTCTATAGGAAGAAATGACACCTGTTTTAAAGCTGGCGGCATTGATAACTTTGAGTCGATTAAACATAATAAATTTGGTTTTGGCGTTGATCTTTATGATTATCAATATTATGAAGAACAGAGACGGAAAGTGTTTGGTCCAGATGGTAATTGTCTTGAACCATCGCCTAATGCTCCATATGTTTCTCACACTAAATACTATGACAATGCAGTTGAATGGAACCAGTCTGGATCAGCTATTAGTATTTATGATTTCAAAACACCAATAAAAAAACTTTATGCTGAAATGATCCGTATAGGTAATGATGGGCGTATTTATAGTAACGAAGGTTTTTCAAATATTAACTGGGGAATTATTGGGCGTCAACTTGAACTTGAAAAAGAAGATGCAAATTATTTTGCAACACAAGATCCTACCTCCAGTAATGAACCACATGATGAATATTCAACGGCTGTAGGGTATGAAATAGCAGATACAGTGACTAATGGAATAAGCGAATTTCCTGCTAATTTAGACCGACACGCAGTTTTTTCCTTAGTCCTTAAATTTATCAGTGAAAATGATTACTTTACTTATTTAGGTGCGGAATGTGCTAAATTAGTGGGAAGAATAAGATACCATGAAATATGCAGTAAAATAAAAAATAAAAACGAAAAGGAAAGGGCTTATTATTTAAAACAGTGGCTGGAAAACAAATAAATATCATAATAATATATGAGGTAATCTTATGCGAGCTGTTATAGTTAAATCATCGTCAACATCAACAGGTGGAAAAGTATTACAGGGAATAGATATTGTTACAAACGATGGTAGCCCCGTTGCGCTTATAGGTATGCAGGCATCCTGCCCTGCCTGTAAAAAAGGTATCGGTGATATTGTTGCCAAAGGGCCACACCAACAATTTATTAATGGTACAGCGATTGCTCTTGAAGGGGATATTGTCGCCTGTGGCTGTCCTGAAGGGAGCAATATTGTATTGCCGTTGACCAGGCTGACACAAATTAAATGAGTATCTGTCCTGTTGCAATAAATAACTTATCATTGAAATCATGGATATATATGTTGATTCCTTTGCCCCATAAAGAGGCAAAGGAATTACGTATCATTGGCTAAAAAGTCGGAATACAGATAGTTAACTGTATTACGGCACCGGTTTCAGGCGGTGGGCATACTGGTAAGCCGATACATAGCCGTCACTGTTTGCATCAAGATAGCCCGACCACCACTGCAGAGCCTGTCAGTAATTCTGTGTAACTGCCACTGTATTAAAGGTGATCGCTCAGGCGGTCACCGAACTCGATAATAAAACGACTCATTGCCAGCCGCCAGTTCTGGATCGGCATACTCCATTTTTTCGACGCATCCTTGATCGCCAGATACACGACCTTCCGCACCGAGTCATCTGTCGGGAACACTTTGCGTTTCTTTATCGCCGCACGGATCACGCTGTTCAGCGATTCTATCGTGTTCGTGGTGTAGATAGCCTTACGGATATCCGGCGGGTAGCCGAAGAAGGTATTCAGGTTTTCCCAGTGTGCACGTGCACGCCAGCTTTTGCTGATTTGCGGATATTTATCGTCCCATTCTCCCGCGAACGCATCCAGCGCCATCAGCGCCGCCTCTTCGGTCGGGGCCTGATAAACTGCTTTTAACCCGCTGGTGACGGCTTTATAGTCCTTCCTGGATACGTATTTCAGGCTGTTACGCACCATATGGATGATGCACAGCTGGATGTGAGTCTGCGGATAG
>NZ_PTRE01000150.1 GCF_002965065.1 Escherichia sp. MOD1-EC7003
TGTTTTGTTGTGTCTTGTTGGCTCGATGCGGGGGGGCGCGGCCCCCTCCCCCCCGCGGTCGCCGGGCGCCCCGCCGCCGCACGCCCCGCCGCCGACGGGCGGCTGCGGGCCCCCCCGCCAGTCTCCGCCGAACCCGCTGGCGCGGTTTCGGGCTGCCGCTACGGTCCGATGTCTGAAAAACCAGGCTTGCAGCGACCGTTCCGGTCGCGCCGCCCCTGTCGCGCCGGAAACGGCGCTCCCTGCACACCTGACGGTGTGTAAGGCCACTGCGCCTGATGGCGCAGTCAACCCTTCCGCCGCCACCCCTGCGGCCTGTTTCCCGCTGTGGACTTTCCGGGGGCTGGAGTAACCACATCCCGTTTCAGCAGTCCAGGGGAAGATATACCGTCCACAAAATTTTTAGCCATAAACCCGGCAAAAAATTTTGCGTCCGCCCCCGGACAGCTGCCCCGTGACGTGGTGACGGACGCCCCATCGGAAAGGTCCACTGCGGGGAGAAACCCCGAAGAAGTGGACGGCAGAAGGGGCTTTCGCCCCTCCGGGGAGCAACCGGTCGGCCCGGCGACCTGATTCAGCAGAAGGAGACGTTTTCATGACTGTCAGCAGCACGATTTCCGTTTTTTGCCGCGACGGGGTGTTCCGTACCGTTTACTGCCACCTGCACGGTGAGCCGACCTGGAACGGTCGCATCCTGCATACCCACTATGCCACCGGTCAGCAGGCCGAAGCCCTGGTTGAACACGGTGATATCCGTTGCCTCGGTCCCCGTTGCGACAAACCCGCCGGGCATACGCTTCAGAACCCGGTGGACGGTGTGACGGCTTATTACGGACGTGACAGTGGTTTCCGGATGGACAGTGAGGCGCGTGAGTACCGTTCTTTCAGGGAGGCTATTGCCACTGAAAGCACTGAAGAGGTGCGCTTCCATTATGTGTTCATCGACGGCTACTGGAAGGTGATGTACCGCACGCCGGAAGGCTGGAAGATGAAAGCGCTCGCGCTGGCACTGCGTCGCTGTCCGAAATGAAAAAAGGCAGGGCGATAAACCCTGCCTCTCTCCGCCGGCGCTTCCCCGCCAGGAAGTCCGGCATCTCAATCACTATCTATGGAGATTATGCCATGAGACCATCAATTATCTTCGCAACCGCCGAGTATGTAAAGCGTCTGCGTGAAGAGTGCCTGCGGGAGAATAAACCCCTGCACCGCCATACCCGCTTCAGACGTCAGGAGCTGGCACAGGATGAGATTAACCCGGACGTCCTGGCGATGAGCGGCCATATCGCCAGACGCTGCAGTGAGCAGAAGCGGGTGCGTATCCCCGCCATGAAAGTCAGCGAATGGGGCCACCTGCTCCGCGCGCTTGAAATTGAGCGGGTCTGCCACTGATTAACCCTTGCCGTCTGCCTGTGCAGGCGGCAGGATACGTTCAGACATCTCACCAGGAGGAACCGTGAGTAAGAAGAAAAACACCACAACGCCCACGCCGCATGATGCCGCGTTCCGGTCGTTCCTGGCGAATCCCGACGTCGCCAGAGATTTTCTGGAACTGCATCTTCCGGCGGAGTACCGGCAGTTGTGCGACCTGTCCACGCTGAAGCTGGAACCCGCCACCTTTGTTGAGCCGGACCTGCATCAGTACGCCAGCGATATCCTCTGGAGCGTGAAAACCACCGGGGGTGAAGATGGCTATGTTTATACGCTCATCGAGCACCAGAGCACCGAAAATCTGTACATGCCTTTCCGCATGTTACGTTACAGTGTGGCGGCGATGCAGAGACATCTGGAGCAGCACAAAACGTTGCCACTGGTGATTCCTGTACTGTTCTATCATGGTGAGCGCAGCCCGTACCCGTACAGCATGAACTGGCTGGACTGTTTTGAGAATCCGGCACTTGCGGCTAAAATATACACAAAGCCGTTTCCGCTGGTTGATATCACTGTCGTTGATGACAATGAAATCATGAACCATCGCCGGATGGCCGCACTGACGCTGCTGATGAAGCATATCCGCCATCGTGACATGATGGAGCTGCTGGACAAACTCCCGCAGGTCATGGTGGAAATTTCAGATGAGCAGGTGCGTGTTCTGATTCATTACATCGTTAACGCAGGGGACTCTGTATCACCGGAATTTATGCGGGCGCTGGCTGAGCGTCTGCCGCAGCATGAGGATAAACTGATGACTATCGCTGAACGTCTTGAGCAAAAAGGTCGCCAGGAAGGCAGGATGGAAGGACGCATGGAAGGAGCGCTTGAAAAAGCCCTGGCTATTGCGTGCCAGCTTCAGAAAATGGGGATGACGCCGGAGCAGATTAAGCAGGCTACCGGACTTTCCGATGACGAACTGAAGAAAATCACTCACTGATGAGAACCACAAAGCCCGGCAAAATGCCGGGCTTTTTTGTCAGCAGGAGCAGAGCAAACAGCATGACGATTGCAGAACGTCTTATACAGAAAGGTTTCGACGAGGGTTTTAAACAAGGGGCTCTTGAAGTGGCGCGGGAAATAGCCTGCCGGCTTCGGGATATAGGCTGGCCGCCGGAACGGATTCAGGAGGTCACGGGACTTTCCGGTGAAGAACTGAAAAAACTGTTTCCTGATGAGCAGTAGCCTGGCATTCAGCCAGGCTGTGAATTACGCTCACACATCCTCTGCCGTTTCCCCCAGTTCATTTTCCAGTCGCCTGATGATATCTGCCTTGTGCATCCCCTGCATGTGAGGCAGCAGGTCACGGACTGAAAGTGCCTGGGTGGTCCTCCAGACGGTGACATCCACCTGCTCCGCATTTTCCCAGGCGTGCCATGTTCTCTGTGTCACGCCAAATTCTCTGGCCGCTTTTTCGCGTGACCAGAGCATGCTTTTTCGCCAGATTCGCAGTTCCCAGCCGGTCATAAAATACCTTTGAAAAAGTGAAAAAACTTCACTTTATTTTATCACCATAATCACCAAATCAGCGCGAAAAATAAGTGTGAAAAAGTGAAGAAATTTCACTTTTTTTGATTGTGGATGTCGTGCTGTTTTCTCTGTTTTCACCTGTGCGGGAGTGGTGTACCAGTGACCACCGCATGCCGTTGTTGTGCCGTCGGTTTTCTCCGGTCGCGCCGGATGCGGCGCTCCCTGCACACCTGACGGTGTGTAAGGCCATTGCGCCTGATGGCGCTGCTATCTCTGCCTGTCTGCCGCCGCACTGCGGCCTGTTCTCCGCAGACGGACTTTCCGGGGGTACATACACGACCACATCCCGTTTCAGTCGTCCAGGGGAGAGATGTACCAGCCACAAAACTTTTTGCCGCTGGCGTCAAAAACTTTTGCGTCTGCCCCCGGACAACTGCCCCGTGACGTGGTGAGCGTCCCCCGTCGGAAAGGTCCACTGCGGGGAAATACCCTAAGACCCGGACGGCAGAAGGAGCTTCGCTCCTCCGGGAAATGACCTGGCTGACCCGGCAGTCGTGACGATGAGGAGACAATGTGATGAATCAGACTTTACCCACTGCTGACCTGAATACTGCCGGCACGACAGATGTTATTCCGTCTGTGGCTATCGACCGCATCATCGCGCAGCGTAACGAAGGTATTGCACTATTCATGCAGGCGATGGAATGCCTGGCGACAGCGCGCAAGATTCTGCTCGATGCGTCAGGTGATATTTTTCTTTACGGGTTTGAAGACTGCGTGACTGATTCCGTTCGTCGCATGGATAAGCCGGAAGAAGCGAAAAGGAATATCACCCGTCTTGCCGACCGGAAAATCTGGGACCGCCTGATGACAGATACGGGCATGTACACCTTCATGAGTTCATGCCAGCGTGATGAGTGGAACAGCCAGCTGATGAGCGACACCTGTCCTGAAATCACCCTGGACAATGTACTGGCAACATTCCGCCATCTGAATGCCAGTAAGATGCAGACATTTGAAAAGGGACTGATTGATGTCTACCGGAAATTGTCATGGGATTACAGAACCAATAATCCCTGCCGTCTGGGTAAGAAAATCATTATTGAAAACCTGCTGTACCGCTGGAGTAACGGGCGTGTGACGCTGGACTGCAGCGGACGGGAGGCACTGGATGACCTGGTACGTCCGTTTTATCTGCTGGAGGGGCGCAACGTTCCTGACTTCAGGAACAGCATCGGGGCGCAGTATGGTGAATTTCTCGGGAACGGCGACAATGTCGGTAAGCTGTTAGAAGGGGAATATTTTACGGTGCGTGGCTACCAGAAAGGGACCGTACACATTGTCTTTAAGCGTTCTGACCTTGTTGAAAAACTGAATGATATTATTGCACGGCATTATCCAGGTGTATTGCCGCCACGAGTCTGATTAAACAGAAAAGCCCTGGTATTTATGCCGGGGCTTTTTTTTCTGTAATCATCATAATCTCAGAACACAATGTGACATTGTCACATCAATTGTTGTTCATATCGATGCCATCTTTCCTGCCTGAATCTGTCTTTTTAGGTGCTGTTTTAGAGGAAGAACGGCGGGATGGTTTTTTCGATTCTGCTTCCCGAATAATGTCACGAAGTGCCTTCTCTCCTACTTCATACCCTGCATTTTTGAGCGTGTCACGAACATCTGCCAGTGTATAACCCTTTGTCCTTACCAGGACAATAATGTCATCACGAATGGCATCAAGAAAATCACGCAATGTTTTCCGTTGAGCGGTGAGATCTGGCAATTCCGATAAAGCAGCTTTTGCCAGCTGGATGTCATCATCTGAGTAAAATTTTTTAGAAGCCATTGGCACTTTCTCTCCGTTTCATGTTGAAGCCTGATTTTATCATCAAAAACTGACTCCTGGCAGGGCTGCGCCCTGCCTCTGCCGTCTGCATAAGACTATGATGCACAAAAATAACAGGCTATAATGGCCTGAAAAACGGGACAGGATGTGCAATTGTAATACCGTCACACGCGACGCTATTACAATTGCCATCTGGTCAGGGCTTCGCCCCGACACCCCGTAAGGAGCCTGAAGTGAGTGATAGTGCGGTAAGAAAGAAAAGTGAGGTACGGCAAAAGACAGTTGTCAGGACACTCAGATTCTCTCCTGTTGAGGATGAAACCATCAGGAAAAAAGCTGAAGATTCCGGACTTACTGTATCTGCTTACATCCGAAATGCAGCACTGAATAAGCGAATTAACTCCCGTACAGATGATGCTTTTCTGAAGGAGTTAATGAGACTGGGAAGGATGCAGAAGCATCTGTTTGTTCAGGGAAAAAGAACCGGTGACAAGGAATACGCAGAAGTGCTTGTTGCCATAACCGAACTTACAAATACATTGCGTAAACAGTTAATGGAAGGTTGAGGATTCTCCGGTGAATGCAGTCATTCCGAAAAAGAGAAGGGACGGCAAGTCTTCGTTCGAAGACCTGGTATCCTACGTCTCTGTCCGGGATGACATGACCGATGAGGAACTGGATTTATCTTCTTCTTCGCAGGCTGAACAACCGCACCGAAGCCGTTTCAGTCGCCTTGTTGATTATGCGACACGTCTTCGAAATGAGTCATTCGTGGCGCTGGTTGATGTCATGAAGGACGGCTGCGAATGGGTCAACTTTTATGGTGTCACCTGCTTTCATAACTGTACTTCTCTTGAAACTGCCGCTGCAGATATGGAGTACATTGCCCGGCAGGCACACTATGCAAAAGATGACACTGATCCTGTTTTTCACTACATCCTTTCCTGGCAGTCACATGAAAGCCCGCGTCCGGAACAGATTTATGACAGTGTACGTCATACGCTGAAATCACTCGGCCTTGCCGACCATCAGTATGTCTCTGCCGTGCATACTGATACAGATAATCTGCACGTCCATGTGGCTGTTAACCGGGTACACCCTGAAACGGGTTATCTGAACCGGTTATCATGGAGTCAGGAAAAACTCAGTCGTGCCTGCCGTGAGCTTGAACTGAAGCATGGTTTTGCTCCGGATAACGGTTGCTGGGTCCATGCGCCGGGAAATCGTATCGTTCGCAAAACTGCCGTTGAACGTGATCGCCAGAACGCTTGGACACGCGGAAAAAAACAAACTTTTCGCGAGTATGTTGCGCAGACAGCGGTCGCTGGTTTACGCAGTGAACCTGTACATGACTGGTTATCCCTGCATCGTCGTCTTGCTGAAGATGGTTTGTACCTGTCTCAGATGGACGGAAAATTTCTGGTGATGGATGGCTGGGATCGCAACAGGGAAGGTGTACAGCTTGACTCGTTTGGTCCCTCCTGGTGTGCAGAAAAACTCATGAAAAAAATGGGTGACTACACGCCAGTGCCAAAAGACATTTTCAGCCAGGTGGAAGCACCAGGACGCTATAATCCGGACTTCATTGCAGCTGATGTTCGCCCGGA
Organism: Escherichia sp. MOD1-EC7003; assembly: GCF_002965065.1. Lineage (GTDB taxonomy): Bacteria > Pseudomonadota > Gammaproteobacteria > Enterobacterales > Enterobacteriaceae > Escherichia. The sequence continues at coordinate 6,349 of NZ_PTRE01000150.1, forward strand.
AAAAATCGCTGAAACAGAAAGTCTGCAGCAGTATGCCTGTCGTCATCTTGGAGAACGTCTGCCGGAAATGGCACGGGAAGGACGGCTGGAAAACTGCCAGGCTATTCACCGCACACTGGCTGAAGCGGGATTATGGATGCGTGTTCAGCATGGTCACCTGGTTATCTGTGACGGTTATGATCATAACCAGACTCCCGTTCGTGCTGACAGCGTATGGTCACTGCTGACGCTCGACAATGTGAATCAACTCGATGGTGGCTGGCAGCCTGTACCAACAGATATTTTCCGCCAGGTTACGCCAACAGAACGCTTCCGTGGTCGTCGTATGGAGAGCTGTCCTGCGACCGATAAAGAATGGCACCGTATGCGTACAGGTACGGGGCCGCAGGGGGCTATCAAACGCGAACTGTTTTCTGACAAAGAAAGTCTGTGGGGATACAGCATCAGCCATTGTAGCCCTCAGATTGAAGAAATGATCACACAGGGTGAGTTTACCTGGCAGCGTTGTCATGAGTTGTTTGCACAACAGGGACTGATGCTACAGAAACAACATCACGGGCTTGTTGTCGTTGATGCCTTTAATCATGAGCAAACGCCGGTGAAGGCCAGCAGCATTCATCCTGATCTGACTCTGGGGCGTGCAGAGCCACAGGCCGGACCTTTTGTGAGTGCCCCAGCAGATTTGTTTGACAGGGTGCAACCTGAAAGTCGCTATAACCCGGAGCTGGCTGTCAGTGACAGGTACGGGGTCAGCAGTAAACGTGACCCAATGCTGCGCCGGCAGCGACGTGAAGCCAGAGCTGAGGCCCGTGCTGACCTGCGTGCCCGCTATCTGGCATGGCGTGAACAATGGCGTAAACCAGATCTGCGTTATGGGGAACGTTGTCGGGAAATTCATCAGGCATGCCGTCTGCGGAAGTCACACATTCGTGCGCAGTACGATGATCCGGCATTACGTAAGCTGCATTATCACATTGCAGAAGTTCAGCGAATGCAGGCATTGATCAGGCTGAAAGAAGACATCAGGGATGAGCGGCAGAAACTTATTGCTGACGGGAAGTGGTATCCACCCTCTTACCGTCAGTGGGTCGAAATTCAGGCTGCTCAGGGAGACAGGGCTGCTGTATCGCAGCTGAGAGGCTGGGATTATCGCGATCGCCGTAAAGATAAGTCACGCACAACGACAACAGACCGCTGTGTCGTGCTTTGTGAACCGGGCGGAACGCCGGTATACGGTAATACCGGTGATCTCGAGGCCCGTTTGCAGAAGAACGGGAGTGTTCGTTTCCGTGACCGTCGGACGGGAGAGTTTGTCTGTACGGATTATGGTGACAGGGTTGTTTTCCGTAATCACCATGACCGCAATGCGCTGGCAGATAAACTGGATTTGATTGCACCGGTATTATTCGGGCGAGATCCACGCATGGGTTTTGAACCAGAAGGAAACGACAAACAATTTAACCAGGTCTTTGCTGAAATGGTTGCCTGGCATAATGTGACAGGCCGTACCGGTCACGAAGACTACAGGATTACGCGACCGGACGTGGATCATCACCGTGAAGGAAGTGAACGCTACTACCGCGATTATATCGCGGCGAACAGCAACGATGACGCATCACTGCCTCCGCCGGAGCAGGATAAACGCTGGGAACCGCCTTCTCCAGGTTAAAAAAAAGGCCGCGCCAGAATCCGGCGCGGCCACTGTTCAGTACATTCCGTCCCAGTCCGGACGGTTGGTTTTTTTATGATGAAACCCGTTTACAGGACGCCCTGTCAGGTGGTTATTGTCCTGTGTGTCAACGCCAAGATTATTGGCCGTTTTTCGCCATTTTTAATGTCCGCTATTGGTCATTAATGTTGTCCGCTTTCCGCCATTTCATCATCACTGATTGGCGTGGCGTTTTTTGCGTAACCGGCTCATTTAAACCGTCTGGTCTGTTTCCTCCGGCTCTACAAAAATAATGTCCA
>NZ_PTRE01000151.1 GCF_002965065.1 Escherichia sp. MOD1-EC7003
GTGAGTAGGCCGCCGGAACCTCCCCGGCAGCCTCTCGCAGAACCGTACGTGAAACTCTCGCTTCATACGGCTCCCGTCAGGCAAACGCACTTTCCGGCCCTGCTTTCCAGTGGGCAAATAATTCCGGCTTCTCTTTTGACAGTCTTTCCATTAACTGACATGCCTTCGTCTTGCGATAACGCAGGGTTTTGTATTTCTTTCTCGCCCAGCTTATCAGCGTCAGGTTTATATACCTGCATACCTTCTTCATCTCTGATTTATGGTATTTCGCATAATAGTTCAGCCAGCCCCATATCATCGGGTTCAGCCTTCTCGCTATTTCCGCAAGACTTACATCCACCCTGCGCCTGATCCGCAGTTTTCTCAGTTTATCGCTCATGGCTTTCTGCGCACTCCTGCTCACCGCCGGACTGAAACTCGTAAAGATATTTCCCCTCCGGTGGTTTCGTGCCCGTCTTGCCCTGAACGTATAACCCAGAAAATCAAATTGCCTTATTTCGTGGTTTCCTTTTCGTTC
>NZ_PTRE01000152.1 GCF_002965065.1 Escherichia sp. MOD1-EC7003
TGATCCTACCCACCAATAGTGGACACGGGACTAAGTGAGTAAACTCTCAATCAGAGGTGACTCACATGACAAAACCTGTATCAACCAGTAAAAAGCCCCGTAAGCAACATTCCCCTGAGTTTCGCAGCGAAGCTCTGAAGCTTGCTGAGCGCATCGGTGTTGCTGCCGCAGCCCGTGAACTCTGTCTTTATGAATCCCAACTCTATGCCTGGCGAAGCAGGCAGCAACAGCAAATGACATCGTCAGAACGTGAAAGTGAACTGGCTGCTGAAAATGCCCGTCTCAAACGCCAGTTAGCGGAGCAGGCAGAGGAACTGGCCATTCTCCAAAAGGCCGCGACATACTTCGCGAAGCGCCTGAAATGAAGTATGTCTTTATCGAAAAACATCAGGCTGAATTCAGCATTAAAGCCATGTGCCGTGTTCTTCGGGTTGCCCGCAGTGGCTGGTATGCCTGGTGTCACCGACGTGTGAGGATAAATTCACGTCAGCAGTTTCGTCTGAGTTGTGACAGCGTTGTACGCGAGGCTTTTACTCAGGCAAAACAGCGCTACGGTGCCCCACGTCTGACAGATGAACTGCATGCTCAGGGTTACCACTTCAGCGTGAAAACCGTGGCAGCCAGTCTTCGTCGTCAGGGACTGCGGGCGAAGGCCTCGCGGAAGTTCAGCCCGGTCAGTTACCGTGAGCATGGCTTGCCGGTGTCGGAGAATCTGCTGAAGCAGGATTTTTACGCCAGTGACCCGAATCAGAAGTGGTCGGGAGACATCACGTATCTGCGCACTGATGAGGGCTGGCTCTATCTGGCCGTCGTCATTGACCTGTGGTCACGTGCTGTTATCGGCTGGTCAATGTCATCACGGATGACGGCACAGCTTGCCTGCGATGCGTTACAGATGGCGCTGCTGCGGCGTAAGCGACCACAAAATGTCATCGTTCACACGGATCGCGGGGGCCAGTATTGTTCCGCGGATTATCAGGCTTTGCTGAAGCGGTACAATCTGCGCGGGAGCATGAGTGCAAAAGGCTGTTGCTACGATAATGCCTGTGCGGAAAGCTTCTTCCACTCACTGAAAGTCGAATGCATCCACGGTGAACGCTTTATCAGTCGGGAGATCATGCGGACGACGGTATTTAATTATATCGAGTGCGATTACAATCGCTGGCGTCGTCACAGTACCTGTGGCGGTCTCAGTCCGGAACAGTTTGAAAACCAGAACCTCGCTTAGGGCTGTGTCCACATTACGTGGGTAAGATCAAGATCACGTTCGGGGGGGACTTCAGCCACAATGGAAAAGTCATTTTCAAAAAATGATTCAGAGAGAAAAAAAAGAGTTTTGCTTGTCGGCATGGGGGCTGATATTGGATCTAATTTATTATATCTATGTGCCACGACAGATGTTGCTTATCCTATAACGGATATTTTGACTCACCCTATTGAAAGTGAAGGCGTTGGTGCGGCGAACCGCAACTCACTGGATGAACTTCAGGCTCGTTTGTTGCTAGCAAATCCTTTATTAATTAATAAGATCTGTATAGATAGCTATCGTAATCAGCTAATTATCAATGGGCGAACATTTTCTATTCATTTTTGCGATTTCAATACAGAAATAGATCTGACAGATCTTGGTAAATTTGAATTAGCAGTGCTGGCAACAAGTCGTAAACATATTCGTTCAAGAGCTTGTCTTAATAAACTTGAATCCATTGCGCGGATTGTTATTGGCGTTGCTGAAAACTCTTCGCTTCCTGCTATTTACCCTGCGCTTTTGAGTGCGCCGACGGCGCATTTTCTTGCCGGGCGAGCTGTAAATTCTAACGAACTTGCTGGTAGTTTTGCTATGGGGAGTTGCCAGTGTGTTGGCTGGACGGCAGGAATACGAATACTTGCGGATTATTGTGCAAGGCAGGAAGTTCGGCTACATGATGTACTGATTCATACAGAAATTGATATTATCCATCCAGATACAGCATCATCTAATTTCGGGACAGTGAGGATAGGCTCGCGTACCGAAGATCCCAGAGATAACTTACGCCCTGGCGTTTCTCAGGTCGCTGATTCAATGTTGCGTTTTCCTCCTTCAACAAGTATGAACAGTGTGTCACTCCGAGTGCTAAGCCAGCCACCCGGATACCAAATCCAACGATTTTTCTTACGTGGTATTAATGTAAGTGCTAATGAGCTTATTGATGTAGCTAAAACACTCGAAACGATAGAACCTGCAATTGTCTATGTAACAGACATGCCTGTTGGATCTCGAGTTTATTCATCTCTCCCTGTCAGTATGGTTTTGATTGCCACTGAACAACATCTTTCTATTAGACGTATTGGTGACGTTGTTGAGGTGATAATACAGGCATATATTCACAATACTCTAGGTTATTGTGCTGCAATTCTTTCAGCTACTGATCGTATTTTGTGTGGTGGAAATATCACACTAATTGACTCTAATCATCCTACAACCAGTGAGGTACAAAAATGAAGACTTCAGAAATTATTCCATCGTCTGTGGCACGTAAAACTATTGGTAAGATTATTATTACACCTGAGCCAGAAACTGTAGGAGTAATAGCTCATTCACTGGAGGAAATCTCTGATGCATCAGAGCACATTCTCTTTACACCAAGTTTGGACTGTGCTGTTGCGAGCAAAATTATTGCCAGCCCATCGGTAGGATCCGTTGTAGTCGCGCGTAACGAGTTTTCCGATCACGCCCGAAAAATGCTACATGAATCAGGCATCGGGCTGGTTGTTTATAATGGAGGGGAGATCGACAAGGCAAATCGATGCATAGTTAATAAAAACGGCCTGACAGCACTCAAGGAAGAAGTTCCTGTTAGTGCTATCTGTTCTGTACTTAATCAACGAAATCTCACAGCTTATAGACGCTTTGGTATCAAAGCTCTGGGGTATTTCCGATTCAAATTTTGTCTTTTCCAGCTTTTCAGTCAGGAGCCTTCTGCGTATAACGATCCAGAACGTATTGAATCTTTTTTATATCAGCAACTTGTTGAAATTGGCAGGCAGAACTGGACGAGTATTCGTTGTGTTCTATCTGATCTGACTACAACTGAGCTTCAGGAAGTAGGTGTAAACGTGCCTTCAGAAATAAATCCCGATATGGGGGTTAGAGGGCCTCGTAACATGAAGTTGTGGGAACCAGAATTAGCTGCAATCCGCCACTTTATGGAAGAATTTTCGATCCCAGTAAAAATCAGCGCTCCGTTTATTTCGACGATAGAGGAATACTCTGCATTTGTGGCGATGGTAGAGTCAGTTGGGATTATACGCAGCAAGGTCGAATTAGGCTTTACATTGGAAGTTCCCGCCTTGGCAGAAGAGTTAGATATTCTATTTACTTCAGAAAAAGTTGATTTTATGGCAATTGGGACTTCTGATCTTTTCTCTCTGTTCAATGGCGTCTGTCGGAATAATCGGATACTTTCAATATCCCCGACAAGTAATGCTAATCTTCGTTTGTTACGTAGAATTGTAGCCTGTGCATATGAATATGGCGTTCACACTTTTGTCTGTGGTGAGATACGGCGGAATGAAATTATTATGACGGAGTTGTTACAGGCCGGAGTTGGCGAATTGATTTGTTCGGCACAAATCAAAGAGCTTAGTTCTATTTTTCAACTTTCTAGTGTCAAGGAATTTATAGGATGATTTTATACTTTAACTTGACTGAACATCCTCAATGCTCAATAGCTATACTGACATGAATTAGCGGTTAATTAGATCTTATGGAAGGAGATAATATCCAATTAAAGATAAATATTCCTAACATAGTTATTACTCTTTCATGTAAATATTTGGAGCTTAGTATAATGTTATATACTGTGAAATGTACGTACACTGATCCTGAGACTGAAGCAAGCTGGAATAATTTTTACAGCCAGATTAAATTGCCCAATTTAATCTCTATTAATAGTTTCATAACATCGCAGCGTTTTAAATCTCTAACCTCTGGTTGTCCTTTTTATCTTACGATCCATACCGTAACCGATGTTAAGGCAATTTATAGTGAAGAATATATTCAAAAAGGGGATGGTAATTTTTCTTATTGGCAGTCCAATATTTCTGAGTGGGGTTGTAATCTGTATGCATGTGATAAAATGGCCCCAGATGTTTCTATGCAAGAATTTTTGGTTATCTGTCCCAAATGTGTCGAATTTATCGAGATGGAGTTAGGATTTCAGCCGTGGATTATGCAATCCACAGGATTGGATAGATTTTCAGAAAACCAAGTAGCATATGTAGTACCAAAGGAAGATTCTTCACTTTTCTCTGCAATATCGGGATGTTTTTTTTATAAACCTATTACAAACCAACTACAGAATTTAGCTGCTATACATAGCAATTAGTAAATAATTCACATAAAAAGTATGTGTGTTTACTGTTTTCCTTTGAAAGAAGATCTTTAGTCTGATGAGCTTTTGGGCATTGATTTTATGAGGGTAAGGAGTTGCTATAATATTGAAACTATAATAAGTCAAAATAAAAAACCAGGCTAAATAGCTGCGCCTAATATCGCTACACTTTTGCCAGACCATGCTTTCCTCCCGGGAATGGACTGGCGGTTTCCATAAA
>NZ_PTRE01000153.1 GCF_002965065.1 Escherichia sp. MOD1-EC7003
CCGTCTGAACAATGTGGAGCCAGAAAAGTGGCTGCGCTACGTCATTGAACATATCCAGGACTGGCCGGCAAACCGGGTACGCGATCTGTTGCCCTGGAAAGTTGATCTGAGCTCTCAGTAAATATCAATACGGTTCTGACGAGCCGCTTACACAGATTGGCGTTAATGCCATTTTCAAGAGCAAGTTTTGAGATGGATATCCCGGGTTCACAGGAGGCAGCAACGAGCTGCTGTTTAAATTCGGGAGGATAATTAGGGCAGCCTTTTCGCCTGCCGGGAGTCACATTTTTCTGCATATCTGACACTTTGGTTCCCACTACTTATTTGGTGGACACCACTTTGTCTAATTCGTCAGATTCTGACCAGACGGTTCAGGCTGTACGCTTACGCATGATCTCCTGTTGCTGAAAAATCAAACGATTTCAATGATTACGGGTATAGACGGGATTATTTGGGCAGAGAGTAATGGGGTAATGACGATAGCTGATGGCGATAAAGTTTTTGACAATTTGAGTGGTTATGGACAAAAATTCTCGTGGAAAATTTTGGTAAAAATTTCAAGAATGGATTGTTGGGACTGGTATTGGTTTTGCCGTTGATGAAGATACCAGAAAAAAGAGATAGATATTTTTACACGGTCAAACAAGTCTGATGAAGAAAACGTTGAGGTATCTAAAAACTTCATTGGAATAATATCCAAATCACAAGGATAACAAAGGTGAGTATGTATGGGGAGAAGTCTGGGTTATTTATTTGGTACTTTTGTTGCTATTCCGATTTTCATTGTTGTTGTTAATTTCTTTTTTTTTCGTGGTAATCAGGTTACACAGGATCAGGTTGCCAAATATATTGATGAGAGTACTATATTTGAATTGTTTATTCCAGATGAAGCATTTAGAACAGATCTTTGCAATGAGTTGTTTCGGGGGGAGCCGAGAAAAATTCATACTGAGTGTGATGTTACCAATATTGACCGAACAAGGAGAACTACGGAGGATTATTACCCTGGAATAAAAAGAGGGGGAGAGGTAAAAGTAATGAATCGCTCCGTATTTTACTCTCATTATTATAATAAATATTTTGCGCTTTTTAGCTTTGATGGCTTTGATTATGATGGGAATATAGATCGTAATGCTCTGGTGAGAATTCCTGTCCTTGTGAAAGGAGGGTATTTTATTGTTCGTGTCAATAACAAACAGTTGAGTGATTTAAGTTATGGCTCTGAAAATAACCCAGTGCCTGTTTTTGGTGTGACAGTCAGTAGCCGTGGATACGATACGGATTGGGTACTGAAACAGGACAGGGGACATTTTGACGTTTCAGATAAAATTAATCGTGTTTTCGTGGAGCAGTATCTGAATTACTTTTTGCCGGAAGAAGATTTCAAGAAATTATTTGTGGAGTAGATGTGCGTTATACTAAAAATACTTTAACGTGCATGTTGAATAATTTTGCGATTTTTTAAAATAAAGAGATATTATAATTCTGTTCAGATATTTAATGTCAGGGTGATGCTTTACATTTGCGTGGTTGCTGTAAGGCCATGCACAACATCACGACCGTTCTGGTGATTAAACGCGTATACCGGCTGACCCCGCGGCCCGCACAGGGCTTCATTGATTCCATTTTCACCCTGATGGGCGTTCCGCTACGTTGATACAGGTTGTGGTTTTTTATTGCCGGATGCGGCGCTTGACGCGTCTTATCCCGGTGTTTTTCAGGACAACAGAGCAACTCATTCAGTAATCTTGTTTACGCCTTCGCATTATTTATCTCTTTTTATTTCTATACTGATTTTTCTTAATCCGTTTTATTACAGAGCAGGGTGCGATGAGCAGCAACACATTTACTCTCGGTACAAAATCCGTTAACCGTCTCGGTTATGGCGCGATGCAACTAGCAGGGCCCGGGGTTTTCGGCCCCCCAAGAGATCGCCATGTCGCTATTACCGTGCTGCGCGAGGCGCTGGCATTGGGCGTTAATCACATTGATACCAGTGACTTTTATGGTCCGCACGTCACCAATCAGATTATCCGCGAAGCACTACATCCTTATTCTGATGATCTGACAATTGTCACTAAAATTGGCGCGCGGCGTGGTGAGGACGCTTCCTGGTTACCCGCATTTTCGCCAGTGGAGCTGCAAAAAGCAGTGCACGATAATCTACGTAATCTCGGTCTGGACGTACTGGATGTGGTTAACCTGCGCGTTATGTTTGGCGATGGTCATGGCCCAGCGGAAGGATCGATTGAAGCCAGTCTAACCGTACTGGCAGAGATGCAACAGCAAGGACTGGTAAAATATATTGGCCTGAGCAACGTCACACCGACGCAGGTTGCAGAGGCTCGTAACATTGCCGAAATCGTCTGTGTGCAGAACGAATATAACATTGCCCACCGTGCTGATGACGCAATGATTGATGCTTTGGCCCGCGATGGCATTGCCTACGTGCCGTTCTTCCCACTCGGAGGTTTTACTCCTCTACAGTCCTCCACACTGTCGGATGTTGCAACAAGCCTTAATGCGACACCAATGCAGGTGGCGCTGGCGTGGTTGTTAGTAAGCGTACAGCCTGAACCGTCTGGTCAGAATCTGACGAATTAGACAAAGTGGTGTCCACC
>NZ_PTRE01000154.1 GCF_002965065.1 Escherichia sp. MOD1-EC7003
ACGCTGCCATTCTGACGGACTTTGACGACAATGCAGTCCATATAAACAATGGGATACAGTGCATCCAGCTGTCGGTTTTGCCACTCAGTGACCTGCTCTTTTACGGCGTCGGTGACTTTAGATATCAGCGTGGGCGATACATCCGCGTCGTACATTTCTTTGAACGTGGCGACGATTTCGCGCGTGGTCATACCTTTGGCGTACAGAGATAAAATCTGGCTGTCCATCTGCGTAATACGCGTCTGGTTCTTCTTAATCAACTGAGGTTCAAAGGTATTTTCACGATCACGCGGCGTGTTCAGCTCAATCTCGCCGTCATCGCAAAGCAGCGTTTTTGACGAGTAGCCATTGCGGGTATTAGAGCCTTTTTTAGGCGCATTTTTCTCATACCCGAGATGGTCAGTCAGCTCTGCATTGAGCGCCGTTTCGACGGTCAGCTTAGTCAGCATACGGGAAAACTGGTTAAGATCAGCTTCGGTTTTAAGGCCCTTAGCCAGTTCAGCCGCCAGCGCTTTGAGTTTATTTTCGTCCATAATTTGCCTGTCTCCGGTGTTGGAGTGAACATATCAAAAACAGGCAGATACACAATTTAAATTACAGTCTCCCACTGCATAATTTCGATCCGTTCCTCCAGATATTCAGCCTTGTGAATATACGCCGCGTGGACGCTGTTGGTTTCCTGGTGGCTTATTTGCTTTTCAATAGCCGATTTGCTCCATAATCCCAATTCACTGAGCACACTGCACGCCATCGCCCGGACGCTGTGCCCGCAGACATCCTTTTTGGTGTCATATCCCATCACCCGCAGCGCCTTGTTAACGGTGTTGTCGCCCATGCCCTTGTCCTGATCGTACTTACCGGGAAAAATAAGCGGCAGATGCCCGGAGAGTGCTTTGATCTGCTTCAGAATCGCAATCGTCTGATCCGACAATGGCACAATATGCTGGATCTTCAGCTTTGTGCTAGGGTGAGAGAACTACTGTGGGTGGAAGCAACATGCACCTGCCGCTGGCGGAGCTGACGGCTTTGTTTCCGGGCGAACGCAGGCTTCGGTACGAAAGGCGCGTAACCGGCTGAAAAATGGACAATCCGTTGCAGAAAAATAATCAGCCAGAGGGAACGAGATTTTCTTCCTTTATACACCCGTTGAGCGGCCTGGCGAAAATGCCTGCTGGTCCGTCCTCCGGTTCTGAACAGAAACAGCAGATTATCACTTGCCCCGCTGAAGACATTTTCGGTGGCTGGTGCCATTCTGTCAGTTCAGCGTCAGCCAGGATTTCAGTACAATATAATTTTCTGATGAGCTTAAAAAAGCGGCTTCGCCAGACGGGCTGTAAGCGGATTAACTGACTCAGGGTATATGTTTATTCGTCTTTTAAGTAAGTGGCTCCATAATGCGATACAGGCGATTTCCATGGCGTTGTGCAAAAATGAGTCAATAAGCCGTTGCTGTGGAGCCGGATTCAGACTGTCACCGACAAAGAGATTCAAAAGATGGCCGGATTGCACGATGTTGTCAGACAGTAAGTTTTGTGTCATGTGTATATAAGGAAGCGTGGCTGATTATGGTGGACACGGCATAGTGTCCAGACGGGTGTCAGCAATGCCTGCGGCGTCTAAAAATTACGCGGTTAAACAGTGTAAAGAAGGATATAGCTTGCAGATTTTGAAATTGGGCCTATACTTAGGCCCACAGTGAAAGCAGTCACGGCGGTGTTGTTTTATTTTTTAGACGTTTAGAGCTTAAATTCTGGCTCCGTCCGTTCCGCCACTTATTAAGAAGCCTCGAGTTAATCCTCGAGGTTTTTTTCGTCTGGATTTCTATTATTGCCAAAATCGCAAAAATCCTCGTAAACGCCCAGCCATCTCACATTGAATGCGCGCAGCGGTTCATTCACGCTTGTCTCACTGATTTTCCCTCCGGAGATAATGCATGAACAACGTTATTCCTCCCCCGCTTTCGGCCCGCGTTTCCCTTGATGATGCACGCCATTACGTTCAGCTGTGGCGGTAGATCCGGGGATACCGGGTAAAGGTTACTCTCAATAACAGACTGAACAGGAAAAATGACAGAATGCGTAATGTTAATTGCATGTGGGTATTATTTTTTGTCACACTTTTTCACATATCCTCTGGTATGGCTACGGAAAAATTATCACCAGAGCAGGTGGTTAAAAATTTTTATACTGAACATGGTCGGATGCTGGAACCACCAGGTTTATCCGCAGAAGAAGAAAATGAGGTAATGACCCGGTATATTGATGCGGAAAGACTTAGAGTGAATCAAGAAGAGTATATTAAAAATGAGGGGGCAGGAGTTGAATATTATAATAAGTTTCAGGATTATTGTCCAGAATGGTTGAAATATATTGATGTTTCTCCTGCGATAATTTCTGGTATTCATGCCAGAACTACACTGGCTCTTGGAATAAAAGGTCATGAGACCAGGTATTCTATACGTTTAAATAATAAATCAGGCGACTGGAAAATTGATACGGTAGAATTGATTGGCGCTGTTAATGGAAATTGCCATTGAGAAGAAAATTTAATCAATTTAATGTCGCCAGAGATTGCTATTTCATTTTAATTCTATCTATTATTGCTAATATGTTTGTTGGCATGCTGGAGTTTATCCTGTCATTTTCTTTTATAGTGTTTTTGTTGAAATTGTTTTATTCGAACCCCGTGGAGCACCAGTACGATTTAACCGTAAGCGACAAAAGTGTATGTTTATGAATATCAGCGCAGTGGAAACGTTGGGCAGTGAATATTAAAGTATTTTACTGGGGACATCGAATTTATTGTGCAGCCTGTAAGCCGGGTACGATTGAAGTTGTGGAGCGGTTTATTCTTACCTGGACCATAGGCAGTATTTTTCAGGCTTACGGCTTATGGAGCCACTGTTGTCACTATATGGAAGTAAGACCCGTACCTAAAAATCCGCTATGGATAGATCCCCCCCGAAACCAGCTAGACACAATGCGACCCCGGCACAAGTGATTCTGGTGTGGGCTATGGGGGAAGGTTATTCTTTATTCTACTAAACATGAAAACCTGAAAAATAACCTTAAGGCACAAAATTTACAGCTTGATGCCGAAGATAAAAAAGCGATCGCCACACTGGATTGCAACGACCGCCTGGTTAGCCCGGAAGGTCTGGCTCCTGAATGGGACTAAGCCTCTCTGACAGCTCCTCCGGGAGCTGTTTTTACATGCTCGCTAAGGAAATCAATAAAGGCACGGATGCGCGTACTTACCGCACGGTCGCTATAATAGACTGCACTGAATGGCATTTTCACTGGCAACACTTTATCTGCCATTAACTCCACCAATTCTCCGCGAGCGATTTCTCTGTCGATCATATAGTCGGACAAACACGCAATCCCGTTGCCACTCAGGCAAAGTTGTTTCAGCGTTTCCCCGCTATTGGACGACAAACCGTACTTCACCTCATGTAATTGTCCATCACTACAGGCTATCGGCCAGGTATTGAGGGAAGCGGGTTCAGTGAATCCCAGGCAAACATGTTGCTTTAAATCGTCGATCGTTTCTGGCTTTCCGTAGTGGGAAATATAATCGGGGGAGGCAATAATTTTTCGATAACTGTTAAATAACGGCCTGGCGCGTAAGCTGGAATCCGTTAACGTACCAGCGCGAATCGCGACATCCACTTTTCTTTCGATCAAATTAATAATCGTTTCGGAGGAGACTAGCGATAATGTGACTTCCGGATAGCGTTCACGAAAAGGCTTAATCAACGGCATTAGGAAGTGCAGCACCACTGGAGTAGCGGCATCTACCCGCAACAGTCCACGCGGTGTGTTACGCGTCTCCATAATTTCTGATTCTGCCGCTGCCATCTCCTGCAAAATTGACTGTACGCGACGAAAATAACGCTCGCCTTCTTCCGTCAGGCTAAGTTGTCGCGTGGTCCGATTAAGCAGGCTAACGCCAAGTTTCATCTCCAGCTTTTTCACCGCCCTGCTTATTGCTGAGTTTGCTTGCCCTAATTGTTCTGCTGCCCGGCTAAAGCTGCCGCTTTCGACGACCGAAACAAAAATGGCGAGTTCTTCCGACGTGGCTCTCATTTTTGCTCCTGTTGCAAAATAGAAGAGATATTTTGAATTTATTTGTCATTAAATCATCAGAATACGTGATATGTCATCCGATTTAATATTCTCAATAATGAGCAAAATTCTGACCGGTGTAAGCACTTGCTTACATGACAATATACAATTGCTCGTTGAAAGAGTGAGCTAAAATCCCTATAACAGTAGAATCCTCCCGAGTGTGGAGGGTTGACGTAATAGAGGTTTCAAAGTCAAAAGTGCGAAAAAACACCTATGCCATGCGCTATGTTGCCGGACAACCTGCGGAAAGGATCTTACCGCCGGGGTCTTTTGCGAGCATCGGCCAGGCATTACCACCCGGAGAACCGTTAAGTACCGAAGAGCGTATTCGGATCCTGGTGTGGAACATTTACAAACAGCAACGCGCTGAATGGTTGTCGGTATTAAAGAATTACGGCAAAGATGCGCATCTGGTGTTATTGCAGGAAGCGCAAACAACGCCAGAGTTGGTGCAGTTTGCGACCGCTAACTATCTTGCCGCCGATCAGGTGCCCGCTTTCGTGCTGCCACAACATCCTTCCGGCGTAATGACTCTTTCGGCGGCGCATCCAGTGTATTGCTGCCCGTTACGTGAACGAGAACCCATTTTGCGTCTGGCGAAGTCGGCATTGGTGACGGTTTATCCATTACCTGACACCCGCCTGTTGATGGTGGTTAATATACACGCCGTCAATTTCAGTCTGGGCGTGGATGTCTATAGTAAGCAGTTACTTCCTATTGGTGATCAGATAGCTCACCACAGCGGCCCGGTCATTATGGCGGGTGATTTCAATGCCTGGAGCCGTAGACGGATGAACGCGTTATATCGCTTTGCGCGGGAAATGTCGCTGCGCCAGGTGCGTTTTACCGATGATCAGCGCCGTCGGGCGTTTGGTCGCCCGCTCGATTTTGTTTTCTACCGTGGTCTGAACGTCAACGAAGCTTCTGTACTGGTGACGCGCGCTTCCGATCACAATCCGCTACTCGTTGAATTCAGTCCCGGCAAGCCTGATAAATAAGGTATGTCAGGTCTGCCACAGGGCAGACCAACGTTTGGCGCTGCCCTTTTATACTCAAACTACGCCAGCGGTGAATGGTTGACGTTAATCAATGAAGCCAATCTGATAGTTGATCATTTAATCACGGATAAGTTATCGCTGGAATTTTCTTCATGGGTCGCGAGAATGCGTACGCCAGAAGCGTTAGTAGACGCTATTCGAGCGCATCGACAGAGGTGAAAACGTATTTTGCCTTGCAGAATGATGGCTCATTCAGCAGTGACATCATCATGATAGAAGCACATAAAGCGGCATAAATAAAAAAGGCACCGGGGGAATCGGTGCCTTTTTGTTATCTGGTTTGTCAGGACTCTGGCATGTTGTTGTTTTTCACAAACAACGTCAGCTTATCGCCTGGTTGCAGATTTGCAGTGTCGCTGTTCCAGCGCATCACATCTTTGATGTTCACGCCGTGGCGTTTAGCAATGCTTGAAAGCGAATCGCCTTTACGCACACGATACGTAATGCTATCGCTGTTGTTTGCCAACCGCTGTGCGCTACTACCTGCGCCAATTGTCAGACTTTGGCCTGGTTTAAGCTTAGAGCCGCGCAGTTTGTTCCACTGCTGCAAATCTTTGGTGCTTACGCCGAGACGTGAAGCGATGCTTGAAAGTGTGTCGCCAGAGCGTACGGTGTAAACGCGGCTGTTAAGCGGCGTATTGTCGGCAACCAGTGTCGACTGTACAGCAGCAATTTCGCCGGAAGCCAGAGATTCACGCAGCTGATTTGCATGCTTCTTTGGCACCATCACGTACTGTGGACCACTTGCGCCCAGCGTGGAGCCTTTCACGCCAGCGTTGAATGTCTTCAGCTTGCTGACGGAAATCCCCGTCACATCTGCAACCTTCGCCATTTCAACCGGGCTACTCAGGTGCACACGCGCCAGAGCTCGGCTTTCATCGGTCGTTGGCAGACGTACGCCATAACGCTTGCTGTTTTTGAGAATATCACTCAATGCCAGCATCTTAGGCACGTACTGCTTCGTTTCCTGCGGCAACGGTAACGACCAGAAGTCCGTGGATTTCCCACGCGCTTTGTTCGTTTTAATTGCCTTCATGACCCGGCCTTCGCCGCTGTTATAAGCCGCTACGGTCAGAAGCCAGTCACCGTCAAACATCTTGTTCAGACGCTGCATCATGTTCAGCGCGGCTGTTGTTGAAGCAACAACATCGCGACGCGCGTCATAATTGCGGGTCTGTTTCAAACCATAATTGCGCCCCGTGCTCGGAATGATCTGCCAGATACCTGCGGCATTGGCGCCAGACGTTGCGTGAGGATCAAAAGCGCTCTCCACTATGGGTAGTAGTACCAGTTCCATAGGCATGTTACGTTTTTTAACTTGCCCGGCTATCCAGTACATATACGGCTCTGCCCGTAAAGTTACATCGTGGAGATAGCTCTTATTGCGTAAATATTTCTGTTTCTGTTCGCGAATCCGGTCATTTTCCGGAATTCCCATCTTTAGCTCGTCGCCAATGAAAGCCCACAAGTCACCATCTGGCGCGATAGACGTCCCATCGTCCATCCATCGTGCCTGACTTGTAAACTTTGCTGCTTCCCCTTGACCAGCTGCAGAAAGGCTCTGTGCGTGCTGTTGAACGTTGCCGGTACTCTGGCAACCCACGAGCAGGACAGAGGCGAGTAATATCGCTTTTGCCTTCATGTGTGTGTCAATAGTTGCTTAAAAGACGACCGATCATAACGATGAACGGAGCCGATGACAAGAAAGTTTTATCAGAACCTATCTTTCTTTGACCTTAACCATGCAAAACGCTCTTCAGGTTGTTGCAATAATGTTTCTTCATTAATTACGTTAATTAAATCAATATCTTCCGTTCTTAAAAAAACATTAATTTGCCGCTCATTTTTCAGAATTACGGGTAGTGTTATTTGATTTTTTGCCCGTAACTCCTTAACTTTACGATAATAATCATTTATGGACAAATCGTGCGGCAGAATACTCAGAGAAAACTTCATATTTGATAACGTATATTCATGCGCACAACATACCAATGTATCGTCAGGTAACGCACATAACCTTTTAAGTGATTGATACATTTGGGATGGCGTCCCTTCAAATAACCGACCACAGCCACCAGAAAACAGCGTGTCGCCGCAAAATAGATAAGGGTTACTGAAGTAACAGATATGTCCCAAAGTGTGACCCGGTGTGGCAATTACACTAAATTCATGCCCCAAAACGAAGGCAGTTTCGCCATCTTTGACTACCTGTGTTGTTCCCTTATCTTGTGTCTCTTGTGGACCATACACCACAATTTGCGGAAATTTTTCCACCAGTTCTTTTACGCCGCCAACATGATCGTGGTGATGGTGGGTGAGAAAAATGGCCTCCGGTTGCCAGTTATTGGCGGCAATGGCTTTTAATACCGGCTCAGCGTCTCCGGGATCGACAATCAGGCAGCGACCTGCTTCATCATTCAAAACCCAGATGTAATTGTCATCAAAGGCGGGAATACTGTTAAGATTCATAGATTACCTCTCAGTGTGAAACGGAAGGTTGTGATGAAACCAGCAAGAGTCCCTCAAACTGTCGTGGCTCCTGATTGCTGGGGCGATTTGCCCTGGGGAGAGCTTTATCGCAAGGCGCTGGAGCGTCAGCTCAACCCGTGGCTCACTAAAATGTATGGTTTTCATCTGCTTAAAATTGGCAATTTAAGCGCAGAAATCAATTGCGAAGCGTGCGCGGTTTCTCATCAAGTGAATGTTTCTGCGCAAGGAATGCCCGTCCAGGTGCAGGCAGACCCACTTCATCTTCCTTTTGCCGATAAATCCGTTGATGTTTGTTTGCTGGCACATACATTGCCGTGGTGCACCGATCCGCATCGTTTATTGCGTGAAGCCGATCGGGTATTGATTGATGATGGCTGGCTGGTCATTAGTGGCTTCAACCCCATCAGTTTAATGGGATTACGCAAACTTGTGCCGGTATTGCGAAAAACATCGCCCTATAACAGCCGGATGTTTACTCTGATGCGGCAACTGGACTGGCTCTCTTTGTTGAATTTTGAAGTGCTACACGCCAGCCGTTTCCACGTTCTCCCGTGGAACAAACACGGTGGGAAACTATTGAATGCGCATATTCCTGCGCTTGGTTGCTTACAACTTATTGTTGCCCGGAAACGGACTATTCCTTTAACGCTAAATCCGATGAAACAGAGCAAAAACAAGCCACGAATTCGCCAGGCAGTTGGTGCCACCCGGCAATGTCGTAAACCACAGGTTTAAACTTCGACTTGATAGCCTGTATCTTCCAGTGTGGGATTCATCGCCGCGGCACGGGCCAGTTCATCACAACGTTCGTTTTCTGGATGACCGGCATGGCCTTTAACCCATTCCCATTTGATTTGATGCTGCCCCAACGCCGCATCAAGACGTTGCCAGAGATCGACATTTTTTACTGGTTTTTTGTCTGCTGTTTTCCAGCCACGTTTTTTCCAGTTATGGATCCACTGGGTGATACCCTGGCGAACATACTGGCTGTCGGTACTCAAAATGACTTCGCAATGTTCTTTTAACGCCTCCAGAGCGACAATAGCGGCCATCAACTCCATACGGTTGTTGGTGGTGCGGGTGTAGCCTGCGCTAAAGGTTTTCTCGCGTCCGCGATAGCGTAAAATAGCGCCGTAACCCCCTGGTCCTGGATTACCCAGACACGAGCCATCGGTGAAAATTTCTACCTGTTTAAGCATCTCTGGTAGACTTCCTGTAATTGAATCGAACTGTAAAACGACAAGTCTGACATAAATGACCGCTATGAGCACTGCAATTACACGCCAGATCGTTCTCGATACCGAAACCACCGGTATGAACCAGATTGGTGCGCACTATGAAGGCCACAAGATCATTGAGATTGGTGCTGTTGAAGTGGTGAACCGTCGCCTGACGGGCAATAACTTCCATGTTTATCTCAAACCCGATCGGCTGGTGGATCCGGAAGCCTTTGGCGTACATGGTATTGCCGATGAATTTTTGCTCGATAAGCCCACGTTTGCCGAAGTAGCCGATGAGTTCATGGACTATATCCGCGGTGCAGAACTGGTGATCCATAACGCAGCGTTCGATATCGGCTTTATGGACTACGAGTTTTCGTTGCTCAAGCGCGATATTCCGAAGACCAATACCTTCTGTAAGGTCACCGATAGCCTTGCGGTGGCGAGGAAAATGTTTCCCGGTAAGCGCAACAGCCTCGATGCGTTATGCGCCCGCTACGAAATAGATAACAGTAAACGAACGCTGCACGGGGCATTACTCGATGCCCAGATCCTTGCAGAAGTTTATCTGGCGATGACCGGTGGTCAAACGTCGATGGCTTTTGCGATGGAAGGAGAGACACAACAGCAACAAGGTGAAGCAACAATTCAGCGTATTGTGCGTCAGGCAAGTAAGTTACGCGTTGTTTATGCGACAGATGAAGAGCTTGCTGCGCATGAAGCCCGTCTCGATCTGGTGCAAAAGAAGGGGGGAAGCTGCCTCTGGCGGGCGTAATTATTTGTGAAAGGCGATCAAAAATAGCGATTTGGGCGATTTTTACAGCAAACGATTCAAAAGATAAGAAAAACCATTGACGAAAGGTGAGGCAATCCGTAGTATTCGTCTCGTTCCTAACGGAACACAACGCGGAGCGGTAGTTCAGTCGGTTAGAATACCTGCCTGTCACGCAGGGGGTCGCGGGTTCGAGTCCCGTCCGTTCCGCCAATATTCAGAAGGCCCGAGTCAGTAATGATTCGGGCCTTCGTCGTTTAGGCGAAGAGAGGTTTTTTCACCTCGAAAGTAAACGGATGTGATTAAAAAATGGCCAGGCGTTATAAATTCTGGCCACTTCTGTTACTCCCGTGCATCCCATTTTTCCAGCAATTCTGCTGGAATTTCATTTATTACCTCCGAGAAGCGTTTTCCGACCAGGCGTTCTGCCTGGCGCAGCAAAGGAATGGTCGGGCTGCTCGGTTCGCTGTGCTCAAACCAGCGACGGATGACACGCAGGAGTTCCAGCGCGTCGTTCCGGTCGCGGATCTGCTGGGGTTCTGCGCTGGACATCGGTGATATTTCCACCGCGATATGTACCGGTAGCGCAACCTGCTCTGACGGCATCTGTTCCGTATGATCGATGGCGGCGCTCTCCGGCTGTTCAGCCAGAGGTTGTGGCGGGATCTCCGGTGTGGTGCTCTGCACAGCTCCCAGCAACAGTGCCAGTAGCTGTGTCAGTCGCGAAAAGTCCGGTGCCTGCTCATTCAGCGTTTCACGCGCATGGCGTTGCAGCCGCTCAGTGGTCTCTGCGGCCTGGCGAAAGGCGTCCAGCGGCAGTGCGCCGCGTGCTTCCAGGTCGGCCAGTTGCTGGCGTACCGATTCTGGTGCCAGCGCATCCACCGGGCGTGATGCAGACAGCGAACGCTCCACATCCCGTACCTGAAGGCGCATGGCCGCATTGTTTGACAGTGTAATGCCACGAATATCTGCCATTACGCCTTCGTGGTCCAGCAACGCCGCTAGAGCGTTACTGCGTGCCACTGCAGCATCTTCGGCGGTGATATCTTCAGTCGCGAGCAGTTGAGGGTGGATGGCGTACGGGTACGTGGCGCACAAATTTCCCAGCAGCGTGAGCGCCTCTGCCAGTCCTCTGGCCCCGGCACGCTGGATACGGCAGCGCAGCAGGACAACCAGAATGCGGATATCTTTACTGCGCGTCAGCAGACGGCGGGCATCCCTCTCAAGCTCTGCCCAGTTAATGGTTTCCGGCGTACTGACAAAATCGCCATATTGCGCTTCTTCACGCGGTGCAGCGCGGGTGAACAGTAGCAGGGATTCCGGATCGTACTCCAGATCCTCGCCACAGGGGCATGCCGCCGAAATTGGATTAGACAGGGATGTATCCATAAAATTATCCTTAGTGCGCCAGATAGTGTTCAGGTTCGAAAATCATGCCCGTCACCGGGTTGTCGTGCATGGCTTGACCCGCCCATGCAGTCCAGCCCAGTTGGTTCGGACCACCGGTAACAGCCGGAGAGGCGGCGTGGGGCTTTAGCTGTAGCTCAATTTCCCAACAGTATTCAAAACCGCTAAAGGCGCGGACCAGTTCTATTAGAGCTGGCAGGTTATTGCCGTCAGGCAGAAAACGTTGGTAATCCTCCAGCGTTAGTGGGCCGATAACCAGCCGGAACTTATACTGCATGTCCGGCACGGCCTGACCGATGAGTGCACCGTTGCCAATAACGGAAGAGGGGGCAGGCATCCCCAGCCGGGTGCTCTCATCTTCTGCTACGGCTATCCAGTGCAGGACATACTCCTGTATCCGGAAAGGTACACCGAAATAGTGCGCCAGCGTGGTGAGCAGACCGTCCGGATTGCGGGACTCACGTACCAGATGGGCCGATGCCGCCAGTCGAGCGTGATCCGGCAACGGGCTTTCGGTGCTCTCCCGCAAATCCTGCCCGCTGAGGCTGGCGACATAAAAGGCAAAGCGGTCATGTTCCGGTTTATCCAGACCTCCCCCAGCGGATTGGGCGCTGCGCCATGCCTGGTAAAACTGCGTCAGCCAGCGGTGATGAAAAAGATCGGAAAAATGGGTTAGCGTCGGGTCACGTCGGCTTTCAGTCCGGTTGCGCGCCAGTTCGGTGTAGTGCAGTGGCAGTGGACCGTTCGGTCCCCACAGCCCGAGGCTGTACAGACTGATGTGTAGGCGTCTTTCCTGCCAGCTCACACTGGCGATTTCCCGTGGCGCAAATGTCAGCGCGGGCGTTTGTCCGAGGCGAAATTTCTCCATCCGTGGTTGCCAGGTGTTGCCCGCCGGAACGGTACATAACTGCACATCCACGCGGCGCATCAGGTTCAGAAAACCGTAACGCCAGGGGCTTTCCTGCGCCTGAGAGAAATCGCCGCTCATACGCTTCCTCGCTGTCCGGTCCTGACAGGCCAGGTCATAATTTTGCCGCGCTGCATGCTGTGCAGCGTCATCTGCGAGAAGGTATTAATGGAAACATGACGGGCGATATAGTGTTCCAGCACCAGACCGAGCAGATACGGACTGATGCCGGAAAAACCTTCTTCATCCACCGTCAGTTCACAACTGACGCCACGCCCATAGACCAGCAGCCCGGAACCGGGCAGACGGCGGGTGACTGGGGTCGTTTTGCAACCAATCAGGCTGCGCACCTGGCGCGATTGCGGACTGTCATGTGCCGGAATAAACAGATTCAGCAGATCTCGCAGCGCCTGGCCGCCGGTACGGTGATCCAGATCGGCCAGTGGCAGATAATTAAAAGATAACTGACGGATCAACCGCCAGGCCATCTCACGTTCAGCCAGCGGGGGCAGCGGCGGGCGTGGCGGGCGGATAAGCCCTACGCTCGCCACCGGGATTGCCGCATCCACAGTCAGATCGTCCCGACCATTACGTGCAATAAGACAGGGCAGATCGCGGTTGGTGACCATGGCTGTGATAGTGATATGGCGCAGATTTTCCGGGTACGGCGCTTCATACTGGTCAACCAGCGACAGGAACACTTCCGAGCCCGTATAGGGGGTGCGGGTACCGTAACGGCGGGCGTTTTCCGACAACCGGCGCGGCTCCCGGCGCAGGGAAAAATAGCGGCCGTGATTGCCTTCATCGTTATTGCGGGTGTGGTAGAGCGGGCGAAAGGTCATCTTCCGTGTGGTGTCGGTTTCCAGTCCTTCCACTTCCTGGACCGAGAACACCTCATAATCCAGAGGATGGGTTCTGTCTACGACCAGGTGCTGTTCCGTTGTGCGGTGCGTGACGTCGATCCGGGCGGTGACGCGCGGAAACAGGTTGATTACCGGCGTACAGAACAGGCTGAGCTGTGCCGCATTTGTCTGGTGGATTAGCCAGTCTGGTGGCAGGCGGTTCAGCAGGATAACAATCTCTGCCACGCCGCCGTCAATTTTCTGTAACCCGGCAGACAGGCCTGTCGGGGTGAAAAAATAGAAGCGTTCCGGACAGGCAAAATATTCATGTAGCAGGTTATGGCCGTGAAACACGTTCCACCCCAGCGGCAACAGTCCCTGATCCGGCTCAAGACCTTCGTACATAACAGGCTGTTTCAGATTCACATCCAGTGCGGCGTCAAAATGCCCCGGAATGCCAGCCAGGGTCGCGATGGCGCTGGTGTGCAGCAGTTCAAACAGGTGTGAGGCCGTGCGCTCCTCGCCGCAGAGATAGAGCGGTAGCCTGTCCAGCCCGGCAAGCTGGCTGAACGTCAGCTCACCGAAGGTGCGCAGGGTAATGCGCAGCGCCCCGGCGACGTGAATGTTGGCTGGCAGGTAGCGGTGCAGGGCAGGCATATCCGGCGGCGCAGCGGTCAGTCGCGCCTCTTCGATGGCGAGCGGCCACAGCGTTACATCCTGGCTGCTGCGGAACTGGCAGGCTGTACTTTCGCCTTCCGGAATGGCAGAAAAAAAGGCCGTGTCGCGCGGGACGGTAAATCCCTTCACCAGATCGCCCTCTTCCGTATCGGGATGCAACTGCGCCACGCTCATTGAGGCTGTGGGTGTGACGTAATTGGGGCTGACCACCTCCAGCAGGCGCTGGGTGAAGCGGGGAAACTCGGCGTCAATTTTTAGCTGTGTGCGGGCGGTCAGGAAGCTGAAGGCTTCAATCATCCGCTCCACATACGGATCGGCAATATTCGTTCCCTGCATGCCTAGCCGGGCGGCGACTTTGGGATGACGGGCGGCAAATTCGCCTCCCATTTCCCGCAGGTAGCTCAGTTCGCGGTTGTAGTATTCCAGTAGCCGTGGATCCATCGGTTTCTCTCTGCATTAAAAAAACGTAATGCGGCTCTGTTCCATATCCAGCGCGCTGCGTACCCGGAATTCCGTCGGGTAGGGCTGAGTGAGGATCTCGCCGCGAATTTCAAACTGTAATGTGTTATGGCCGCTCTGGTAGTGCTCATCCTGAAGTGGGATGATTTGCAGAGTGGACGCTTTCAGGCGGGGTTCAAACCGGGTGATGGTCCGCAAAATTGCCCTGCGGATATCGTCCCACTTGTGCTCATACAGAAAGCTGCCTGCCAGTGGCGGCAGGCCGTAGTTCAGTACGGACGCTGCCGCGTGAGAGTAACGTGCAGCATCAATATCATCTTCATGGCTGACGGTGTTGAGCAGGAATGACAAATCCCGGAGGATGATCTCCTTAAGCTGTACCGGACTGACGCTGATATCATGGTCGCGTTTCTGGTTTGGGGCGTCATCGCACAGGCGATCAAACAGCGTGGGTAGCAGGTGGCTGGTCGGACGCTGACGGGAGGCACTCACGCGTCGCTTCCTTCAGCGGTGTTAAAGGTACAGGTGGACAAATCCAGCAGGCTGATATCGCCGTGACTGGTGAGCCACACCCTCTGACCCAGCGCCTGTACCAATGTCTCTCCCGGCCCGTCCTGCCAAACCGTTGCCCGGCACAGGCGCAGGGAGTCGGCAGCCTTTTCTGAGCCGCTGTAGCGCGGAAAGAGCCATGCGCTGAGAGTGTCGCCATTGTTCAGGGTGATGTTGATGGGTTTCCAGATCAAATCGGTCAAACGCGCAGGTAGCGGTGATTTCAGCGAGCGGATTTGTGAAAATGGCAGCCAGATATATACCCCGCCCGCAATCACTTCGAGTACTGGTCCGGTGCGGGAATCACTGTCGCTAACCCAGTCAAATGCGCCGCCGCTCCACTGCCCGGAAGTGTCTGTTATAGCCTCCAGCGCGTGGCTGCGGTTGGCATCAGCTTCTTGCGCTTCATTACGGGCGTTACAGGCGAGGGCGGCCAGCAAGTCCTCCATCCAGGCGGGTGGCGGGAGAATAAAACCAGGCCGCTGTTCCCCTTGAAAGCAGGCGTGGCGGTATATCTCACAGCGGATCAACTCGCCATATATCTGTGCCTCGCGGGTATAATTTGCGTCCATCCGGGCGCACAGCTGGATCTGTTGCAGCGCCCGCGACCAGTCACCTGTTACACACAACAACTGAAACAGACTGTGGCGGCGTGAAGCCAGCGCCGGGGCCATTCTCACCTGCTGCTCCGCTATCTGAATGCCCTCCACCACGGAATAATCTCGCAGCAGCGCCGACAGGGTAGCCGGTAGCACGTTATTGTGTGTCATGAGAGATATCTCCATGTTGTGCCGGGTTTATCCGGTAATGGCTGTCAATGCCGATGATGCTATGCTCTTTGCGTGTCAGATCGGGCAGAACGGTTTTATGCGCTATTTCCGGCGCGCATTCTGGGGATAGCAGGTGCAGGATATCAGGGGGCGTCTTTTCGGCAGTCCAGGCGCTTTCCCCTTCGCCGGTGGCGTCCAGAACATCGAGAATAGCGTCAATGCTTAACCCACCAGTGACCATCTCCTGCAATGTCTCTGCTTCGGTGACCAGATCACGCAATGAATTCAGATCCTGCGAGGAGGGCTCTTCGTTAAAGGGAAAAGGATCAGCATGGCGATGAAGATCTTGTTCAGGAGATAACAACGCCTCGCGGTATTCCTGATAAAGTCGGGTCAGGGCATTTTCTTTTTCAGCATCTTCTGCGGTGGAGGAGGCCCCATGAACAGGAATGATATCGAATGGATTTTGTGATGTCAGATGCTGCTGCCTGAACCAATCCAGATCCAGATATTCGGTTATTGTTTCCGACGTGGTTGCAGTCTGCGATGTCGTTTTTACTGCGCTTAGGTCCGGAGATGATGGATTGCCATGCACAAGGCACCATGAAGATAATCCCCAATCTATCAGGTCGCCTTCGTTCAGACGCATACGGTGATGCGGTTCCACAATCTGGTCGTTTACCGTACAGCAATAATCGGTAGACTGATTGATAATCCACCATGCTTCTTCGTGGCGGGTCAGACTGAGGGCAATCTTTACATCATCATTCACCTCAAAAACAGGAGTCCAGGGAGAAGTAACGGTGAAGATAATTTGTGTTCCTTCAGTCGCGTAAATTGTGTTATCGGCGATCCCGTGCGCCTGTATTTCTTGTAGTCCCCACGTAATGTTTGATTTCATTATGTATCGCTGTATAGAGTGTTTTTTCAAAAGAATAAGTATTCTAAATTTTAGATAAGCAATGCTGATCAATTTGCTTTATCAATATAAGTTCTCGCAGAAATATATAGTGGCGATTTTCAGTGCAATACATTCATGGAATATATGAAGTTGGCTTACTCTATTGAATTTCACCATGAAAACGATACTAACTGCTATATTACATTGTGTTCTGTGATATGCATCATTGTTTCATTCTGCCTTTTTGATAATTCTATTAATTAGCGGTTTTAATCGATACAGTTATGTTTATGTATCATTTATATGTTCTTACATCATCAGGTGTAACCGATGGACACTCCTGTTTCGCGCAGTGCGCTATATGGAAAGCTAACCAAATCTTTGTTTAGATCTTTGGAATCTGCGACAACGTTCTGTAAATTACGCGCTAATCCTTATGTCGAACTGACACATTGGTTGCATCAGCTAATACAACAGCCAGAGAATGACATTCACAATGTGCTTCGACATTATCAAATAACATCTGCTGATGTTGAGAAGGCGTTAATTCAGCAATTGAATATATTACCTGCTGGAGCGAGTGTAATTAACGACTTTTCCCATCATATCGATCTTTCTGTTGAAAAAGCCTGGCTGTTGGCAAGTATCCGCTTTGGCGATCAAAAAATTCGTAGTGGCTGGTTATTACTTGCCTGGTTAACCACACCAGAATTGTATCGGGTGTTAAAAAATATCTGTGCGCCATTGGCAGGGCTACCGGTAGATGAACTATTAGATATCCTTCCGTCTTTAATCACGTCATCTCCTGAAATAACAGAAATGCCTTATGACGGCTCGGATTTAAATTTTGCAGTACCGGGGGAAGCCAGCCAGGTCTTTGCCGGCGAATCAACCGGAGGCAAATCCGCGCTGGCAAAATATTGCCAGGACATGACTGCCCTGGCCCGTGAAGGCGGTATCGATCCGGTCACTGGTCGCGAACACGAAATTCGCACTATGACGGATATTCTGTTGCGCCGTCGCCAGAATAACCCGCTGCTCACCGGCGAGGCGGGTGTCGGGAAAACGGCAGTGGTGGAAGGGTTTGCGCTGGCGATTGCGCAGGGGGAAGTGCCGCCTTCACTGCGTAACGTGCGGCTGCTGGCGCTGGACGTCGGGGCGCTGCTGGCCGGGGCGTCCATGAAGGGGGAATTTGAATCCCGGCTGAAAGCCCTGCTGGAAGAGGCCGGACGTTCACCGCAGCCGGTTATTTTATTTGTCGATGAAGTCCACACGCTGGTGGGGGCGGGTGGTACATCCGGTACGGGCGACGCCGCCAACCTGCTGAAACCCGCGCTGGCGCGCGGCACGTTACGTACCATCGGCGCGACAACCTGGAGCGAGTACAAACGCCATATTGAAAAAGATCCGGCGCTGACCCGGCGTTTTCAGGTGCTACAGGTGCCAGAGCCGGAAGAAGCTGCCGCCGTGGAGATGGTGCGTGGCCTGGTGGAAACACTGGAGAACCACCACAACGTACTCATCCTTGATGACGCTGTTCGTGCCGCCGTGCAGCTTTCTCACCGCTATATTCCGGCCCGGCAGCTACCGGACAAGGCCATCAGCCTGCTGGATACAGCGTCGGCCCGCGTGGCGCTGTCGCTGCATACCCCGCCTGCGAATGTCCAGTATCTGCGTCAGCAGCTCAACGCCGCCGAACTGGAGCAGGAACTGTTGGTAAAGCAGGAAAAAATGGGTATCCGCGCAGAGCGGGGCGATGTACTGGCGGCGCGGATTGTCTCACTGAAAGAATCGCTGTCTGATGCGGATGCACGCTGGCAGCAGGAACTCGAACTGGTTCACCGATTACAGGAGCAGCGTGCCGCAGAGCCTGGCGAGCGTGATGAAGCCATGCTGCAACAGTCGGAAACCGCATTAAGACGCTGGCAGGGCGAAAATCCCGCAGTGTTCCCGGAAGTCAGCGCGGCAGTGGTGGCCGCGATTGTCTCCGACTGGACCGGCATTCCTGCTGGTCGCATGGTGAAGGATGAAGCCAGCCAGATCCTGGAGTTGCCCACCCGTCTGGCGCAGCGTGTTACCGGGCAGATGGATGCGCTGGCGCAGATTAGCGAGCGTATCCAGACCGCGCGGGCAGGTTTAGGCGATCCGCGTAAACCGGTGGGCGTCTTTTTGCTGGCCGGGCCGTCCGGTGTCGGCAAAACAGAAACCGCGCTGGCGCTGGCAGAGGCTATCTACGGCGGTGAGCAGAATCTGATCACCATTAATATGTCGGAGTTTCAGGAATCTCACACGGTTTCCACGCTGAAGGGGGCACCACCCGGCTACGTGGGCTATGGCGAAGGTGGCGTGCTGACGGAAGCGGTACGCCGCCACCCCTGGAGCGTGGTGCTGCTCGACGAGATTGAAAAAGCCCATCATGACGTCCACGAGTTGTTCTACCAGGTGTTCGATAAAGGCGCGATGGAGGATGGCGAAGGCGTCCACATCGATTTCAAAAATACAACGTTGTTGTTAACCACTAACGCGGGGGCAGAGCTTATCAGCCAACTCTGTGAGGATCCGGCGCTGATGCCTGATTCGGCGGGGTTAAAAGAGGCGTTAATGCCAGAGTTACGCAAACACTTCCCAGCTGCTTTTTTAGGGCGAGTCACGGTTATCCCTTATTTGCCGTTGGATGAGACGGCGCGTGGCGTTATTACCAGTCTGCATCTCAAAAGGCTGAAGGAGCGGATGGCAGAGCAGCATGGGGTTTCACTGATGTATGGTGATGAACTGATTAC
Source organism: Escherichia sp. MOD1-EC7003 (assembly GCF_002965065.1). Lineage (GTDB taxonomy): Bacteria > Pseudomonadota > Gammaproteobacteria > Enterobacterales > Enterobacteriaceae > Escherichia. Next base: position 18,964 of record NZ_PTRE01000154.1, read on the forward strand.
GCACATTGTGGGGCGCAGCCCGATGCACGAAACCGGGGCGCGCCTGCTGATTGGTTATATCGAGCAGCATATTCTGCCGCGCCTGTCCCGTTACTGGTTGCAGGCGATGACAGAGAAAACGGCCATCACGCAAATCCACATTCGTGTTAACGACGACGAACAGATTATTTTTGAAACGGATTAATGGAGCATCCTTATGGCAAAAGAATTAAGTGGCGCACAGTGGGTCAGTCGCTTTCCGGGAAGTTCTTCCACCAATGATTTACAGGGGACTTTTCGTGCATCGGTGGATAATTTTTTGCGTGCTCTTGGCAATGCGCGTGCAAGGGTAAGTATTTCTGCAACGTATCGCCCACCCGCCAGGGCATATCTGATGCACTGGTCATGGTCAATTGTTCATGGAACCGTTCAGGCAAAAGATATTCCAGCTATGGAAGGGGTGGATATTGAGTGGGTACACCCGACAGCACAGGCCTCGCTTCAGGCGGCGCAAGCGATGGTCACGGCTTACGGTATGGATAATCTGAATGTTGCACCTGCACTGAGTTCCAACCATACACGCGGTACTGCGATAGATATGGATATCAGCTGGAGCGGTACATTAACGATTGCGGGAAGCAATGGTCAGAATGTTGCAATTAATACACTGCCTCGTACCGGGATGAATACCCAGCTTCAGGCGGTAGGTCTGGGCTACGGTGTCAAAAAGTTTGTCGGCGGAAATACAGATAAACCCCACTGGTCAATTGATGGACATTAAGTATGACATTTCGTTATCCGCTGTTGTTGACATCCCTGTTAATGATGTTCGCTTTCAGTGTTCAGGGGGAACCTCCTTTACCACAGGATGTGCAGCGTTTTCTGAGTAATGCAGACATGTGCCAGCATCTGGCTAGTGAATGGGACAGTTCTTTACCGGAACAGGATAAAAGAGACATTGAAAAAGGCGTTGATACCTGGTGCCCTCCGGCGAAGAAATCACTTCCTGTGCTGCGGGAAAAGTACAAAGAAAACAAAGAGATTATAAAAATACTCTCTGCGTATGATTTTTAAACTGTACCGTCGAACCACACCCCTGGTGGTCGCCGGCTGACTGATAAGGAAATGAAGGATTATGGCTATCAACAACAGCGCGCAGAAGTTTATTGCCCGCAACCGCGCGCCCCGCGTGCAGATTGAGTATGACGTTGAGATTTACGGCTCCGAGAAAAAAATTGAACTGCCGTTTGTTATGGCGGTGCTGGCCGATCTGGCCGGTAAACCGCGCGAAGAACTACCACCAGTCACCGATCGTAAATTCCTTGATATTGATATCGACAATTTCAACGAGCGGATGAAAGCCATCGCGCCGCGCGTGGCATTTGCCGTCCCCAATACGCTGACCGGCGAAGGGCAGTTAATGGTCGATATGACACTGGAAAATATGGACGATTTTTCTCCGGCGCAGATTGCTCGCAAGGTCGATGCCCTGAACCAACTGCTGGAAGCTCGTACTCAGCTTGCCAACCTACAAACCTATATGGATGGTAAAGCAGGAGCAGAAAATCTGATTAATAAACTCTTACAAGACCCGACTTTATTGAAAGCTTTGGCCAGTACGCCAAAACCTGTCGCTCAACAGGAAAGTGTTTTATCTGGTGAAACGGGAACAGCAGACTAACTGCGATTTTATTAAGGAACTTTCATGGTAAACGATACTCTTCTGGCGACAGGCGATCTCTCTGCTGCGCAAACCACTGCCTGTCAGGAAACGGAATTTGATTCCCTGCTGGATAAGGCCTTCCGTCCCAAGACACCTCAGGCAGCAAAGGCTGTTGAGGCGGCAGTTCAGACGCTGGCCCAACAGGCTCTGACGAATACAGTCACCGTCAGTGACGATGCTTATAAAAGTATTGCTGCAATTATTGAGCAGATCGATTTCAAATTAACTGAGCAGATCAAGCTAATCCTGAGTCATCCAGAATTTCAGAAACTGGAATCCTCCTGGCGTGGGATGGAACATTTGGTTTACAACACTGAAACCGATGAAAAATTAAAAATCCGCTTTATGAATCTTTCAAAGGATGAATTGCGGAAAAATATGAAGCGTTACAAAGGGATCGCGTGGGATCAAAGCCCCATGTTCAAAAAGCTGTATGAGGCCGAATATGGGCAGTTAGGTGGAGAACCTTACGGTTGTATTATTGCGGATTATTATTTTGATCACACCCCACCAGACGTGGATCTGCTCGGCTCCATTGCTAAAGTGGCAGCCTCAGCCCATGCGCCGTTTATTGCCGGGGCATCTCCGTCAGTGTTGCAGATGGACTCCTGGCAGGAACTGGCTAACCCGCGTGATCTGACCAAAATTGTGACCCAAAACCTCGAATACGCACCGTGGAACTCGCTGCGAAAAAGTGAGGATTCTCGCTACATTGGCCTGACGATGCCGCGTTTTCTCTCCCGTTTGCCTTATGGTGCGAAAACAAACCCTGTCGATGAGTTTGATTTTGAAGAAGATGCAGATGGCGCAGACCATAGCAAGTATGTCTGGAGCAACGCTGCTTATGCGATGGGGGTAAATATCAACCGCTCTTTCAAACATTACGGTTGGTGTACGCTGATCCGTGGTGTGGAATCCGGCGGCGCGGTGGAAAATCTGCCCTGTCATACCTTCCCGACCGACGATGGCGGCGTGGATATGAAATGCCCGACAGAAATAGCCATCTCTGATCGTCGCGAAGCTGAACTGGCGAAAAATGGTTTTATCCCGCTGATCCACCGTAAAAACTCCGATTACGCTGCCTTTATTGGCGCACAGTCGCTGCAAAAACCACAGGAATATTACGATCCGGACGCCACGGCCAACGCCAATCTTTCTGCCCGTCTGCCGTATCTGTTCGCCTGCTCGCGTTTTGCGCATTTTCTCAAATGCATCGTGCGCGACAAGATCGGCTCGTTCAAAGAGCGTGAAGATATGCAGCGTTGGCTCAATGAGTGGATCATGAACTACGTCGATGCCGATCCGGTGAACTCCTCGCAGGAAACCAAGGCCCGTCGCCCGCTGGCGGCGGCTGAAGTGGTGGTGGAAGAGGTGGAAGGTAATCCGGGTTATTACGATGCCAAATTCTTCCTGCGCCCGCATTTCCAGCTTGAGGGATTAACGGGGTCGTTGCGTCTGGTCACAAAACTGCCGTCAGTAAAACAGGGTAACGCCTGATTTTTATGAATATTTTAATGAGGGGCGCCAGATAATATTCAGGGGGAGATATGGCATATGTTTATGGCCTGGTAGATTCATTGTAGGGCACTGAAATGGTAGGAATGGCGGGAGCAGGAGACAGAAAGGAATGTGTGTTCTTAGTTCAGGTATATGCACATGTAGGGCATACCGGAACGTGGAAGCAGGGTCGGAAAGTTTTCGGAGACAAAACGATCCCCAGAGGAACAGCAATTGCGACTTTTGTGAATGGGAAATATCCACCGAGGGAAAATGATCATAAACATGCTGCATTTTATCTCGAACAAGATGATTCGTATATTTATGTTATGGATCAATGGACTGGTAAAGCCTCGAATGTATCTGCGTGCAAAATTTCCAGAAAAGGTGGGATACGCAGTGATGGAACATATCCTGATGCCAGTAATAACGCTCAAGCATTTTATGTTATTGAGTAGAGGATAGATTCAATGGGGACACGTCTTATTTTTTCTCTGTTATTGGGCTGCATATTTTTTTATTCACAATTTGTTGCAGCGTGGGAAGTTAGTTGCCCCGTATTTGTCAATATAAAATCCTCAACGACAGTACTGGAGTCGGATGTACCTGAATCGTGGCAGGGGTCTTCCCGCTATGAACCCCGTCTGTGGCTGGATGGTGGTAAGCGTACAGCCTGAACCGTCTGGTCAGAATCTGACGAATTAGACAAAGTGGTGTCCACCAAATAAGTAGTGGGAACCAAAGTGTCAGAGTAACCGGCTCATTTAAACCGTCTGGTCTGTTTCCTCCGGCTCTACAAAAATAATGTCCA
>NZ_PTRE01000155.1 GCF_002965065.1 Escherichia sp. MOD1-EC7003
ATGGACATTATTTTTGTAGAGCCGGAGGAAACAGACCAGACGGTTTAAATGAGCCGGTTACATATTAATTGATGGGTTTCACAGTTTTAATTTTTATTATTATGTAAATAAAAACTGTCTGTCAACTGTAGTCAGTGGATAACTGGAGGTAATTTATGATACACGATGAGCAAGCTGAGCGGCTGGAGGAAAAAGGGTTGTACCGGAGAGCGGCTGAACGGTGGGCAAAAGTAATGACGCAGCTCAGTGATGATCAGAAAAGAAAAATAGTGGCACAAAAACGAGCAGAATGCTTGTATAAGGCTCGCCGGCCACCTGTTTCACCGGTGAATCTGACAGAAATAAAACAGGCAGTAAACAGACTACATACTGAACTAGGGATGGGCTTTGAAGAACGGAAAGTGTTCCGCCGCTATAACGAGAAAGAAGGGCAAGACAAATCCAAATAGTTACTGTCAAAAAAGGCCCCAAAATATCAGTTCATGTAATCTCTACCCCAGCCCCCTGTAGCACTGCTGCTGAGTGTTTTTAAGAACCCTGAAAAATGTTTGACGCGTGTACAGCCTTACTCCCGGGGCGACAGCCATATTATGTTTTCATCTCCCTTATAACATTTATGATAGCTATTCCTCTGAAAATGCATTGCACCTCCACTTTCAGGAGTGGCAATTCATCTTTGATAAGTTCATCGTACACTACGTAAAGTTTATCATGCCAGTCCTCTAAGTAAGTAACGATGTTTACTGCGGCACCTCTGCCTATTTTTGGGAAAAAATAATGATCGTTGCATGTTTATCAACATACCATTTTACAGCTACAAAGCCATGTGCTCAGCACGGCATTTTCTGTCCGGAGAGTTTCCCAAAGCTCACTGATATGATCACAATATAGCTGTCTAATGGTAAGCGTACAGCCTGAACCGTCTGGTCAGAATCTGACGAATTAGACAAAGTGGTGTCCACCAAATAAGTAGTGGGAACCAAAGTGTCAGATATGCAGAAAAATGGTAACCGGCTCATTTAAACCGTCTGGTCTGTTTCCTCCGGCTCTACAAAAATAATGTCCA
>NZ_PTRE01000156.1 GCF_002965065.1 Escherichia sp. MOD1-EC7003
TTGTGTATCTGCCTGTTTTTGATATGTTCACTCCAACACCGGAGACAGGCAAATTATGGACGAAAATAAACTCAAAGCGCTGGCGGCTGAACTGGCTAAGGGCCTTAAAACCGAAGCTGATCTTAACCAGTTTTCCCGTATGCTGACTAAGCTGACCGTCGAAACGGCGCTCAATGCAGAACTGACTGACCATCTCGGGTATGAGAAAAATGCGCCTAAAAAAGGCTCTAATACCCGCAATGGCTGTAAGCGTACAGCCTGAACCGTCTGGTCAGAATCTGACGAATTAGACAAAGTGGTGTCCACCAAATAAGTAGTGGGAACCAAAGTGTCAGATATGCAGAAAAATGTGACTCCCGGCAGGCGAAAAGGCTGCCCTAATTATCCTCCCGAATTTAAACAGCAGCTCGTTGCTGCCTCCTGTGAACCCGGGATATCCATCTCAAAACTTGCTCTTGAAAAGTAAGCGGCTCGTCAGAACCGTATTGATATTTACTGAGAGCTCAGATCAACTTTCCAGGGCAACAGATCGCGTACCCGGTTTGCCGGCCAGTCCTGGATATGTTCAATGACGTAGCGCAGCCACTTTTCTGGCTCCACATTGTTCAGACGGCATGTGCCGATCAGCGAGTACAACACCGCCGCATGTTCACCACCGCTGTCGGAACCCGCGAACATCCAGTT
>NZ_PTRE01000157.1 GCF_002965065.1 Escherichia sp. MOD1-EC7003
TTAATGACCAATAGCGGACATTAAAAATGGCGAAAAACGGCCAATAATCTTGGCGTTGACAAATCATAAAGGCACATACGATCATGGCAGAATTTCCCGCCAGCTTACTGATTCTTAACGGTAAAAGTACTGACAATCTACCATTGCGCGAAGCAATTATGCTGTTGCGTGAGGAAGGAATGACGATCCATGTGCGGGTCACCTGGGAGAAAGGCGATGCCGCACGATTTGTAGAGGAGGCCCGGAAGTTGGGCGTCGCAACGGTGATTGCCGGTGGTGGCGATGGCACCATTAATGAAGTTTCTACGGCGTTGATTCAGTGTGAGGGGGATGACATTCCCGCGCTGGGAGTTTTGCCATTAGGGACCGCCAATGATTTTGCCACCAGTGTAGGGATTCCTGAGGCGCTGGATAAGGCGCTGAAACTGGCAATTGCCGGTAACGCCATTGCGATAGACATGGCGCAGGTCAACAAACAAACCTGTTTTATTAATATGGCGACAGGCGGGTTTGGGACGCGTATTACCGCAGAAACGCCGGAAAAATTAAAAGCCGCGCTGGGTGGCGTCTCTTACATCATTCATGGCTTAATGCGCATGGATACGCTGCAACCGGACCGTTGTGAAATCCGCGGTGAAAACTTTCACTGGCAAGGTGACGCCCTGGTCATTGGTATTGGTAACGGGCGTCAGGCCGGTGGCGGTCAGCAATTGTGCCCGAACGCGTTAATTAACGACGGCTTGTTGCAGCTGCGCATTTTTACCGGCGATGAAATTCTTCCGGCTCTCGTTTCAACCTTAAAATCTGACGAAGATAATCCAAATATTATCGAAGGCGCTTCGGCGTGGTTTGATATACAAGCACCACACGAAATCACTTTTAATCTTGATGGCGAACCGCTGAGTGGGCAAAACTTTCATATTGAAATACTTCCAGCGGCGTTACGTTGTCGATTACCACCAGATTGCCCATTATTGCGTTAATCAAATTATTCTCTTTTGATTTAGGGAGAATCAGTTATGCCGGATGCGGTGTAAACACCTTATCCGGCCTACGGGGCAGTGCTATGTAGGCATGATAAGACGCTTCAGCGTCGCATCAGGCATAGGTTGCCGGATGCGGTGTAAACACCTTATCCGGCCTACGGGGTAGTGCTATGTAGGCATGATAAGACGCTTCAGCGCCGCATCAGGCATAGGTTGCCGGATACGGCGTAAACACCTTATCCGGCCTACGGGGCAGTGCTATGTAGGCATGATAAGACGCTTCAGCGTCGCATCAGGCATAGGTTGCCGGATGCGGTGTAAACACCTTATCCGGCCTACGGGGTAGTGCCGTTCGAACGAAGCTCATCAGGCAATAGTAATTTTGCTATCGAGATAAACGTCCTGCACAGCGTTAATCAGTTTCACGCCGTCAGCCATCGATTTCTTGAATGCTTTACGTCCAAGAATCAGTCCCATTCCACCTGCGCGTTTGTTGATAACCGCAGTACGCACCGCATCGCTGAGGTCAGTTTCACCGCCTGCAGCGCCACCGGAGTTTATCAACCCTGCACGGCCCATATAGCAGTTAGCTAACTGATAACGCACCAGATCAATCGGATTTTCGCTGGTCAGCTTGCTGTACACGCGATCGTCGGTGTAACCGTAATTAATCGCTTTATAGCCGCCGTTATTTTCTGCCATTTTTTGTTTGACGATATCTGCACCTATGGTTGCCGCCAGATGGTTCGCCTGACCTGTCAGGTCGGCAGAAGCATGATAATCAACACCATCTTTCTTAAAGGCAGAGTTGCGCAAATAGGCCCACAGCACGGTCACCATGCCCAGCTCGTGCGCACGTTCAAAAGCCGCAGAAATTTCTTCAATCTGGCGACGTGACTCTTCCGAGCCAAAATAGATAGTCGCACCAACCGCCACCGCCCCCATGTTGAACGCCTGCTCCACGCTGGCATACAGCGTTTGATCGTAGGTGTTCGGATAACTTAGCGTCTCGTTGTGATTAAGTTTGACGAGGAATGGAATGCGATGCGCGTAACGCCGCGATACCGATGCCAGCACACCGTAAGTTGACGCCACACAGTTACAGCCCGCCTCAATCGCCAGTTCAACAATGTTTTTCGGGTCAAAGTAGAGCGGATTAGCGGCAAATGAGGCTCCGGCAGAGTGCTCAACGCCCTGGTCAACCGGTAGAATAGAAAGATATCCAGTGCCAGCCAGACGCCCGGTGTTGTACAACGTCTGCATATTACGTAACACCGCTGGCGGGCGATTATTGTCAATCATCACGCGGTCTACGTAGTCATGTCCGGGGAGATAAAGCTGGTCAGAAGGAATAGTCATACAACGGTGCTGTAAAAGGTTGTCAGCGTCTTTGCCAAGCAACTGCGCAATATCTGTCATTACTATGCTCCCGTAAATTCCGATTGGATATCGGCTATGGATTGTCCTGGCCCACCTTTTGCGGGCAATCATAATCCTGGTCGTTACGGGCGAGTTTTTCCATCTTTTGGATGTATTTTCAGCGTTTTCTGTTGGCTCGATTCATCAGAAAAAATGTTACTGCGGTCAAAGTTTCATCGCAAAGGTATTCAAAAGGTATCGTTAAATGGTATTGTCTGCGCGTACCTTACATTACCTGTCATGAAGGAATTAAAAGATGAAAACAACAGCAAAGCTGTCGTTCATGATGTTTGTTGAATGGTTTATCTGGGGCGCGTGGTTTGTGCCATTGTGGTTGTGGTTAAGTAAGAGTGGTTTTAGTGCCGGGGAAATTGGCTGGTCATATGCCTGTACCGCCATTGCAGCGATCTTGTCGCCTATTCTGGTTGGCTCTATCACCGACCGCTTTTTCTCGGCGCAGAAAGTGCTGGCAGTATTGATGTTCGCTGGTGCGGTGCTGATGTATTTTGCTGCGCAACAGACCACTTTTGCCGGGTTCTTCCCGTTACTGCTGGCCTACTCGCTAACCTATATGCCGACCATTGCGCTCACGAATAGCATCGCGTTTGCCAACGTGCCGGATGTTGAGCGTGATTTTCCACGCATTCGCGTACTGGGGACAATAGGCTGGATTGCCTCCGGTCTGGTCTGCGGATTTCTGCCACAGATGCTGGGATATGACGATATCTCACCGACCAACATTCCGCTGCTGATTACCGCCGGAAGCTCTGCTCTGCTCGGTGTGTTTGCGTTTTTCCTGCCCGACACGCCGCCAAAAAGCACCGGCAAAATGGACATTAAAGTCATGCTCGGCCTGGATGCGCTGATCCTGCTGCGCGATAAAAACTTCCTCGTCTTTTTCTTCTGTTCATTCCTGTTTGCGATGCCGCTGGCGTTCTATTACATCTTCGCCAACGGTTATCTGACTGAAGTCGGCATGAAAAACGCGACTGGCTGGATGACGCTCGGCCAGTTCTCTGAAATCTTCTTTATGCTGGCATTGCCGTTTTTCACCAAACGCTTTGGTATCAAAAAGGTATTATTACTTGGTCTGGTTACCGCTGCGATCCGTTATGGCTTCTTTATTTACGGTAGTGCGGATGAATATTTCACCTACGCGTTACTGTTCCTCGGCATTTTACTGCACGGCGTAAGTTACGATTTTTACTACGTTACCGCTTACATCTATGTCGATAAAAAAGCCCCCGTACATATGCGTACCGCCGCGCAAGGGCTGATCACGCTCTGCTGCCAGGGCTTCGGCAGTTTGCTCGGCTATCGTCTTGGCGGCGTGATGATGGAGAAGATGTTCGCTTATCAGCAACCGGTAAACGGACTGACTTTCAACTGGGCCGGGATGTGGACTTTCGGCGCAGTGATGATTGCTATTATCGCCGTGCTGTTCATGATTTTTTTCCGCGAATCCGACAACGAAATTACGGCTATTAAAGTCGATGATCGCGATATTGCGTTGACACAAGGGGAAGTTAAATGAAAACAGAACGTATTCTCGGTGCTCTTTATGGGCAGGCGTTAGGGGATGCGATGGGGATGCCCTCCGAGCTTTGGCCGCGCAGTCGCGTCAAAGCGCACTTTGGCTGGATTGACCGTTTTCTGCCTGGACCAAAGGAGAATAACGCGGCCTGTTATTTTAACCGCGCCGAATTCACCGACGATACCTCGATGGCACTTTGTCTGGCAGATGCGCTACTGGAACGTGAAGGCAAGATCGATCCGGATCTGATTGGACGTAATATTCTCGACTGGGCGCTGCGTTTCGACGCCTTTAACAAAAACGTGCTTGGCCCAACCTCGAAGATTGCGCTCAACGCCATTCGCGACGGCAAACCCGTTGCTGAACTGGAAAACAATGGCGTAACCAACGGCGCAGCGATGCGCGTCTCGCCATTAGGCTGTTTGCTTGCGGCGCGCGATGTTGATTCCTTTATTGATGATGTGGCGCTGGCATCCACTCCGACTCATAAATCCGATCTGGCGGTTGCAGGCGCGGTAGTCATCGCATGGGCGATTTCTCGTGCCATTGACGGAGAAAGCTGGTCAGCGATTGTTGATTCCCTGCCTTCGATTGCGCGACATGCACAGCAAAAACGCATCACTACCTTCAGCGCCTCACTGGCAGCACGTCTGGAGATTGCGCTGAAAATTGTGCGCAACGCCGACGGCACCGAATCAGCCAGCGAGCAGTTGTATCAGGTGGTTGGTGCAGGCACCAGTACCATTGAGTCCGTCCCATGCGCAATTGCGCTGGTTGAGTTGGCGCAAACCGATCCAAACCGTTGCGCTATTCTGTGCGCCAATCTTGGTGGCGACACTGACACCATCGGTGCTATGGCGACGGCGATTTGTGGCGCGTTGCATGGTGTAAATGCTATCGATCCTGCGTTAAAGGCTGAACTGGATGCGGTTAATCAGCTTGATTTTAATCGTTACGCCACGGCGCTGGCAAAGTATCGCCAGCAACGGGAGGCTGTATGAGCGGCGCTCGGTTACACTCGCTGCTGCCTGAATTAACCACGCGTCAGCCGGTGATGGTCGTCGGCGCGGCGGTCATTGATGTGATCGCCGACGCTTATGCCCTCCCCTGGCGTGGGTGCGATATCGAACTGAAACAGCAGAGCGTTAACGTTGGTGGCTGCGCACTGAATATTGCCGTGGCGTTAAAGCGCCTCGGCATCGAAGCGGGTAACGCCTTGCCGCTCGGTCAGGGGGTGTGGGCAGAGATTATTCGCAACAGGATGGCAAAAGAGGGCTTAATCAGCCTGATCGATAACGCCGAAGGCGATAACGGCTGGTGCCTCGCTCTGGTGGAACCTGACGGTGAACGCACTTTTATGTCGTTCAGCGGTGTGGAAAACCAGTGGAATCGCGAATGGTTGGCGCGATTAACCGTTGCGCCTGGTAGCCTGCTCTACTTTTCCGGTTATCAACTGGCCGCGCCCTGTGGCGAATTGTTAGTGGAATGGCTGGAGGCGCTGCAAAACGTGACGCCGTTTATCGATTTTGGCCCACGTATTGGCGATATCCCGGATGCATTACTGGCGCGGATCATGGCCTGTCGACCTTTAGTGTCACTCAATCGTCAAGAGGCTGAGATTGCCGCCGAACGTTTTGCCTTATCCGCAGAGATAACAACACTTGGCAAGCAATGGCAGGAGAAATTTGCCGCGTCGTTGATCGTCCGTCTGGATAAAGAAGGCGCATGGTATTTCAGCAACAACGCTTCTGGCTGCATCCCGGCATTTCCAACGCAAGTTGTAGACACCATTGGGGCGGGCGACAGTCATGCAGGTGGCGTATTAGCTGGGCTGGCCTCTGGTTTGCCACTGGCGGATGCCGTATTGCTGGGCAATGCAGTGGCGTCGTGGGTTGTCGGGCATCGCGGCGGTGATTGCGCGCCAACCCGCGAGGAACTACTCCTCGCACACAAAAACGTATAGATCGCTGCGACAGTGGCTAATGCTGTATTCAATAGGCCGTTGCTGTTGGTCAAGCGCCACTTGCTTGATCACCAGCACCGGTATTTTGCTGTCTAACTGAATATGCGATTGAAATTCGGCATCCGGCATGCAGGCACTAACGCGGGAACGGGTACGCTTTGGAAAAATATGCTGACTGTGGAAGTAATCGTACAGTGAAATACCAATGGCATCGACATCATGGATTAAATGCGCCGGAACCCAGGACTCTTCAATCGATACCGCGTCTTCATCCACATAACGAATACGCTTGAGCAAGAAGACATCGCTTCCTGCTTCGACCGCCAGCTGCTGCGCGACTTCTTCGGGACATTTCACGACGCGCTTGTTAACCCATAGCGTATCGGGCTTTTTACCGCGCAACACTACCTGCTGCGAAAAACCTCGCGCTTCTTTCAGCGAGTATTCGAAGATATTGTTGATCTGCGTTCCGTAACCGCGCGAACGCGTCACCACGCCCTCTTCTTCCAGCGTCTGCATTGCCTTGCGTACAGTAATGCGCGAAACGCCGGTTAACTGACTCAAGTCGCGCTCACCGGGCAAAATATTGCCATGCTCCAGCACCCCATTACGTACAGCATTTTTTACCGTTTCGGCAAACTTAATATAAAGCGGCGTATTGTCTGCCGCTAAAATACGTTCGTTCAGTTGGGCGATAAGCTGGGTATGCGCTTGTTCCATGAGTCTTTTTCCAGGCGATGAGTCTGAAGGCAGTATATCAGACCCAAGTTGCACCATTATCAGTTTCTTTACCGTCTCAAGTCTGACATCTTCGCTTTTACCCACAGTATACTTCGGCGTGTCGTTGACTGTCTTCAACACCCACGGTTTATATTGTTGAACCTAATGATGGCAATTCAGAGCACTCCCCAGTGGTCAGACGGAGGAGCACATGAGCTGGATTATTCATCAAAGGATAAGTAATCACTCGCTATCCGATTAGGATTGATGAACGGATATTCATCCTGCATAATGTTTGTTAAATACTGCGCAAAATTGTCCGCAATAACCTGATAACTATCAGGATCGTGTAAATAGCGAACTATCTGACCATATTTTCCCGTGTTCGAAGGGGCATAATCAATATAGAGCTGAGACGTACCACCATTATTAATACAATGCGCAAAACAAAGACGCTGACTAAATGGCACAGTAATGTCGATCCGTTCATCCAGCTCAATACAATCGATATCTTCATTATATATTTCTTCAATAGTCTCCTTGCCAAACCAGCCATTTTTATCTTCCAGAATTTGCGCAACCGAGCGCAAATAGTAAGGATATTGATCAGCAGCAACGTCAGATCCTAAAACAGGTAAGCAAATTGTATTACTCTGATGTAGCTCATAATGCGTCCCTTTGATACTGCGTAATAACCCGAGCAAATCGCTGGGAGAATCAGGATAATGCTTGATAAGTTCCGCAATATCCGTCTCATCAGCCCCGGTAAACGTCGCAAACAATGCGCTTATATCCGGTTGAAAATGTTCCGCAAGCCCGTTCAGATAATCCTGGTAAATGCTCATGATCACGCCCTTATTACTTCATTAATAAATATTTCTTTACCGCCAGCACGTGCTTGCACGGCCCGCGCTCACCCTGATATTTACTGAACCACTCACAGGTACAGCGTTCTCCGCTGGCATCAATGATGACTGTATGCTGCACGCCACTCCCCGCAACGCGTGCTTCGGTCCGGCCTGCCTGTTGGCTGACAATCGCCACTTTTTCATCGACGATTAATTTCTCTGCCCCCTTTAAACGCGGATTCAGCCCCAGAATACGAGAAAGCTTAAACGGCAACTGACGATAGAAATAAGTTCCCTCTTCCAGGTCGAATCCCAGTAGACCCATCGCCGCCAGTTGTGCCGAGAGTGTATCGGTTTTCGACAACCACGCGCCTCCCGGTGAGGAGAAAAATGCTGGGTTAATGGTTTGATTAGCCTGCGCCTGTTCATTGAATATCGCCAGCCAGCCTTCATCAATCCCCTCGTTCAGCGCATCAAGTGTTGCCCCTTCACCAGAAAATCCACGCCAGCAGTCGCGCGATAGCGACAAACTAAAACGCATCTCTCCCATATAAAGCTGCCAGGTCGTTGATTGCATTTGTGGATGAGCGAAAACCTGAAGTTTGTCAATAAACGGTAGCAACGGCTCCAACAAACGCAGACGATGTAACCCGCCAATACAAATGGCCGAGGCAGATTTCACGGGTGAAAACTGCTGCATATTGCCGCGCATAACCAGGTAATAATCGGTTCTCACCTGTCCTTTCGGGAGAGAGCGAAAGAGTTGTTGCGCCTGAATCTTTGACAGAGTGAAGCTATTTTCCGACTGCGCCAGATAAACCTGAACGCTACTCAACCCCTTGATCCATTTCACGGGCAACGGCACTTTACGTTCAATAATCTGTTGATTTTCCAGATGCAGGCCGACCGCTTTTTGCCCTACCGACAGCGTGACGGTTTCATTATTACGAATACCTGCCAGCGCCGATAACATCGGTTGGTTGAAATCAACGTTGGTGGTGCCACTTTGTAAAAAGTCACCGTTTAGCCCCTCCGGTAAAATGTCCAGACGCGCATAAACGCCAGCACAATGAGAAAAACCCTCAAATCGTACCCGCTCATAACCCGCGCTAACAATCGGGTCCTTCAGCAACGCTAACTGCGCAGGCGACAAATTGAAACTGGCCTTCACCACATTTGCCAACGCCAGCAGGCAGCGTGCCATCATAAAAGGCTGTTTAACCTGACCAATAAAAAAGCAGGGCGCGTCGGAAGGTTTCTGAATCTCACTGTATTTCGCCAGCCGCAACTCGTCCTGCCCGTCTGCCTTTTGCAAAACGGAAGGAATGTTGTAACTATACGTTAATGTTTCTTCCATTTATGATTTCCTTGTGAGTTCGAGTTTAAGTTCGGTGAGTTTTTTATAATTAGTGATTTTGACCGTGCTCAGGTGGCTATCCATAGCACAAACCATCTCCAGCAACGCCCGGTTGTGGCGCGCGCTAATATTGAGTAACGATTGCATCGTCAGATCGGTAAAGCGCTTCAGCGGTGCCCAGTTCTCTTTTTCCAGCCGACCAAGGATGTCGCCGATATGGGTGGAGTTAACGCCTTGAGGGTGGCGTAGTTTGTTTAACCAGAGTTCGCCAGCAAGAGCGCGGACTGTTTTGTCGGCATGGAGCATACATAAAGCAATCAGTAAGTGGCCCATTGGCGAAAGCGCCAATGGTAAATCATAAAGCGCCTGGAGGATCTCCAGACTGGAGCTGGTAGAGGAAATACGGGTGTCATGAAAATTCATTTCAATAAAACGCATCAGTGTTACATCACACTGCCAGGGGAAAGCGTAAATCGTGCGCCGCTTATATTCTCCACCAAAGTAACTGTATTTAGCGCAAGGCATAAAGCTATCAGCATAGAACATTGGGGTATCTGGTCGCTGAAAAAGAGTAGTGACGTCAAAATTGAACGTTTTTACCGGGGAACCACTGACGCTATTTTCCTTAAGAAACCAGGGAAAAAGAGTGCTCAATAGTTCCATTGGCAGTCCATGTTTCTCCAGCAAAGAATAACCGATATCAAAAGAGTTAGTATCAGGAGCCACCGCACAACGGGTAATGATGGCTGCCAGTTTCCACTCATCATGCTCAATTTGTGTTAACGCTTGCTGTTCACCGGAAAACAGATAGCGCACTAACGCGGCATACTCGGTGTTAAGGTGCGAAATATCAGGCTGTGGACCGGTAAATACACAACGCTGTATTGCCAGTTGCATATCCTGGCTACCGGGTTCCACTCCCACTTGCTGGTATTGTGCAAGACGTAGTACAAACACCGTTGGGTCGATAAAGCAAGGTAAATGTGTTGGCGTCGAGAGTAATGGAAGTTGTACATTATTTTTCAACAACAGTAAGACATTTTTAAAAAACTCAATCCAGGAGCGGCATCTTTTTTTATCCTCCTGATCATAAGGATGAAATCCCCAGTCTATTTTTTTCCATCTATCATCCGAATTTTTTAATAGCAGGAATCTTTCATGAATTGATTGAATTTGATGTGTATGTTGTGGAAAACGAGAAATTAAATCTCCAGCATATTCCAGAAAGAAACAGGCTAACATTCCCTCAAAATGTGAGATGCTATCAAGTGCTTTCATTGCCTGTAAAAAGGCTGATTCCAGTTGGCTGACGTTACCCCCATTAATTTCGGGTGCGAAGCGTAATAACACAGCAGGCAACTGGTCAAAATGATATGATTCAAGATTAAGGAATGTTCTACCGGCAAAAAAGATAAAATCATCCCAGGTTTCTACTTCTGGGATACGGTTATCTTCGTGCATGAGAGGCAGAAATGCTGTGATTTCTTCCGGTTCATCTGTCATCACCGTTTGCGCATCAAGAAAATCAGCCAGTAGCTCACGCGCGTCGGATAACAAACTCTCCGTATAGCTCATTAGCAGCGCACTGAGTTCTGGATCTGTCGCCTCGCCATATTTAACCAGCAGTTTTGCGGCTTTAGTTTGTAGACTAACGTCCTTACTCAGAAATATGTTGGTAACAGAACAACATATTTCTGTTTTTTTATCCAGATGCCGTTTAGCCAGTTTGTCGGCCAACATTAAACTACTGTTTATAATTCCTTTGGTCGTTGAAGAAAACAACACTGGCAACTGGGCGATAAAGTCATCGACATGAAATTCTGAATGCTCGATGATTTTCCCCACCATCTGTAGGGCAGTATTTATTGGTTTCGTTTGCGGACAGAGAAACGCAGAAAATAGTTCATCCTGCAATTGCAGGCACTCATCAGGTTTCGGCTCCAGCGCAATTAGCAGCGAAGCATACCAGCAGGTTTGTTCCCGATTAAAATTACGATTAACCGCAAGCAGGCATTCTTTCAGCACTCTCATTCTGTCAATACGATTATTTTGTGTATATTTTATGAAAATATAGATCCATTTCTGTTCACCCGCTCCGGATGGTTTTTCTTCATTAGGATACCAACGATCTATCAATGAGATACCACATGAATGATGAAATATCGTCCAGATATGGCTATCCAGCGTCAGGGCATGTTTTTCCAGTGATAAAGAAGAATAAGCAATGGCCAGGGCAATAATTTCAGGCGATACGCTGCTGAGATATCCGGCAGTTAACCAATCGCTTATTTGCTCGTAGTTGAGTGGAATTTGATCGTTAAAACTATTAATATAATCAGTTAACCATTCGGGGCAGCACCACGCCAGTGCTTTATCCAGCGCATAATTACTATGAAGCAAACGATGTGGAATACTTTTACAATCCTTTCTGGAATAACACGTTACGGTTGCCACGCCTAACATATCGAGTTGATTTTTTGTTCCAACAATCCCCCAACGACCTTTGGACAGTTCACTGTACTTTGATAATCTTTTAACATCTTTTTTTATCAATGGAACTAACCCTTTCCGCGCTTTTTCATCCAGCGTTTTCAAAAATGCAATTAATTGTTCAGCATTCCCTGACTCGATGATTTTGCAGTAGCGTTCTTTAAAATCGTTCATTTTTCACCTCCTTGACTATTGAATTCTGAATCAAAAGCCAGCAATTTTTTATAATTCACTGGCAGATTTTTCTCCTCTGCCTTACTGATACATGCAGTTAAAATTTGCTGTTGAAACGCGCGTGCCAGTGGATCACGATTGTATCCATTCAGATATTCAATAAAACGATTAATCGGTGCAAATTTATGCATCAGTAAGTCAGCAATGCACTCACTCAAATAGGTTCGGTCGATAAATTCTTGTTGTAACGCTAACTGTATATACTCTGCGGCCAAATCACGACTGACTTTTTTCTTAAATAGCAGGCAGACCGCAATATAAATCCAACCACCGTGATGTACACGCAGTTGATTTTCCAGCAAGAACTGTAACGGATAAATACAACCGTCTATATTATTCACATCGAAACTGGAAGCAGTATCCGGTATGGATTTTATTAATAAGGAGTCAATATAATGTGGCACAAGGGATAAACAATATAAAAAATCGCCCATTGAACAACAATCAAAAATACGCTGACTTGAGTAGTAATAACGTATTGAATATGACTCTGTCTGGTCATTCCCCCAAAAAGATCGCAGTTGGTTGTTCACCGCCAATTTAAGCCAGGTGTAACCTTCATAGGTATGAGTACACACTTTCCACGCTGCACGTAAAGGCTGCATTACCGCAGGCCAGGCCGCTTGCTCCAGCGACGCAAACTGTGGATAAACACCGTTGGCGTCACGCGTACGGGTGACTTGCGTCCATAGCGGCAATAATTCGTCACTGGCGGCTGAAATTTCATCCGTCACACCCAATAAATAATGCACGGCGCAGGCATAATTTCCTTTCAGCATTAATGCCCGCTGCCTTACTTTCGGCGCGACCTCGCCCGGTAAAATGCGGTTACAGGCAACAATCAAATCATCAAGATCGACCGGATATTGCTGCCGTTCATGTTCCAGTAAACGCGCCACCAGCGCCTGTGGCGAGACATAAAACGGTGTGTGCGTCGGTGTTGAAAGCAAAGATAGATGGCAGTGGTCACGCAGTCGCTCAAGCACTAACCGGTTCTGGTTTTGCAAATGCGGAAACCGACGCTCGTATTTCTCCGGCATCGGAGGCTGTCCCCCCGTCAGCCACTGTAAAAAGAAATCCCGCAGCGTATACAACAAGGTCGATTGCAGATATTTCTTCTGTAGCTTTTTATAATATGGCTGCAATTGTGTTTTATAATCCGCGGGGATGCTCTCCTGTAAGGCAATAACTCCGCTATAAAAAAGCTCAACGTCCAGCACTTCTTTACTGGCAAGCATTTTCCCGGTATGAAATAACAGCGAATCCCAGTTATCCGGCACAACAACAGAGTTATATTCCAGTGCCGGGATCAAATGTTCGCTCACCTGCACCCTTTCACTTTGTAATAACGCGGCGACACTGCATTTTAGCCCTTCCCGATACGGTTCAACCCAGGGGGATAATTCAGCAATGGATGAATATTTCACCATTAATTGTGCGACGCCGAGTTGCACCTTTTCATTTTGTTGAAGTAACATACCAGAAATATTTTGTGCCAGTGAAGCACGATATTCCGGGAAACGCTCCGCTAGTTTGCCGATCATATCCAGCGCAAGCAGCAATGATTTATCGCATTTTTCTCGCCCGGTTATCGCCGGAAGATGCTGCATAAAAGCCGCATGATCAAAAGTATTTCGCTCACTAATCTTATGCAGCGTCTGAACGGCAAACTTCAGCACCGTATTGTTGCTGGCATATAGCGCTGCCAGCAGCAAGTGCTGATTAGCCAGCCACTCATCGTCGCTGGGGGCGAACATTTTGATTAACCGGATGTGCCAGTCAAGACGCCCCTTTTTAAAACTTAGCGTTAAGGAGGAGAGTAATTCGGCAATCAACGTGCGCGGGATGCGACCTTCCGCATATAACTGCGCAAAAACGTCGTCCCAAAATTCGGTAACAATACCACAGTGATGTGTGCTGTCGGCCATATGAAAATGACTACGCAAAAGCACCGGAACGTCATATTGTGAGAAGGGTAAAATTACCGTTTCTATTATCTGTGGATTCTCCCGTAACCAGGCCATTTCATCCTGAACATTGCGGGAATACATTTCGACGTGAAATAAGGCGCTGGCAAATGATAATTCATCGAATTTTATCCACCCATGTTGAAACAAACGCCACATAAGGCGAACGTTTGGATAGGTTTGCGTATAGAGCAACAAATCTTTTATTACTTTTTCGAGATAATCGGGGGTTATATGAGTAAAAAAAGTAATAAGTGAATCATGTATAGCACTTTTACGGCTACACAGCAGTCGATGAAATTCAGTTTGCTTTACGGGCCAGCTTATTGGAAACAGCTTTTGTTCTGCATAGGTGCGCGCACATAGCACTTTGGCCAACGAGAATGCATCGTGTACATCTTCGCCTGGAAAAAGTGAAGAGTAATCAGCTTCCTGCAAAATTTTAAGCGTCAGAAGACGTTCTTTTTCGGTTAATACCAGTGCCCAATCAACAATAGTGGTATAGTCTTGTTGGCGAATCCATTCTACAGGTATCATTCTGCAATCCTTTTTGTGAAGTTGCCTCATGATACTCGTAGAGTGAGGTGGTCTATCACCCCCCTAAATTCTGATTTTGTTGCGTTTTCCGCTTGTTGTCGGGGAAACCGGCAAATACGCGCAACTCCTCCACCGTCCCATTAAACACATTAAAATCCACCGGGCCGTTAATACCGTCTACCCGACCAAGATCAGAATGCTGCCAGAAACGCCACATCCGTGAACCGCTGTCCGGAACACGTTGATAATAGTGGGCAATCCACCAGGGATACTCATCAAAATAGCCTGCCAGATTGGCCTGATAAAACACCGAACCAGAATAAATAATCGGCTTTTTTCCCGTGCTTTTTTCGACCATTTTTAGCCACTGACTTATCCGCTTGCGTAATTCCTTCGCCGATAATTTTCCTCGCTCTTCAACGTCCAGTACCGCAGGCAGGTCGCCGTGGGCAAAATCCACCGTTTGTAAAAATAATCGTGCCTGAACTGAAGCGGATACCGACGGGGAAAAATAGTGATACGCCCCGCGCAGCAGGCCATTTTCGCGGCTTAGTTGCCAGTTACGCGAAAAATAGGGGTCCACCAGCTTTTCACCTTCTGTCGCCTTAATAAAAGCAAACTGTAAGCGAATACCGTTATCGCGCATTTTTGCCACCCGCTGCCAGTCGATCCGCGCCTGCCAGCGCGAAACATCTATTCCGTGAATGGTGTAACTGGCAGGAATGCGAATAGCAAAAGATTTGACCGGGCGGTAACCGTAGAAGTGGATGTAGTCTTTAATCTGAATTGCTGTCGAATAGAAAAAGTTCACCGTCTGACGCGGATAAATTGCAACGATGGAAATTAGCCCAAGAGCGCATAATAAAGCGGTGAATTTTTTTCGACTGGTAATTCTCAGCTGCATTGGTTTCATCCCTGAATGTCAGTGCCAAAGACTGACAATAACCAAAGCAGCTATAGTACGGTGCTCACCACCAGGCATGGAAGTGGTGAACCGGACCAATACCGTGACCAACTTCCAGCGTGTCGGCCTGGGCT
Organism: Escherichia sp. MOD1-EC7003; assembly: GCF_002965065.1. Lineage (GTDB taxonomy): Bacteria > Pseudomonadota > Gammaproteobacteria > Enterobacterales > Enterobacteriaceae > Escherichia. The sequence continues at coordinate 15,094 of NZ_PTRE01000157.1, forward strand.
AACGCCGATGAAAGCCAGCTTTTTGCCTCCAGAACGGTGTCAGCCCAGTTTGAATGGCGAGGACGTAGTGCAGCCAACGCCGCAGAGAGCGTACAACCAGTGCCGTGGGTGTTTTTGGTCATAATGCGCGGCGCAGTAAACCGTTGTTCCCCCTCACAGGTAAACAGCCAGTCCGGACTTTGTTCATCATCCAAATGACCACCTTTCATCAGCACTGCGCCACAGCCCATCGCCAATAATTCACGTCCCTGTTCCAGCATTTCCTGTTCGTTACGCGCGTGTGGCGCGTCGAGCAAGGCAGCAGCTTCGGGCAAGTTTGGCGTTATTAATGAAACCTGTGGCAATAATCGACTGCGCAGTGTGGCAACCGCTGAAGGTGAAAGCAGTGGATCGCCGCTTTTCGCCAGCATAACGGTATCCAGCACCACGTTTTGAATCTGATAACGTTGCAGCCGTTCTGCCACTGCTTCAACAATATCCGTTTCTGCCAGCATGCCAATTTTGGTGGTGTCGATCCGCACATCGCTGAACACGGAATCAAGCTGGGCGGCGACAAAATCAGGCTCAATGCGATACACCGACTGCACACCACGGGTGTTTTGCGCCACCAGTGCAGTAATAACTGAGCAACCATAAGCGCCAAGTGCCGAGAAGGTTTTGAGATCGGCCTGAATCCCTGCGCCACCACTCGGGTCAGTGCCAGCAATCGTCAGAGCATTAATCCGTTTCATGCCTGCACCTCCTGTGTCAGCCGCCAGAGCGCATCGAGGAAATGCGGAACAAAACTGCCCGGTCCCTCGCTTCTGGCGACTGCGCGTTCTCCGGCTTGTTTCATCCAGTGACAGGCAGAAGCCACATTTTCCAGAGTATCGCCGGGTAATGCACAACTGGCGGCGACGACTGCCGATAATGCACAGCCAGTTCCTACCACTTTGGTCATTAACGGATCGCCACCGTGAATGCCAACGGTGCGACGCCCATCGGTAACATAATCCACCTCGCCAGTGACCACGACGATTGCGCCGGTTTCCCGTGCCAGTGTTTGTGCAGCGGGTATCGCGTTAGCTGCTGCGTCAGTGGTATCCACTCCCCGTCCACCATTAGCAACGCCAGCTAATGCCATGATTTCCGAAGCATTACCACGTATGGCGCTTGGTTTAAGAGGCAGGAGTTCCAGACAAAAACGGCGGCGATAATCGAGTGCCCCCACCGCAACGGGATCAAGCGTCCAGGGCGTTTGTGATAGTGTTGCCTGCTCAACGGCAGCGCGCATCGCTTGCGCTCGTGGCTGCGTCAGCGTGCCAACGTTAATCAGCAACGCACTGGCGATGGCCGCAAACTGACTGGCCTCTTCGGTTTCGATAACCATTGCCGGCGATGCACCGAGCGCCAGCAAGGTATTGGCAGTAAAGGTTTGCACCACATCATTAGTCATGCAATGCACAAGAGGAGAGTGTTGGTAAAAGAGGTGTAACGCGTGCGCGGATTGCGCGGAACTCAGCAGGTCGACTTGCATAGTTTGCTCCTGCCATAACGTGAAGAAGCAATGACCTGGTGGTCTGTGACTTCCCTACGCTGGCATTATCCAGATCAGGTGATACGGGTATTTCTCAGCCTTCACGCAGAAGGGCACCCCGAGTCGTTTGGTTGCGATGATAAATCGCAGAGAAGAATGGTAATGTCCGGCGCACGCGTTGTAAACGAGGAAAAACGACTGTTTTACAATAGCGTTAATAAATTATTTGATATAAGAATCCAGCACCTTCAGAACGACATCCAGATCTTCTTCACGTTTTAGCTCATCCCCCTGGTGAACGATGTGTTCCGTCAGATGCCCCTTAATCACTTCCCGCATCAGACCGTTTACTGCGCCACGGATAGCTGCAATCTGTTGTAAAACTGCAGCGCATTCGTGCGGCTCGTCGAGCATTTTCTTGAGCGCCACAACCTGGCCCTGAATCTTACTGGCACGCGCTTTCAGTTTTTGTTTATCACGGATTGTATGAGACATGGCAACACCTGGTTAACAATAACATGAAAAATCATAGCACTATTAATCTACTGGGGGGTAGTAATAATGTACTGGGGGGGAGTAGAATCAGATTGCCGACTTAATACTAAGAATTATTATCATGACCGAATTTACCACTCTTCTTCAGCAAGGAAACGCCTGGTTCTTCATCCCCAGCGCCATCTTACTTGGCGCGCTTCATGGCCTGGAACCGGGGCACTCAAAAACGATGATGGCAGCGTTTATCATCGCCATTAAAGGCACCATTAAACAGGCGGTGATGCTTGGGCTGGCGGCGACTATTTCGCATACTGCGGTGGTCTGGTTGATCGCCTTTGGCGGGATGGTGATCAGCAAACGCTTTACTGCGCAATCAGCAGAACCGTGGCTCCAGCTGATTTCCGCAGTGATCATTCTTGGCACCGCGTTCTGGATGTTCTGGCGTACCTGGCGTGGCGAACGCAACTGGCTGGAGAATATGCACGGGCATGATCATGAGCATCATCACGATCATGAACATCACCACGACCATGAAAATCATCACAACCACGAACATCACCACGACCATGGACATCATCACCATCACGAACATGGCGAGTATCAGGATGCTCATGCGCAAGCCCACGCTAATGACATCAAACGACGCTTCGATGGCAGAGAAGTGACCAACTGGCAAATTTTATTGTTTGGTTTAACAGGTGGACTGATCCCCTGCCCGGCGGCGATTACCGTGCTGTTGATTTGCATTCAGTTGAAAGCCCTGACACTGGGCGCAACACTGGTCGTCAGTTTCAGCATTGGCCTGGCGTTAACGCTGGTCACCGTAGGCGTCGGCGCAGCAATCAGCGTTCAGCAGGTCGCAAAACGCTGGAGCGGATTTAACACTCTCGCTAAACGCGCCCCCTATTTCTCCAGTTTGTTGATTGGCTTAGTTGGTTTATATATGGGTGTGCATGGCTTTATGGGCATAATGCGATAGACTTGCATGTTATCTTCAACCCAGGATGATTCTTAAATCAGCTATTTCCGCTGACTCCTCACCCGATGAGGATGCTTTTAGGGCATCCTTTGATTTACACTTTTTACGAAATCATGGGATCACTAACAAAATATCGCTTGTCAGTTATATTGTATGGCAGGAAAGATATGCGACTGATATTACAGATCCCCAAAGTGGAGAGTATATGACCATTAAAAATAAGATGTTGCTGGGTGCGCTTTTGCTGGTCACCAGTGCCGCCTGGGCCGCACCAGCCACCGCGGGTTCGACCAATACCTCGGGAATTTCTAAGTATGAGTTAAGCAGTTTCATTGCTGACTTTAAGCATTTCAAACCAGGCGATACCGTCCCGGAGATGTACCGTACCGATGAGTACAACATTAAGCAGTGGCAGTTACGTAACCTGCCCGCGCCTGATGTCGGGACGCACTGGACCTATATGGGTGGCGCGTACGTGTTGATCAACGATACCGACGGTAAAATCATTAAAGCCTACGACGGTGAGATTTTTTATCATCGCTAAAAAAAGCCCCCTCGAAGAGAGGGGGAAATGCAGACACCTTGTTATTTTTTATTATTAGCCACTTGCTCGTCTTGCTTGTTATTAGTCATATTTCACGTTGATTAGGGCGGTAGCCTCCAGAGCGCCAGATTTAACTTTCTTTGTATCGTAGACGTAATAACTGGCAATGACTGGTATATTAATAATATTGCTATTTAAAGAATCCCCAGGTTTATCTGTTTTCCATAATGATGTCGCCGCGCCCTGACCGCCGCTAACAGCAAATTTGATGGTGGGTTCAGTCCCTTGTGGTGGTTCTGTTAGATCCAACACAAATCCTACACCATTATCTGTATTACCACGCAAAATAGTATTACTTCCTGTTACTAAGTCACTACTAGAAAGATATACAGCCATATTTCGCGATGTTTGTTTTTTGTCGCCGAAAAGATTATCACATTTCAACGTAATTATTCCTTTCTTACTGTTCGCTGTAATCTTTCCCTGGTTTCTGAGCTGGAACAAGGCGATATCATCTACTTTTATTATTGTGTTTTCAGGCTTACAGGTCGTATTTTTAGGGTAATAGGAAATACTTAACCCAAGCGTAAATGTATCCCCTGCCAGTTTGCTGGTGAGATAATTTACACACCAGTTAATCTTCAATGCATTGCAAATACTCAACCAAAAGTCGATGGATGAAGATGACTCACCGCCAATATTTGCAATTACAGTATCTGAAATAAACCAGATGGGTTTTCTTTCTCCACTAAAATCAGGTGTACCTCTGGCAATTTTAACCACATAGGGTAATTCTGCCTGCACATTGCTGAATTTCCCAATCGTGTCACTGGTTTTACTTAAAGGCTCTATTTTAACCTTTAATTTTTCGCCATTACCAAAAGGCCCAACTTCAACCCAATCACTTTTGATATTTTTATAAACTATTTTATCCGTACTCGTATCACAAGATATTCCAGTAAACACGACACTTTTACTAAAGGAAACCTCATTCGCTAAAACTTCCCCCACATTAATGCTATCAGTAATATTTAATGATGCAGTAGTACGACATCCAGCCCAGGTAAAATTAGCCCATAAAATAAATATTAGTAACATTCCATTTCTGAACATAATATTCCACCTCTCACCGACAGATATAGTTTTTACTTTCATCAATCTCTTTACCGAAGGTGATTGTGCATGAAAGTCTTTGTTGCTTATCAATTGCCACATTAACCGATGGCGGTACTTCATTGGTGCGAATAAATAACTGGCTTCCCTGGCCGACAACACCAATATTGTGACCATGGACATCATTGACTTCATAACCAAACGTTAATGGTTGCCCATCCGCTCTTAACGCTTTTATAAACCAGGGCTTTCGCTGATCGGTATCAAAATTAACCAGCACAACCGCGCCACGATAAGGTGCGGCAATTTTCCTGTTACCGCGCAATTCTGTTTCGCTATCGCTTTGCGACACATCCAGCATCAGGTGATTTTCCCGATAAGGTGTCATTCCATCGTATACCACCACTCCATTATGGTTTGTTGTGCGGTATTTTTGCCCATTGACATAAGCATCTTTAATTCCTGGCGCATTCATCACCGCAAACGTTTCGGAAAGACGGTTCGCCAGATTAACGCCGCCTGACCAGGCGACAATGCCCCCTGAAACACTGGCTCCAGCCTGTCGATAAGTACTCGACTGACTATAACTGCCATTCACTGTCGCAACCGGCGCATTCCAGGTTAAATTCGCTCCAGCTGTCGTTTCATTTCCCTGATGCTGATGACTCAGGTTTACCCCATAGTTAAACTGATCCCGGCTTCCAACAGTTCCCGATAATCCCGTATTGTTTGAGGCAAAACCCTGATCATCAAACGTCGTTGAGTTAGACAGATATATTTGCCGACGAGGCGTCGTAACGTCATCACCCCAGTCAAAGGGAATCGATATAAAAATATTAAAACGTTTCTCTTCATGATGATTCTCGTCATACGCCTGGCTTGCCGCGAGGGTATAGCTTATCCACCGCAGGTTGTTGGAATAACTCAACTGATAATCTTTACTGCTACCGCTACGCCCCCAGTAATCTCGCCATAAGGAACTTAAGGACACAGAACCCCAGCCTTCTGGCAATGACTGGCTCATATTGGCAGAGAAGCTATTTTTACGGCCAAAATCGTTCTGATAATAATCGGCAATGTCATAGACATCGTTTTCATCACGGCGATAATTATCTTTATTGTTTGCCCAAACGTGATCGTTAAACGTCCGGTAATCACGCGAAGAATAGCGCCAGGCTGCCAGACCAAAACGCGTTGATGTTTGGCTCAAAAATTTGTTGTAGGCAATTTGATAACTTTGCCCGTCAAACACATCGCCGTTGTCTTGCTTACTATGCGACTTCGTAGCATCGACGGAAATTGCACCAATGCGTGTATTCCAGCCAGTCCCAAAAGTGAACGCGTAATAATTATTTGCGACCATCGAGCCGCCATACAACGTCAATAAATTATTAAAACCATACTGATAACCCACCTGAACAAAATCACTTTGTTTGCTCGCCCCTTCAATATGGCTACGACCCGCCGCAAAATCATATTTTGACACGCCAGGTTGCAACATATTAGGCACCGCCGCATAAGGCACCAGATAAGTGGTCACGGAACCATCAGCTTCCTTAACACTAACATCGAGATCCGCACCACCGCCCGCTAACTGTAGATCAGTAATAGAAAACGGACCGGGCGGAACCTCTTTCTGATAAACAACAAAACCGTTCTGTTCAATGGTTACCAACGCGTTACTCTGGGCAATACCCTGCACGCGTGGGGTAAAATTTTGCTTTGAGTTTGGCAACATCTGCATATCACGAAATAACCGTACCCCGCTGAAGCGAACGGAATCAAAGATATCGGCTGACGTGTACATATCACCAACGCGCAAAGTACCGAGAATTTGTGCAAAACCACGCTCCAGATACAGTGTGTTACTCTTCCACTCCCCAGGATTATTATCCGTTTTGCTAAAATTGGTATCTGAATGCAGTTGCCATCCCAGCAAATTTAACCCGCTGTTAAAACGTACATAGGTGCTCTTACTATTGCCCGAGGCTTTGTAATCACTGTAATACTGACTTACGTAATAAGAGGTATAAAACGCATTAATACCCCGCTCCCAGTTTTCCGGTGGAACATAGCCACTTTCCAGTTCTTCCACCCAGGCTTGCGGGACACTGAAATCGAGACGAAAAACCCCGATATCCCAGATATAGCTTCCACCCTGAACGAGTTGCTCAAATGTTAAACATTGCTTATCGCTGGCGAAGTTATCGGTATTAATTCCTAGCCGTTTGATAATTTCCCTCGATAAACATGTTTCTTGCGGGGTGTCTTTAACCATAATCTCATATTTCCCGCGCCATTGCTTATTGACATAAATATCGATGTCATACTGCCCCGGCAAGGGTTGATTATCATCAAGACGAATATTTGTAATCTGCTGGTCTTTCATTCCACCTATCATAAAATGGGTATCAAAGGTTTCTTCAGCTGCATAAGCTTCAATGCCGAGCAATAACGCTACGATTGCTGATGCAAGTGGGGTCATTCTCAACATAGGTGGCTCCTGCAATTAAATTTTGTTACTAATATAGTTGCCATGGTCATCGATAATGGTCAGATGCCAACTATTTGCACTATTATTTTTTACACTGACATTCTGACTTTCCAGTGGTGCAACCATGATTGTTTCATAATTCACTTTAACATTATTAGCTTTTATATCAGAAATCGTTACCCAATTTGGAGAATCATTTTTTATAATTAAATTATTGCCACTACGATTCATCTGCAATTTTTTAAATGTTGCTTTATTTACCGGGGTGATACCTACTGGTCGGTAAAATAACTTAATTCTGTTTTGCATGGCAAATTTTAACGTATTCTTTCCTTCGTCTTCAGGGCTATTCGGTGGAATATCCAGGATATTAAGATAAAAGATGCTTTCCTTATTAACTGGCAATTTATTAGGCATAACTTTAATTTTTATTTGTTGTCCGGAATTAGCCACTACTTTCGCTACTGGCGGCGTTAGTATGAAAGGAACCTGAATTTTTTCTGGCGGCAGAGACGTGTCGCCATCATCAATCCACGCCTGCACCAGCGAAGAGCGATTCCCTTGATTCATCAGTTGTACCATAACTTCTTTCTGTTCTGCCGGGTAAATGATACGAGTCCCGTAAATAACCATTCCAGCATGCGCGGGAAATATCATAGAAGAGATGAGTAAAGATAATAACTCTTTCATCTTAATGCCTCTTATATTTATGCTGGCCACCATGAATATGGTGGCCATTTTTAATTCCTGGAGAAAAACGAGCATTAGTTATTGTAAATATTTAATCCTGGGCAACACGCATAACCAATGATGAATTAACAGAACCAGATGCAACACTACTGTCGGTCAACTTCAGATATTTAGCCTTAAACGGAATAGCATATTGTCCATCCGCAGTTTTATAATCTTTGATATTAAACGGTGCGGACACATCCAGTTCGTTACTGCTATCACCCAAATAGAGATAGTACCCTACGGTGTCATTACTACTTGATATTGCCTTATCATTACCGATAATTTTCTCGTTAGTGATCAACGAAAGTTTTACGTCCTCACTAGTCTCCGGACAAGTAATTTTCAGCATGCTACTGGTTACACCGACCGCATCATCATAAGTTGCATATTTCGCTTTACCTTCAAAGACAGTGGTTGGTACAGGTGGCATATTGATACTTACTGAATCGCCACCCGCTTCAAATTTACACGGAGATTCTGCAATATTCCCTTTAATGGTTAAAGTTCCGGTATCAACGTCTGCAGCAAATACTCCAGCGCTCATAAAAAAAGAAGAAAAGACAGCGGCAGCAATAATTGAACGTTTCATAATATGTTCCTTAATAAGATTTATTTTTGGTTGTTAAGAGTTTGTATCTCTTGGAAACAAATTTCTCACACCGAAAAAGTTACCGCAATGTAAACATATTGTTTTATTGATTTAAAGCAAATTAACTATTGCAATATAAACACAACAAATACTTAATAGTATGAAACATTCATGGCATCTATTAATCAATGCAGATTTCTGTAATCGGTATTGCTGATAGCAATAAAAAAGCCGAAATCATTCATATAAATGATTTCGGCTTTCTAAATCCGATTAAAACCACGCTGCCATATTAATCGTAGCGATTTAACACGATTCGACGTTTGCTATCGCTACCTGCAACAACCACTTCTGTCGTTACACCTTTGACTGGCGAAGAAACCTGATGACGGGTATCAATATTATACGTTAACTGACCACAATGCTGCTGAGGTTGACCATTCAACATAGCCATACTGCATGTTGGAGGACTGATCCTGCCATTAATCGTTAATGTGGCAGTTTCTGAAGAGAACGCGGGAGAAGCCAATCCATAGGCAAGAAAAATAATTCCTGACAACCAATACTTATTCATTGAACGTTATCCCTGTTGTAAAGGTTATGCCTGGATAGATTGTGTGCATAACAAACTATAGCTGTACATCCACTACACAGCTACGAAGGATGATAAAGAAGCATTGCCTGTGCGATCAATCGACTTTGTACAGTTTCGGACTAAGTACCGCAGAATATTCGCAGCATTAAAAAAGTGGTTATTACATCTGCAAAAGTAAATACACCGCATCAATATAACATTGCTGCGGTGTATGAAGAGTAACCAGAAAGGTTAATGCGCGTTAGACCGCGCGGAAGGAAATCTCGCCTGGAATGACTTCACCCTGCCAGTAAAGCTGAGCTGCAACACAGTCAGCCAACCGGCGGTAGATAGCGGTAAATTCACTCTCCGGACGGCTGATAACGGTAGGAGTGCCTTTGTCGAGGTCTTCACGCAGGCTGATATGTAACGGCATTTGCCCCAGCAACTGCGTGTGATATTTCACTGCCAGTTTCTCTGCGCCGCCAGTACCGAAGATCGGTTCGTGGTGACCACAGTTACTGCAAATGTGCACACTCATGTTCTCAACAATACCAAGTACCGGAACTTCGACCTTCTCGAACATCACGATACCTTTTTTGGCATCAATAAGCGCAATATCTTGCGGTGTAGTTACCACAACCGCACCAGTTACAGGAATGTTTTGCGCCAGCGTCAACTGAATGTCACCGGTGCCTGGCGGCATATCGAGCACCAGATAGTCGAGATCTGGCCACAAGGTTTCCTGCAACATCTGCATTAACGCCTTGCTCGCCATCGGGCCACGCCACACCATCGCGTTATCGTCAGTGACCAGATAACCAATCGAGTTGGTTGCCAGACCATGAGACATAATCGGTGCCATATGAGTACCGTCTGGCGAAGTTGGACGCTGATTTTCTGCGCCCAGCATGGTGGGGATTGATGGGCCATAGATATCGGCGTCCAGAATACCGACTTTCGCCCCTTCAGCCGCCAGTGCCAGCGCCAGGTTTACCGCCGTGGAGGATTTACCCACGCCGCCTTTACCGGAACTGACCGCAATAATGTTCTTCACGCCGTTAATTCCCGGCTGATTCTTCACGCGTTTCAGAGTGGCAATGTTATGCGACAGTTTCCAGTCGATAGCTTTCGCCCCAGTGATGCGCAGCAGTTCGGCGCTACATTGCTCTTTTAACTCTTCGAACGCGCTATGCCAGACGAACGGCATAACCAGTTCCACATGCAACGTGTCGTTCATCCAGGCGACATGATGCAACGCTTTCAGCGTGGTGAGGTTATGCTTCAGGGTTGGGTGCTGAAAATTGGCCAGTGTCCCGGCGACCATTGCGCGCAAGGCTTCTGGTGATTTGGCCTGGGATTGTTCGCTCATCCCGACTCCTTATTTATAAAGATAACTTATCGCTATTAGTTTACCTGAAGTTAACAGCTAAGTACTTACCTAATAATGCATCATAAGATGCTTGCGTAGGACTTACGTAACCATGCCCCATTTGGTACTATCTAACCCCTTTTCACTACAAAGAAGTAATGCCTACTATGACTCAAGTCGCGAAGAAAATTCTGGTAACGTGCGCACTGCCGTACGCTAACGGCTCAATCCACCTCGGCCATATGCTGGAGCACATCCAGGCTGATGTCTGGGTCCGTTACCAGCGAATGCGCGGCCACGAGGTCAACTTCATCTGCGCCGACGATGCCCACGGTACACCGATCATGCTGAAAGCTCAGCAGCTTGGTATCACTCCAGAGCAGATGATTGGCGAAATGAGTCTCGAGCATCAGACTGATTTCGCAGGCTTTAACATCAGCTATGACAACTATCACTCAACTCACAGCGAAGAGAACCGCCAGTTGTCGGAGCTTATCTACACTCGCCTGAAAGAGAACGGTTTTATTAAAAACCGCACCATCTCTCAGCTCTACGATCCGGAAAAAGGCATGTTCCTGCCGGACCGTTTTGTGAAAGGCACCTGCCCGAAATGTAAAGCACCAGATCAATACGGCGATAACTGTGAAGTCTGCGGCGCGACCTACAGCCCGACGGAGCTGATCGAGCCGAAATCGGTGGTTTCTGGTGCTACGCCGGTGATGCGAGATTCCGAACACTTCTTCTTTGATCTGCCCTCTTTCAGCGAAATGTTGCAGGCATGGACCCGCAGCGGCGCGTTGCAGGAGCAGGTGGCAAATAAAATGCAGGAGTGGTTTGAATCTGGCCTGCAACAGTGGGATATCTCCCGCGATGCGCCGTACTTCGGTTTTGAAATTCCAAACGCGCCAGGCAAATATTTCTACGTCTGGCTGGACGCACCGATTGGTTACATGGGTTCATTCAAGAATCTGTGCGACAAGCGCGGCGACAGCGTAAGTTTCGATGAATACTGGAAGAAAGACTCCACCGCCGAGCTGTACCACTTCATCGGTAAAGATATCGTTTACTTCCACAGCCTGTTCTGGCCAGCAATGCTGGAGGGCAGCAACTTCCGCAAGCCGACCAACCTGTTTGTTCACGGCTATGTGACGGTGAACGGCGCGAAGATGTCCAAGTCTCGCGGCACCTTTATTAAAGCCAGCACCTGGCTGAATCATTTTGACGCTGACAGCCTGCGCTACTACTACACCGCGAAACTCTCTTCACGTATTGATGATATCGACCTGAACCTGGAAGATTTCGTTCAGCGTGTGAATGCCGATATCGTTAACAAAGTGGTGAATCTGGCGTCCCGCAACGCGGGCTTTATCAACAAACGTTTTGACGGCGTACTGGCAAGCGAACTGGCTGACCCGCAGCTGTACAAAACCTTCACCGATGCCGCTGAAGTGATTGGTGAAGCGTGGGAAAGCCGCGAATTTGGTAAAGCAGTGCGCGAAATTATGGCGCTGGCTGACCTGGCTAACCGCTATGTCGATGAACAGGCTCCGTGGGTAGTCGCAAAACAGGAAGGCCGCGATGCCGATCTGCAAGCGATTTGCTCAATGGGCATTAACCTGTTCCGCGTACTGATGACATATCTGAAGCCAGTACTGCCGAAACTGACTGAGCGTGCAGAAACATTCCTCAATATGGAACTGACCTGGGATGGTATCCAGCAACCGCTGCTGGGTCACAAAGTGAATCCGTTCAAGGCACTGTATAACCGCATTGATATGAAGCAGGTTGAAGCCCTGGTGGAAGCGTCTAAAGAAGAAGTGAAAGCCACTGCCGCACCAGTAACTGGCCCGCTGGCAGATGATCCGATTCAGGAAACCATCACCTTTGATGATTTCGCCAAAGTTGACCTGCGCGTAGCGCTGATCGAAAACGCAGAGTTTGTTGAAGGCTCTGACAAACTGCTGCGCCTGACGCTGGATCTCGGCGGTGAAAAACGCAATGTCTTCTCCGGCATCCGTTCTGCTTATCCAGATCCACAGGCACTGATTGGTCGTCACACCATTATGGTGGCTAACCTGGCACCACGCAAAATGCGCTTCGGTATCTCCGAAGGGATGGTAATGGCAGCGGGTCCTGGCGGGAAAGATATCTTCCTGTTAAGCCCGGATGCCGGTGCAAAACCAGGCCACCAGGTGAAATAATCCCCACTCCAGGCGCTACATTCGTAGCGCCTTTTCTTTATGAATTCCTAAAGTTGTTTTCTTGCATTTTCTGCACTCTTTATTTTTGTCATTAACTGTTAGCATCCGCTGAAACTGGATAAAAACACAGGAAAAGCAAATGAAGAGTTTTATCTATCAGGACGACAAATCACATAAATTCTGGGCGGTAGAGCAACAAGGAAACGAGTTGCATATCAGTTGGGGGAAAGTCGGCACCAACGGGCAAAGCCAAGTAAAAAGTTTTGCAGATGCGGCGGCAGCGGAAAAAGCGGAACTAAAGCTGATTGCTGAGAAGGTGAAGAAGGGGTATGAACAATCCACTGACGAAACAAATGAATTTGCCATCTCTTCTTGTGAGCCTGTCCTCACAAATCAAAGGTAAGCGCATCATTTAAACCGTCTTTCGCCTCCCTTTCCTGTTTCCGATACTAATGTCCA